>JAGQOH010000001.1 GCA_020427635.1 Phycisphaerales bacterium
CTCATGACGACGATGCACATCGAAAAACCACTCGACCTCTCCGTCTTCCCCTCCCTCCTCCTCGGCACAACCCTCCTCCGCCTCGTCCTCAACGTCGCCTCCACACGCCTCATCCTCACCGCAGACGCCGCCACGCCCGATCAAGCCATTGGCGTTGCAGGCAAGGTCATCTCGGCGTTCGGCTCCTTCGTCGCGGGCGGCTCCCTTTTCGTCGGCATTGTCATCTTCGTCATTCTCATTGTCGTGCAGTTCGTCGTAATCACCAAGGGCGCCACGCGCATCTCCGAAGTCGCCGCACGCTTCACCTTGGACGCCATGCCTGGCAAGCAGATGGCCATCGATGCCGACCTCAACGCGGGTCTCATCACCGAAGAACAGGCCAGGGCCCGCCGCGAAACCATCGCACGCGAAGCCGACTTCTTCGGCGCCATGGACGGCGCCTCCAAGTTCGTGCGGGGTGACGCCATCGCGGGCATCATCATCACCGTCGTCAACATCGTGGGCGGCTTCGCGGTCGGTGCCATCGAAAAGGGCTGGGACCTGGGTCAAACCGCCGAGGTCTTCACCATCCTGACCATTGGTGACGGCATCGCATCACAGGTCCCCTCGTTCATCATCGCGATCGCTTCTGCCCTCATCGTCACACGCTCCGGCGCCAAGCAGAACCTTGGCGTCGAGATGACCGGCCAGCTCACCGCCCGCCCAAGCGCCTTGTTCATCACCGCCGGCTTCCTCGCACTGCTGGGCCTGACACCATTGCCCGCCACGCCCATGTTCATGCTTGCCGGCGCGCTCGCCCTGTCAGGCTGGTTCATCATCAAGGACGGCAAGCAGCAAGTCGAAATCAAGCGCGAAGCCGCCGCCGCCGAGGCCGCCGCCGCGCCGCAAGATCAGCCCGTCGAAGAACTCCTCAAGGTCGATGCACTCGAACTCGAAGTGGGCTTCGGACTCGTTGCGCTCGTCGACCAGGGCCAAGGTGGCGACCTGCTCGAGCGCATCAGCGCAACGCGCCGCCAGCTCGCCGCCGACACAGGCTTCGTCATGCCACCCGTGCGCATTCGCGACAACATGACCCTCGCGCCAAATGCCTACCGCTTCCGCATCCGTGGAAACACCGTCGCCCAGGGCGAACTCGCGCCAGGGATGCTCCTCGCCATGGACTCAGGCATCACCACCGGCCCAATCAATGGCGTCAAGACCCGCGAGCCCGCCTTTGGCCTCGACGCCTGGTGGATCGAACGCTCGCTGAAGGACCGCGCCGAGTCACTCAACTACACCGTCGTTGAACCCTCCGTCGTGCTCACCACGCACCTTGCCGAAACCGTGCGTGTGTATGCCGACGAATTGCTTTCCCGCGAGGAAGTCAACAACCTCGTGGCTCAGCTCAAACAACAGGCGCCGAAGCTCGTCGAAGAAGTTGTCCCCTCCATCGTCACTGCGGGCGAGTTGCAGAAGGTCTTGCAGTCGCTCCTTCGCGAGCGCGTGCCCATCCGTGACCTCGAATCGGTCGTCGAAACGCTCGCAGAGTGGGGCAAGAAGACCAAGGACCCGGATGTGCTGGTCGAATACGCGCGCCATGCCCTCCGCCGCACCATCTCCCATCAGCACGCCGTCGCCAGCGAGACTTTGCCATCGCGCCGCCCCGGTTCGAAGGTCGCCCCCCTGCGGATCATCTGCGTCACGCTCGACCCCGCCTTCGAGGATGCCGTCAACGGCTATGTCGAGCGAGGCCAGGCCGGCACCGTGCTCAACATGCCCGCGGGCGTCGCGTCGATGCTCGCCTCGCGCGTGCGCGACGCCCTTCGCCCGGTCATCGATGGGGGACACGCGCCGATCATCATCGCCTCGCCACAGGTTCGCGCCCCGATCCGCCAGATCCTGGAGCCCTTCATCCCAGGTGTGATCGTCCTGGGCTACAACGAGATCGTGGCCGGCATCGAGGTCGAATCCATGGGCCTTGTCTCCATCCCGGAAGAGCAGGGGGTCCCCGCATGAGATGAGCGTCGCGCTCGCAATGTCAATGCACATTGGCGGGCCGCAAGTTGAATATCCACCCAGTTTCCCGTATTCCTTATGTCCCGGGTCGCCCCCGGGAGAGCGGTGCAGGACGCGCCGCACGCCACGCAGGAGGCGGACATGGCGATTAAGACCTATCGGGCGCGCTCCATCAGCGCCGCCCTTGCACAGATCAAAGCAGACCTCGGCCCAGACGCCGTCATCCTGCACACACGCACCCATCGCGTGGGTGGCGTGTTTGGCATTGGCGCCCAGACAATCACAGAGATCACCGCAACTGCCGACATGCGCCTCGCGCGCGCTGCAGCACCACCGCACCCAAGACCCACGCAATCGACGCGACCGCCTGCGGTTCCCGCCCGCCCGAACTCCGCCGCCGCAGCGCGCGCACTGGCACAGAAGCACGCCGCCGCCCGAGCCGCCGCGCAGATTCCAAAGGGCGTTGCGCAGGACGTCGCGCAGATGGTCCTCCCCAAGGCGCCGCCGCAAGCGACGAGCAGTGGGGGCACGGTAGCCCAGGTCATCGAACACAAGCCTGTGCAACAGCCTGCGCCGCAGACCGAACAGTTCGCCGCCGAGATTGCCTCGCTCAAGAAGATGGTCGCCCATGTGCTTCATGCCCAGCGCGGTGCACCGGGCGCCATTGGCCCGGAGGCCCTCGAGCGCCTCTATCTCGACCTCATCGAACGCGATGTTGCCGCCGAACTCGCCGACCAGGTCGTGGCTCGCCTCAAAACCGAACTGACCACGGAACAGCAGCAGGACGCCGAAGTCGTGCGTACCGCCGCTCGAAAGCACGTCGCCTCATTTATTCCTGTAGGCGATGCCACGCCGCCCCCTTGGCGCCCCGCGAAGGGCGACAAGCCCTTCACGCTCGCGCTCATCGGGCCCACGGGTGTGGGCAAGACGACCACCGTCGCCAAGCTCGCCGCCACCTACAAGCTCCAGCACGGCTTGCGCGTCGGACTCATCACATGCGACACCTATCGCATCGCCGCCGTCGAGCAACTCAAGACCTACGCCAACATCATCGATGTGCCCATCGAAGTCGCCTCGACACCTGATGATGTCCAGGCCGCGCTCAAGAAGCTGCAGGGCGTCGATGTCGTGCTCATCGACACCGCTGGGCGCTCCCAACGCGCTGCCGACCGCCTTGCCGAGACGCGCATGCTCCTGGATGCCGCCGCGCCGGACCAGACGCACCTGGTGCTCGCCTCGTCCGCGGAGAAGGGCGTGCTCATGCAGGCCGCAGAACGCTTCGGTGCGCTCGCACCCACGCACATCATCTTCACTAAGCTCGACGAAGCTGTTTCCCTGGGCGTGCTGCTCAACGTCGCTCAGCGCATCAACGCCAAGCTCAGCTTCGTCACCACAGGCCAAGAAGTGCCCGACCACATCGAGCCAGGCGATGCGCAGCGCCTTGCAACACTCGTCCTGGAAGGAGAGCTGGTCGCGTGACCACGATGACCCAACCACCGGGCCAGGACCAGGCGGCGCGACTTCGGCAAATGGTCGCCGCCTCAACCGTCGAGCCAAAGCCCGAATCCCGCGTCGAACTCAAGCCGACCAAAGCGCCCCAACCGAGCGCCGGCCCGGCGCCTACGGTCCGCCCAAGCGCGCCTGTCGTCGCTATCGCTTCGGGCAAGGGCGGCGTCGGAAAAACAAACCTCGCCGTCGCCCTCGCCATTGGCCTTGCCCGCTGCGGGCGCCGCACCGCGCTCATCGACGCCGACCTGGGCGTTGCGAACGCAGACGTACTTTGCGGCGTGCGCACCACAGCGCACCTGGGGCAAGTCATCGCAGGCGAGCGCACCATCATGGACATCGCAGAGCCAGTCAATGGCGGCTTCTTGCTCGTCCCAGGTGGCTCAGGCATTGCAAGCCTTGCAGATCTTGACGATCCGCAGCGCGCTCGCCTCTTCGACGCCCTCGCCCAGCTTGATGCCAAATGCGACGCGATGGTCGTCGACTGCGGCGCGGGCGTGTCGCGCTCCGTGCGCCGACTCGTCCACGCAGCCGATCTCGCGCTCATCGTCACCACGCCCGAGCCGACCGCAATCGCCGACGCGTACTCGCTCATCAAGTGCGTCGCCACAGAAGCCATTGAGGCGGGCCAGCCGCCACACGGACGCATCGCGATCGTCGTCAATCAGGTGAATGACCCGGGCGAGGCGCAGCGTGTCTTTGCGCGCATCGCAGGCGTCTGCGAGAAGTTCCTGAAGTTCCGCCCCGCCTTTGCGGGCGCCGTCTGCTACGACCGCGTCGTGCCGCAGGCCGTCCGCGCCCGAAAGCCCTTCTTCCATATCGACCCCAAATCAGGGGCCACGCGCGACGCCCTCGCCCTCGCGGCCTACGTCCACAAGGGCCTACCCAACCAAAGCGCGTCCCGGCTCAGCTTCTTCAAGCGCCTCGCCGCCCGGTTCACAAGGTCGAAATAACCACGTCCCTTTAGGTCGCGCAAGACCTGCGCTGCCCGTGGAAGGTCCGATCATCTGCGCGCCACTTTGCCCCAAGACGCCATCCCCAAGGACCGATAGACATCGGTGCGTCGCACGGTTCGGCGCGCCATGCCTCGAGGAGCCCCGGTGCAAGGCCATATTCCCGGCAATGTGATCGCCGCTTGCTTCGGCCTCTCCGCTTTCGCGGTGGCGCTGATCAGTGGCCTCGCCGCTGGTCGAAGCGCCGCGAACATCCTTTCGGCCGCCACCCTCGCATTGATCGTCTGCTATGCGCTCGGCTTCATCATCGCGCGCGTTGCCGGCATTGCCGTGCGTGACGCCGCAGAAGCCGCAACGCGCAAGTCCCGCGCGAAAGCATCGTCCGAAGCGCGCGATCACGCGGTACAGGAGGCCGCGTGATGTGCCCTCTCGAAAATACTCGAATCCACCATCCGCTCACGCGCTACTGCGCGCTTGAACATCCCTCGCCATTGCTGGTACGCTCTGCGCCAGCTTCGGGTGCGCCACGGATCGGCGACCCCGGACCGAAAGGTCCATGAGGCGAGGTCAAGGAGAGACCATGCCAGCCACGAAGTTCAAATCGGCAAGGCGAGGCGGTCGCGCGCAACATGGCGCGCCCGATGATGAAGCGCGCGCACACGCGTACCAAGTCAAGCTGCATTACGACGCGATCGAGATCAAGGAGGTCTGGCGCGAATACGCCACCACCCCCACAGAAGATCTTCGAAACTACTTCGTCGAGAAGTACCTCCCGCTCGTGCGCTACAACGCGGACCGCATCTATGCGCGCCTCCCAGATGAAGTCGATATCGAAGACCTCATGCAGGCTGGACTCTTCGGCTTGATGGACGCCATCGATGCATTCGACCTCGAACGCGGCGTCAAGTTCGAAACCTACTGCGCCCCGCGCATCCGCGGCGCCATCCTCGATGAGCTCCGCCTCATGGACTGGGTCCCGCGCCTCGTCCGCCACCGCTCCACCCGCGTCGAAGCCGCACGCAACCAGCTCGAAATGGCGCTCGGCCGCAAACCGACCGAAGCCGAAATCTCAAAGCGCCTCGGCGTCGAAAAAGAAGAGGTCGACAAGATTCTCAAGGATGGCAAGGCCGTCAGCATCACCTCCCTCTCGCGCCAGCGCTTCCAATCCGACGGCTCGCGCGAAGTCCGTGAGATCGACGTCCTCCAGGATGAGGCGCAAACCGATCCGCTCACCGAGATTCAGCGCCGCGACCTGAAGAACTTGCTCACCAAGGGCCTGTCCCGCGCCGAGCGCCTCATCGTCATCCTCTACTACTACGAAGAGATGACCATGAAGGAAATCGGCGCCACCCTCGACCTCTCCGAGTCGCGCGTCTCGCAGATGCACTCGTCGATCCTCCAGCGACTCAAAGCACAGATGCAGCACCGCGAGCGCGAATTCGAGCCCGTCGAATAACAAACCAGCCCAAGCGCAAGCGCGGGGGTACGTTCTGTTCCCTCGCCCCGCTTGCGGGGAGAGGGTGGCGCTTCGCCGGGTGAGGGGCCTCTTCTTCCAACACAACTCTTCTCGCTGTGTCTTCTGTGCCCTCTGTGGTTAGATTCTTCTGGTGCCTTCCACCGCCGCCATCGCGCTCGGCTCAAACCAAGGCGAACGCCACGCCTACATCTTTGCCGCCCTGCGCGCACTCGAAAACGCCGAGGGCATCTTGATTGGCCTCGCCTCCGACCTCATCGAGACCCAGGCCCTCGTCGCCCCGGGCGCGCCGCGCCTGCACACCGACCCCTACCTCAACGCCGCCGCCATCATCGAAACCACGCGCTCACCGCGCGAACTGCTGAATCTCCTCCTCGCCATCGAGCGAGCGCTGGGTCGCACCCGCGCGCCGGGAGACAAGTGGGGGCCCCGCACCATCGACCTCGACTTGCTGCTCTACGACGACCAAGTCATCGACGAACCAGGCCTCCGCCTGCCGCACCCGCACATGCACGAGCGCCGCTTCGTCCTTGAACCACTCGCCCAGGTCGCGCCCGACTTGATGCATCCGACGCTGCGCCGCACCATCGCGCAGCTCCTGGCCGACTTGCCCAGCGCCTAGTGCCCTCGCCTACTCCACGTCCAGCCCGTTTAGAAACTCATTGAGCCGCCCCTGCGCCGCATCACGCGCCGCCACCAGTCGCGTCACTTCCTGCTCGATCTCCTCGAGCCGCGTCTCCTGCGCCGCCAGCTTCGTCATATACGTCTGGAAGAGGTTCGAATTCCGATCCACTCGGCCCATGTTGTCCCGAATCCGCCGCTGGTCATCGAAGATCCCGTCGCGCTCCTTCTGCACAACCTGTAGCTGCCGCTCGATCGTGCGCACCTCGCTTTGCATGCCCTGCGCCTTGCGCACTGCATCGATCACCGCCTGCGACACCTTTCCATTCGCTGCCGCCGCCAGAAGCTCGGGCAAGTCCACCGACACCATCGCGATCGACTCGAACAGCACCTGCTGTTCATCGACGTCAAACGTCACGCCGGTCTTGCCGCCTTCCGCCTTCGTCTCGAACCGCCAAAGATTCTCCGTCGTCGCTCTGGGCTTCTCGGGCTTCACAAGTTCCCACCCCGCCGTGCGCGGATGCTCGATGATCAATGTCCGGTCCCGCGAATCGTCATAGTTGTTCCACTTGTACTCCGTCGAGCGCACATGCTTCACTTGCTTGCGCACCAGCCCATCCGCGATCGTGAACCGCATCGTCGTCTGGTCATACTTCACTTCCTGATACATGAACATGTCCAGGTCGAGCGCATACGCCAACAGCCGATCCTGATTTCGGCTCGTGTGCGGAATCTGCGCATCACCCGCATACGTATTTCCGTCATACACCGCCAGCGGCCCAGGCAACAGATGCAACCCGCTCGTGTTCGTGAACGCCACGCCCCGCATCGGATGCTTGCTCATCTCGCGCGGATTGAAGATCGACACACGCTTGCCCTCGACTGGCGCCACGAGGATCGGCAGCATCGCCGAGCGCTGCCGCTCGATCGTCACCGGCGCATCCACCGTGTACATGAACTGCTCGCCAACCTCCGCCCCCGTCGCGGCACTGGCAGGCGCCGCGCCGCCGATATTGAAGTTCTGGTTGGGGTCGTTCAGGTCGACTTCATTCCATCCCTGGTTACTGTTCATCGTGAGCGCGCGCTGCCCTGCAACCATGTCTGCCGCGCTCAATCGAGACTCCGTTGCCGGCGCAGCAGCGGCCCGTCCCAACATCTTCTGGGCCTGCGCGCTCTCGAATACCAATGGCCCCACGCCCCGATCCACCGGCACGGGCACATCAGGCCGACCCACATACACCGGCTCATACAGATCCATCGTGAATCCGACGGGTCGCCCGCTCGCAAGCCCAAGCCGCACGTTGTTCCAGTCGCTGTCCGTCGTGTTCTCCACGATCGCCCAGCCCTGCAGCGTCGGAGCGCCGCCCTGTTCATCAGGCAACACCAACCGATAGCTCGTCTTCCACACCGGCATCTCGTGCACATACGCCGCCACGATCCGCCGCTGCTTGCCGCCCTCGCCGCGCAACGACATCTCCACCGTCTTCGTCCGATCCGCCTTCGCCTCCGCAAGCGCCCCAAGCGCCCGATCCAGTTCCTCCGCCAGCGCATCATCTGCGATCTGGAAGCTGTTGATCGCACTGATCGCCACCGCCTCCACCCCGCGCTGCGTCGTCACGACCAAATACGGCTCGCGCAGCGTGATCGGCGTGTCCCCGCCCGTCACCACGCTCGTGCGCTCCTCGATGCCCAGCACCGTCCCATGCACCTGCCCCTCGCGCGTCGTCAGATCAACACCCTGCCCGCGCAGCTGCCGCATCAGGTCAACCACCGAACTCACATTCGAAATGTCGATCCCGAACCCCGCCAGCCTGCGATTGAGCGGCTCCTTCGACGCATACGACACCGCATCGATTGACCCGCCATCCAGATCGAGGAGCACCAGGCTCTTCAGAATGTCATTGATCTGCTCAGTCTCAAAGCTCAGCGCAATCCGATGCTCGCCGGCAATCGTCCCGCGCCGCTCGAAATACCCAACCCCCGAGCGATACAGAATGATGTTCTTGAGTGGCAGCAGCTCCGCCGCATCCTCCGCCGCCGGTGCCATTGCTCCAAGCGCCGCCTGCTGCGCCAACGTCACCGGCGCCACGCTCAACGTCATCCCCGCGGCAACCACGAGCGCCGCCGTGCTTGTCATCAACCGAGCCATGTCATCTCCTTGCTCCCTCTCCTTGGGGAGAGGGTGGTCCGCCGCAGGCGGATCGGGTGAGGGGTCTGATCGTCCCGTGCCGTCTCTACCAGCTATAGGACACCGTGTACGTCACCACCTGCTCCTCATCGGGATCAAGCGTCACGCGAAACTCGATCGTCTGCGCATCGGTCTTCTCAAAGGGCATCGAGCGCTTCTCGATCTCCCACTGGCTCCACCGGAACATGTGCTCCACCACGCGAATTTCCGCGCGCTCCTTCTTCCGGTTGCGCACTTTGATCTCATACGTCTCACGCATCCAGTTGCCACGGTGCTGGAAGTCCGTCTGCTTCCGCTCACCAACCAGATCAAACGCGTTGCCCGTATACACGCGCACCGTTTCACCCTGCGGCGTGTGATCGATTGTGTTCTCGCCCACGAACTGCAGCGTGCCATCCGAGTCCTGCGTATAGAACCGCAACTTCCCCGCAGGCAACGGCACGCCAAGCCCATTCTCCTTCGTGTTCTTGAACTCGCGCATGATCCAGACCTTCGCTTGGTCATTGTTCATGTACCCCGGGTTGTCATTGCGATAGCCGCCCCAATACCACCGCTGGCCCGGCCCCTGCGACGCCCCGTCGTACACAAAGATCTTCTCCGCCGTCACATCCTCGCCCCGCACAAATTCGATCTGCTTCGTCTCCGCATCGCGCAAAGTCGTCTTGCGCTCCACCGTGTACAGGTGGAACTCGTCAAACGCCTTCTCCGTGACTGTCTTTTCCTGCGCGTCATACATCGCACGTGCCGCCATCGGCGCCCCGGCGTACTGCATTTGCGGCTGCACGCGATTCACATCGCCCGCCATCAATTGGATCTTCGCATCCTCAAACGTCTTGCCCGTCTGGTTATTGATCGTCACCCAGCCAAGCAGGTCCACCTGACTGCCGCTTTCCGGCGCCACGATGTTGTAGTCCGCGTTCCATGTCATCCCGTTCGTGACGTACCCAACCTCCGCCGTCGTCTGCGCTGCGGTGCGCGATGCAAGCGTCCACTCAAGCGTCGGCTTCAGAATCGAATCGCCCGACAACGCCGGAAACAATGGCTGCCCCGGTAGCCCAAAGCGAAGCTGCCCGTCCACCTCGATGATCGGCTGCCCATTCCCATAGCTCGGCTGCGGGCGATACCCGCCATAGTTGTTGAGCGGTACGACCGTGGGCGTATACCCACTGCGCACGATCTTGCCATTCACCGTCTTGTTCGAGCCATCCTCATTCCGCCCGACGATGAAATCGATCGTCCGTCCCTCATAGAACTCCAGCAGTCGTTCCTGCGTCGCCGGATCATTCCGGTAGCTCTGCTCCAGAATGTTGAACCCCACGCGCCCCTGCGCATCGCGCAGGATCACGCTGCTTGCTTCCACCTGCGCCGTGGCATCCGCAAACACCACCTTGTTCTCGCCTGGCTTCAGGCTCAGCGGAAACGTCTCGCGCACCACGCCGAACCCGCCGTTGTACACCGTCAAACTCGTGTCGCCTGCGTACGCGGTTGTCGCCGCAAGAACCAGGAGTGCCGCTGCTGTCGGTTGCTTACTTGCCATTGATTGCTCCTTCAGGTTGCTGTGCTCGCTTGCTCGTAGGTACAGGTCACGACCCACCCCAGTTCGTTCATTTGACTTCGCAACGCGCGTTCATCCGGGCGGTACAAACCATCGCAGGTATGCTGAGGCTCTCAACACGCCCGGTTTTCTCGGGCAGGAGGCTCAGTCATGACGGCCCAACCCCACACCCCAACTAACGGTCAGGTCCGCCTCCGCGCGGGCGTCCCCGCCGTCAACAACCTGCTCTATCACCGCATCCGGTTCCTCGTCATGGACCCCGCGGCGATCATCGACTTTCCCCATTCATCGACACTCATCATCCGCGACATCGAGATGGACCGGGCTCGCAAGCACGCCCGCGCCGATGCCGTCGCCTGCCCGGCAGACTTTGCGCCCAACAACAACCCCGCCGCCCTCTCGGGCGATCGCGAGATCGCCACCGCCCAGGCCACCGCCCAATGTCTCAAGCAAGCCGGCGTAAGCCAGGTCACCGTCGACCGCACCCTCCCCATGATCTACGCCCACGAGTTGCAAGCGGTGGGGGTCCGCGTCAACTGCGATCCCGATCTGGGCATCCTCGAACGCCGCGCGAAAGACGCCGAGGAGATCGAGCACCTCCGCGCCGCTCAGCAAATGACCGAACGCGCCGTCGAGCTCGCTTGCGTCACCATCGCCCGAGCAAAACCCGACAAGTCAGGCGTCCTCCACCACGAAGGCGCCCCGCTCACCGCAGAACGCGTCCGCGCCATCGCAGACATCTTCCTGCTTGAGAACGAATTCACCAACGCATCCATGATCGTCGCCCCGGGCAAACAAGGCGGCGACTGCCACGATCGCGGCACCGGTCGCATCCGCACAGGCGAATCCGTCATCATCGACGTCTTCCCGCGCTCCAACAGCACGCTTTACGTCGGCGATTGCACACGCTGCGTTGTGCATGGCGATATCCCTGACGAAATCGCAAAGATGCACGCCGTCGTGTGCGAAGCAAAGGCCGCCGCCATCGCCGCCACGCGCGCAGGCGTCACGGGCGAACAGATCAACAACACCACCGCCGCCGTCATCACCAAGCACGGCTATCACATGGGCTTGCCGCCCGAAGGCGCGCCCGCGAGCTACACATCCATGCCGCACGGCACGGGCCACGGCGTGGGCCTCGACGTTCACGAACCACCACTGCTCGATCGCGGTGGCCCCGCACTCATCAAAGGCGACGCCATCACCATCGAGCCGGGCCTCTACCGCCGCGACCTCGGCGGCATCCGCATCGAAGACATGGTCATCGTCACCGACACCGGCTGCGACAACCTCAACACGTTGCAGGAAGGTCTCGTCTGGAAGTAACGCATGAAAGCCGAGGGATCGCAATCCCTCGGTCTTCTCTCATGCGAGCTTCCATGATTGCGTGCCCGGGGTTGCTTGCAACCCCGGAGAGTGCGCACCGTGCAAGCGCCATCCCAAGCCCGAGCGATTCACTCGCCGGCGCTCTCCTCCCCCTCGCTCGCCGCGTCGCGGCGAATCTCTTAAGGGTGACTGACGGGATTTGAACCCGCGACCCCCAGGACCACAACCTGGTGCTCTAACCAAGCTGAGCTACAGCCACCATCAATTACTCACTTTGACACCCGGGACTTCCATCCCGAGCCCAGCAACCTAGGCCCAGTCACGCCCCGCGTCAATCGCCCTGGCCCAGTTGCCTGCTTGGGTGGCCCGACTTGCTTGCCAACCCCGGTCTTCTTTCTGCTCCCTCTCCCTGCGCCGCGGGGAGAGGGTGGCGCTTCGCCGGGTGAGGGGCTTCCGATCTCGTGGGACAGGCTGCCGTTTCCGCCTACCGCATCACCCAGCGCGTATCCGTCCGCTCGATCGGCGCATCCGATCGCGGATTCAGGTTCCCCGGCACCGCGTGCCGCAACATCAGCGTCTTCCGCAGCACAAACACGCGCCCCGTGTCCGGCGCGATCACTGACTTCGACTCACCCGAAAACCCTTCGGCGTACACCGTCACCTCGTCCGGGCTCAAATCGTTGCAGGGCCACACGATCAGCCCCTCGCGCGCATTCTCCTGCCCCTCCAAAATGCGCCCCTGGATTCCGATTTGGTCTTCCAGGTACGGATTCCGAAGCCGAGCCAACAGCGTCTCCGTCACGACCGGCGCCACGCCGCGATCCGATCGCAGAATTTCGCCCTCGTCCGTTGCAATCTCGAACTTCGGCGCGAGCAACTGGTCCGCGCCCGTGTTGTTCGTCACCTTGAAGGTCAGGTAGTAGAAAAACTTGTTCCCCTCACCCGGCACATCCACCGACGCCAGACGCAGCGGCCCAGGCTCGATATCAAGCTGCCACTTCGTCGGGATCGCGTCAGGCTCGGGAGCTGCATGAGCCATCGGCGCGTTCATGATCGCCCCGGCAACGCCGGCGACCACGGCAAGCCCGGCAACCGCCGCCGCCGAACGAGAAAACGCCGCCACAAGGGCGCGGCAGCAGCGAGACAACTGGACCGGTCGATTCATCGCAACAGTGCTCCGACTGCGTGGGTTTTTGAGCGGCCCGCGGCACGACACCCCGCGGGAGGGGTAGTGTATACCCAACGTGGGCCGGCACAAACACCTACGCCGATACAGGCCCCTGGGTTGCCCCGAGCCCCGGTTGGACCTGCCCTAACCTGTCCCTTGGAGTGGGAAGTCCCGTGAGCACGATCCCCAAGCCCCCAGGCGCGACGCCCGCCCGCAGCTACGAAATCGTGCGGTTCCACGGGGAACTTCTCCAGCCTGCCGCGGCCCGCCTGATCGCGTCTGCCGCCAAGAGCGCCGACACCGCTGGCGCGTTCCTGGAGACTGCAGGCGCGATGGGGATCGACCTGGGGGGCTTCTGGGGCAGCGTTGAGCACCGCAAAGGTGGGACCATCGTTCGCGAGGTGGCGCTCGCAATCCCCGGATCAGGCGGGGCACTCATGGTGTTTACGTCGGAGCCCCGGGGGTCGGCCTCGGAAGCCGAGCTTGCCGAGGTGGTTGCCCGGGCGTGCAGCGAGGCGCCGAAGCGCTGCACCATGGCCCAGGCGTTGTTGCTGCCGCGGGAGCGTGCGGTCGAGCGGGCGCTGGGGCTTTCAGGGTTCGGGCTGATTGCCGACCTGGCGTACCTGCGCCGTCCGATCGGCTTGGCCCCGGAACACGGTTTGGAGCGGTCCGGCGGGCTGCCAGCGGGCGTGCGGGCCCGGTTGGTGGCGGACTTGCCTGGAGGCTATCGCCAGTCTCGTGCGCGGCTTACGACGGCGCTCGAGCGATCCTACGAGGGCACCTTGGACTGCCCGGAACTGTGCGCGATGCGCACCGCCTCGGAGGCGCTTGAGAGCCATCGTGCTGCGGGGGCGTTTGACCCCGCATTGTGGTGGCTCATCGAGCACCAGGGCGCTCCTGCGGGGGTGTTGCTTTTTAGCCCCAGTGTGGATGGCGAAGCGGTGGAGCTTGTGTATGTCGGCGTGGCGCCGGAGTTGCGCGGCTTGGGGCTTGGGCGCACGCTGTTGCGCATGGGCCTGGAGGCGGTGTGCGACACGGAAGCACAATGGGTGACCTGCGCCGTGGACCTGCGTAATGCACCGGCCAGAAAGCTCTATGCCCAAGCGGGTTTTCGTCGATTCGGGCTGCGCCGAGCATTTGTGCGCAGCTTGGCCTAGCGGCGGGCCAGAACGCATGCAAGTCTCGTGTGGTGTTGCGCCACTTTTCCACGATGAGCGCGCATCGTTTTTTGCGGCGCACAGTTTGGCAATTTCATTTTTCACCGATGGCAACGGGACTTGCGTTCAGATTGCGCAAATGCGCGCCGGAAACGCGCTTGCCACGACGCGAGTGTCCTGTATTCTGCCTGTCCGGTCATGGAATGGACCACCTCGAAGCAAGGCGCGGCCAATGGATGAAGGTCGCACGCTTCGGACACCTTAACCGCTGTTGTTTTGAGCAGATTTGCTCGAGCGGGCGGACGGATGGCATGGTCCGTGCGCGGTGATTGTGCGCTCATCGCCCGCCCTGGTGGATGACCAAGGGCGGCGCGGTGTGTGCATGACACTGGTGTTGCGTTGGAAGAGGACCGTGCGTGGCGAAAGGACTTGCACGCGGCGGAGGAGACATGCGTCGGCGCCCAAACGCCGGCGTGACAACCGCAGGCGCAAGGAAGCCACGCCGTGACGATTACGCCATCGCCCGCAGTGCCAACATCCCATGTTCAACACCATGCCAAACACGATCACGAACCTGCAATAGCAGCGCATCGGCACGTGCAGAGCTGCACGCCGGTGCTTGCTGCGTTTGTGGAGCGCATCGGCGCCGATCGTTTTGCGCGCTACTTTGAGCATGCCGCCAAGCCCAGGCGAGAGGGCGACGCGCTGCACATCGCGGTGCGCTCCGCCTTCGATGCTGACTGGCTTCGCCGCACATTTGGCGACGACCTGCGTGCCGCGGCTCTGGACAGCGTTGGCGAACTTGAGCTGCAATGGGTCGTTGAGCCCGACAGCTTTAGCGCCGGCGCAATCGACACGGTGTCGGAGGCGCCGACGGCGGTGCATGAAGCGCTGCAGGCGGCGCCACCGCCGAAACGTCCGGCGGCGCCAAGTGTTGCGCCGGATGGGTCCCCGTGGGATCGTGGGCCGCGCTATCGCATGGAAGATTTTGTCGTGGGCGAGAGCAATCGCCTTGCGTTTGCTGCTGCCGATCGATTCGTCGAAGAGTCAACCGCATCGCACGGCATCACGCAGTTGTTCTTGCACGGTGGTTGTGCGGTTGGCAAGACGCACATGCTGCACGCCATCGCTGCGCGGTTCCGCGATCAGCGTCCGCAAGCGCGCGTGAGCTGCATCACGGCGGAAATGTTCACCAACGAATACATCGCGGCGGTGTACGCCAAGCGCCTGGATGCCTTTCGGAAGCGATACCGCGGGCTTGACCTGCTGTGCATCGACGACATTCAGTTCCTGGGCGGCAAGTCCAAGACCCAAAGCGAGCTGCTGCACACGATCGAGGCGCTCGATCTGGAGCAGGGCCGATTGGTGCTCGCGGCGGATGAGCACCCGAAGCGGCTCGATCGCATGTGTGGGCGGCTGGTGTCGCGGTGCGTGAGCGGCATGGTTGCGCGACTGGATGGTCCCGAACGCGCGCTGCGTACTCGGTTGGCCCATCGCCTCGCGGCCCAGCGCGGACTGACGCTTGAGCCCTCGGCGGCGGCGGTGCTTGCGGATGTGTGCGCTGGGTCAGTGCGCGACATCGAAGGTGGTGTGGTGCGGTTGGATGCCGTGGTGCGCCTGGAGCAGGTGCGTGGCCCGGTGGGGGCGGTTCTGGCGCGCCGGGTCCTTGGGCGTGCTGATCTGATGCGTCCGCGCAAGCCGATCTCGGTTCAACAGGTGAGCCGGATGGTGTGTCAGGAACTCAATGTCGAGCTGAGCGAGGTGCTTGGCCGGGGTCGGCATCGCCTGGTGGTGCTGGCTCGCTCGATGGTGGCGCTCTTGAGCCGGGAGCTGACGACGATGAGCTATCCGGAGATCGCGCGGGCGCTGAACCGCAAGAATCACTCGACGGTCGTAACCGCATGCCAGCGATTGCGCCGACATATGGAAGAGGGGCGCGAGCAGGATGCCGGCCCGCTGCAGGGGACCATGCCCTTGTCCGATCTGTACGCCAAGCTGCACGACGTCATCGTGCGTTCGGCGGCGTCGGGCGAAGCGGCGTCGGTCGCTTGAGGCGGGCGCGCGTCAACGGAAGCGCCGCCCTTCTGGGGCCATGGATGGCCCCGCGAATCACAGGTGGATGGCCCAACTCGGTGCGTTCGAATCTCGAGCGCCCAAGCAGGCGGGAAGGCAGTGAGTCACGTCATGGATGAGATCCCGCTGTCCGGTCCAGACATCACGGAGCGCGAAATCGAGCTTGTTTCGCGCGTGCTGCGCTCGGGTCGCCTTGCGATCGGGCCCATGCAGCTCCGTTTCGAAGAGATGGTGGCCCAGCGCGCAGGACGCCACCATGCGGTTGCGTGCTCGAGCGGGACGGCGGCGCTGCACATGGCGCTCACCGCCTTTGGGGTCGGCCCGGGCGATGAGGTCATCGTGCCGACGTTTTGCTTTGTTGCGGTGGCGAATGTGGTGCTTCAAGCGGGCGCGACGCCCGTGTTCGTGGACATCTGCCCGAAGACGCTCAACATGGACCCGCAGCGCGTCGAAGCTGCGATTACCAGGCGGACGAAAGCGGTTATCGCGGTGGAGAACCTCGGCTGTCCGACCTACATGGAGAAATATCGCTCGATCTGCGATCGGCACGAGATTGTGATGATTGAAGACGCCTGCGAAGCGCTCGGTGGAACGTACAGCGGGCGCGCGGCAGGTGGATTCGGACACGCCGCGGTGTTCGGATTCTATCCGAACAAGCAGATCACGACGGGCGAGGGTGGCATGCTCGTGACGGACAATGCGCGGATTGCGGATATCGCGCGATCGTTGCGCAACCAGGGGCGCGCGGGGAACAGCGCCGGGGGGCACCCGGGCGCTTCGCAGGGCTTGCGCTCATGGATGAGCTTCGAGCGGCTTGGGTACAACTACAGATTGAGCGAGATTCACGCGGCGCTGGGCGTTGCGCAGATGGAGCGGCTCGATGACATTCTGATGCGCCGGCAGGTGGCGGCAGAGCGGTACATCGAGCGCTTCATGGTGCATCCGGATCTGATCCTGCCCTATGTGGGCCCCGATACACAGATGAGTTGGTTTGTGTTCGTTGTGCGCCTTTCGGATCGCTACGGCGCTGTGGAGCGCGATCGTGTTCTCGAAGGCATGCACCGCCATGACGTGGGTGCGGCGGCATATTTCCCCTGTTGCCACTTGATGCCGCAGTTCGCACACCTCCCCGGATGCAGGCCTGGCGCCTTTCCGATTTCAGAGTCGGTGAGTCAGCGGACGATTGCGCTGCCGTTCTTTACCGGGCTTACGGCTCGTGATGCGGACTTTGCGGGCGCGACACTGGAACTGATGATCTCGCGCGAGAACCTGAGCCGGTCGTGATGCCAACATTGCCTGGCGTTCCGCGGGGTGCGGCGAAGGCCGGCGCCCATGTGGTCGATGGGACTTGTGGCAATGCCGCCTTGGGGGTCGTTCATGGCCAGCCGCCGGGCAATCCGTCGCGCGTTCACGCTGATCGACATCCTGATCACGGTAGTGATCCTTGGGATCCTTGCGGCGGTCACGATTCCGGTGGTGTCAGGGCAGATCGCACGGGCGGAAGATGCCGCGGCGCAGGCGACCTACAACCACGCGCGCAAGGCGGTCAATATCTACTACGAGGAACACAAGAGCTTCCCGCCGACGCTGAACGATGACCTATTCATCGGCGGGAAGAAGCTGCACATGCCGCGGGGTTGGCAGTTGCACTACTGGCCCGCCAACGGGCGCATCGAGCTGATTCAGCTTGCGACTGAGGATATCGATGGCGCGCCGCCGGTGATCGTGCAGGCCGGCATCTGATTCCATGCAGTTGGAATTGTGTTGTGGGGTGACGTATTACTCGTCGTTGTCCTGCGCCTTGCCTTCGTCAAGCATGCGGCGGAGGTATGCGTTCTCGCGTCGGGTCGCCTCAAGATCAAAGACGAGGTACTTGACGCTCAGGCGAAGGTGATCAAGTGATTCTTGCAGGCCCTTGATGGCGCCTTGCACGCGGGCTCGGCGACTCTTGGTTTCTTCGGCCATCTCTTCGAGGGCGGCCCGCTGATCCTCGGGCAGGGTTTCGATCTGAGAAAGAAGTTCACCAAGCTTACGGTCAAATTCCTGGTCGCGCATGACAGATATCGCTCCCTGCAATCGAGTCTTCGTTTGTATGCGGCCACCATTGGTCGCACTCGAAGTCTGCCCCCTGCACGCAGCCAGGGAAGCGCATTGCCATGGTTGGTTGACTGTGGCGCCCGCACGAGCCGCACAGGCATTCCAGAGGACGCAGAAATGTTCGCGCCCAACGCAGTGCCATGCGGCGCGGTGGTGCGACTGTGCGGGTTGCGGAAGTGAGCTAACGCCTGGCTCTCGGGTTCTTGACCGCTGCCGCCGCGGCAGCGGGCATGTGGGGCGTGGTCTTGAGCAGCCTTGCCGGGAGGTCTGGATCCTTCTTGGCGGCCTCGGCGAGCAGCGTTCGCAGGTGGTCAGCGCGCTGGTCGGCGAAGCGGAGGAAGTATTGCTCGAGCTCATGGCGCGAGAATTTGCTGAGGGGGTCGGCCATGCCGGTCTGCATGGCGGCCCAATCGAGCAGGGCGGCGCCCTGGTCCGAGAACCTGTAGAGCAGCAGCGTCGCCTTGAGCCGATCTTCCAGCGTGTCGAACCGGTCCCGCGTTGCCTCAGGCAAGCGGGCGAACATCTGCTCGGGTGGAAGGGCCGCCGCCTCTGCGAGCCAGGACCCGGGGGCGTGGTCACCCGCGGGGGCTTGGCCATTGGTGTGCCCGTTGGCCGGCGTGTCTGGCGCTCCATCGGCCGCGAGTTCGAGGGCGACAACGGACGTGAGGATGGTCTTGATGCCGGCACGATCGAAGCGGAGGGTCAGGCGCTGGCAGGGTTTGCCCTCGTGGGTCACCCCTTGGGATGAGGTCACCACCGCTTCGCCCCACTCCGGACGAGCCGGGTGGCGAACGCGATCACCAAAGTTGAAGGTCGTGGTCATGATGCGGCGGGATTCCCTTCCTCCGCGGTGGGCCCGTGCGAGAACGCCGCGAGGCCCGATTCGCCCTGGAGGGGTGAATGGGTTAGAATGACCGATTCGCAATCGAGCGTGTCCGGGTCCGACTGTTGGCGAACGCGTCGCCCACCTGGTCGGCTACCGGACGCGAAATAGTATACCCCGAAAGCAACAAAGGCGAGACCCTCAATGATCGAAGCGCTCAAGAGCGAGGACATTGTCAATCGTGCGGGTGGTCGGTTCAAGCTGTGCGCACTGATTCAGCGTCGGCTTGTCGAACTGATGGAAGGCGCGCGGCCACTCGTGGAGCGCCGGGGGCGCACTGACCTCGAGATCGTGATTGACGAGATCCTGCATGAGAAGATCTGTATCGATCATGAGTCGGCGCTTGCGGCTCTTGATGGCGTGGTTGCGGAAGCGGGCGCACTTCCGGCGGCCGCGGAGCTTCTCTAGGCCAACGACGTGACGCCGAACGCGAACGCGCCTGATGCAACGCAGGCCAGCGCCTTGAAGGGGCGCGAGGTTTTCGTTGGCGTGACGGGTGGGATCGCGGCGTACAAGACCGCGACGCTTGTTTCGCGCCTCGCCCAAGCCGGCGCAGGCGTGACGGTCGCGATGACTGAATCGGCCACCAAGTTCATTGCGCCGCTCACGTTGCAGGCGCTGTCGGGTCGGCATGTCTACACGGGCGTCTGGGAGCATGTGGAGTCGCAGGACCCGCAGCACATTTCCCTTGCACGGCGGTGTGACTTGGCGATCGTGGCGCCTGCGACGATGGATTGCTGCGCGAAGCTGGCGCATGGGATTACTGAGGACGCGGTGTGCCTGATTCTGAGTGCGATTGATCGTCGACAGACGCCCGTGCTCATTGCGCCGAGCATGAATGAGATCATGTGGGCGCAGCCGGCGAACCAGCGGAATGTTGAGCAGCTGCGCGCCGATGGGTATGAGATTGTGGGGCCGGCGGCGGGGTGGCAAGCGTGCCGAGCGGTGGGGCCTGGACGTATGGAAGAGCCCGAGGCGTTGCTGGACGCGATCGTGGCGAGGCTTGCGCCGTCGAGTCCTGCGTCGCCATCTGCAGCGCAGAACCGGTAGCATCTGCTGCTCATGAGCAGCGAGATCCCTCCTTATCGACAACGTGCCGGCGCGGTGACGATCCGCGAACTGACTGCAGGGCTGATCTGGCCTGAGCTGTTTCGCGTGCTTGGCTTGAGCGTGCATCCGGCGCGGGTGTTGATGGGGACGCTTACGGCGCTGGTGCTGTTTGGCGGGGCGTGGTTGATCCAGCGTGCCAGCGACAGCGCTGGTTTTGCGGCGTTGAACATCATCTGGCCCACGGGCGGCCCCATGGCGGTGCAAGAGCGCTTCGACCACATCGGCGCGCGTTGGATCTATTCAGGCGATACCTGGGGTGTGATTGGGGCAGTGGTGTGGTGTGCAATTGTGCTCGTGATCGGTGGCGGGGCGGTTGCCCGCTCGGCGGCGCTTGACTTCGCGGTCGATCTCGATCCGGGCTTTCGCAAGAGCGTTCGATTTGCGTTTGCGCGTCTGGGCATGTTGCTTGGCGCCGCTCTGATACCGCTGGCTGTCATTGGAGCGCTTGTCGGGCTTGCAAAGCTGTTTGGTCTTGCCACGATGACCTGGTCGCCCGGGGATGCAATCGGCGGCATTTTGTGGTTCATTCCGATGGGGCTCAGCGTCATCGCGGCGATTGTCGGCGCGTTGTATGTGTTTGGTTTTGTGATGTTGCCCGGGGCCGCAGCGTGCGAAGATACGGATTCGGGTGATGCGATTCAGCGCGTGTTTGCGTACTTGGTGAGCAAGCCGCACCGGTATGTGGCGTATGGCGTAGTGCTGCTTGCTCAACTGGCGATCGCATATTGGTTGATTCAATTGGTTGTTCGGTCGGGGCTTGGTGTTGCGGAGGATTTGGCCGCGGGGGACTTTGCCAGTTGGGGAACGGGTGCGCAGCTGGATGCTCCGCCATTTGCTGCGCGGGCGGTGGCGTTCTGGATACAGGTGGCTTGGCTCATCTTCATTGGTTGGGTGATGAGCTACTTGTTTAGTGGCGGTGCGCTTCTGTATTTGCTGATGCGGCGCGCGTGTGATGAGCAGGACATTCGCGAGGTGCGTCTCACGCCGGTGACGCTGCCGGAGAAGAGGAAGCCTGCGGGCGATCCTGCGACGGCGCCACCTGCATCAGGCGACGGCGAAGCAGCGTCAGCAAGCTAGAAGGTTCGAGCCATTGCTCGGGCGGGCGGAACGCGACTTCTGCGACACCTTCACCCGTGCTGCTCGCGGATTCTGACAGGATGCGCACGGAGCCCTTGGCGCCCTTGAGCGCGAAAGCGATGGCATCGGGATCGTCGCAGCGGAACATGACGTCCTTGTCCTTGAGCGCGATGGAGCGCACACCGAGGGCAGCGGCAGCGGCACGGACGCGGGCGAGCTCGAGCAGCGTTGCCGTTGCTTCTGGCGGTGCGCCGTATGCGGCGGTGAGGTCGGTTTCGACGGCGTCTACTTCTTGCGGCGATTGTGCGATGGCGATGCGCCGATAGGCTTCGAGGCGGCGGGCGTCGGCCAAGATGTATGAGCGCGGGATGGCGCCGGCGATGCCAAGCTCGATCGCGGTTTCGGAGGCTTCATGCGTGGGTTCGCCGCGAAGTTCTTTGGCGGCGGTGTCGAGCAGGCGGCAATACATGTCATAGCCGACGGCGGCGATGTGGCCTGATTGTTCTGCGCCGAGGAGGTTGCCTGCGCCGCGGATCTCGAGATCTCGCATCGCGATCTTGAAGCCTGCGCCAAGCATGGAGAATTCTTCGACGGCGCGGAGGCGCTTTTGTGCGATTTCGGGCACGGGTCGGTTCTGCGGCAGGAGCAGGTAGCAATAGCCGCGGTGTTTGGAGCGTCCGACGCGGCCGCGAAGTTGGTGGAGCTCGGCGAGTCCGAACATGTGCGCGTCGTTGATGAACATGGTGTTGGCGGAGGGGATGTCGATTCCCGATTCGACGATGGTGGTGGACACAAGGATGTCGGCGTCGCGGTTGATGAAGGCGAGCATCACTTTTTCGAGTTCACCATCGGGCATTTGCCCATGGCCAATGACGATGCGGGCGTCGGGGGCGAGGCGCTGGATGTCATCGGCGATGGTCTTGATGTTGTGGACGCGGTTGTGAATGAAGAAGACCTGGCCTTCACGGGCGAGTTCCCGATCGATGGAGCGCTTGATGCGCTGGCGGTTGTGGGGGATGACTTCAGTGACGACGGCGCGGCGGTCGAGTGGGGGCGTCGTGAGCGAGGAGATGTCGCGCAAGCCAAGCATTGACATGTGCAGCGTGCGCGGGATGGGCGTGGCGCTGAGGGTGAGGACGTCGGCGGTCATGCGCAGGCGGAGCAAGGCGTTCTTGTGTTCGACGCCAAAGCGCTGTTCTTCATCGACAATGACGAGGCCAAGATCGGCGAAGTGAACGTCTTTGGAAAGTAGGCGATGCGTACCGATGATGACATCGACTTGGCCCTTGCGCGCGCGGGCGAGGACGGCGTTTTGTTCGCCTCTGGTCTTAAAGCGGGAGAGCGATTCGATGACGAAGGGATAGCCCGCGAAGCGTTGGCGGAAGGTGCGCTCGTGTTGCTCGGCGAGGAGCGTGGTGGGCACGAGGACGGCGACTTGCTTGCCGAATTCGACAGCTTTGAATGCAGCGCGGATAGCGAGTTCGGTTTTGCCATAGCCGACGTCGCCGCACACGAGGCGGTCCATCGGGCGCTCAGTGGCCATGTCGCGCTTGATGTCTGCGAGGCCCGCGAGTTGGTCTTCGGTTTCTTGGTATGGGAATTCGGCCTCAAACTCGGTTTGCCAGGGCGTGTCGGCGGGGTAGCGCACGCCGGGCATGGCTTGGCGGGCGGCTTGCACGCGGAGCAGTTCGCCGGCGAGTTCGCGCACGGACTCCTTGACTGACTGTTTCTGGTTCGACCAGCGTTTGCTGCCAAGCGTGGAGAGTGTGGGCGCTGCGGTTCGTGCGCCGCGGCTTCCGCCCGAACCGATGTACTTCTGCACGCGGTCGATCTGGTGCGCGGGAACATAGAGCTTGGAGCGGCCAGCAAACTCAAGAACGAGATATTCCTCAACGCCTGCTGTCTCGGCGTGCGCATCGTCCTTGCCGTGGAACTTGTTGAAGGCGGCTTCGTTGAGCTCGGCTTTGGTCTTGCGCTTGGTGGCCTTCATGGTTGTGAGGCCTGTGAAGCGCGCAATGCCGTGGTCGACGTGGACGACGTAATCGCCCGTATTGAGTTGCATGAAGGCTTCGGTCGCGCGGCCACCCTTGAGTCGCGCGATGCGGCGGCGCGATTGGTAGCGGTGGAGCAGTTCGTGATAGGGGACGAGCGCGATCGGGCGAGCGTTGCGAGCATCGGTAAGGGACTCGAGGATGAAGCCTCGGTGTAGGTACGCGCTGTAGTGGATCGTGCGCGCTGCAGTGTCGGGCGCAAACTCGTGCAGCAGCTCGCGGAAGCGATCGTCTTCGCCCGAGGTTTGGGCAAGGACGATGACATCCTGCTCGGCAGACAAGGCCCCGAGCTCGCGCACGGCATCGGCAGCATCGTGTGCAAAGTCAGGCAGCGGTGCGATAGGCAGCGCGAAGGTCGTCACGCCGGGCGTGCTGCCTGCATTGAGGTGATTCACCTCGGCCATCGCGCGGGCATGTTCCCGGAGCAGGCGCAGGGCTTCGGGCGGTCCAAAGATGCCGCGCGCATCGATGATGCGCTCGTAGTAGCCTCGGGCCTGTTCAGTGGTTTCAAGGGTGTCAGCAAGCATGGTGATGAAGCCATCGGGCAACGCGCGGGCGATGACTTCGATGGGCGACACAGCGGCATCATCGATGAGCGGCGCGCCGTCGCGCATGCCGAGCAGATCGATGCGTGCAAGCTTCTGGTCTGAGCCCATGGTGGCGATGTCGATTTCGGCAATGGATTCGAGTTCATCACCAAAGAAATCGAGGCGCACGCCCGCTTCGCCAGTCGACATGACGATCGAGCCGGATGCGGTCTGTGCTTCGAGAGCGCCCGCGGTTGGCAGGATGTCGATGATTCCGCCTCGCACTGCAAAATCGGACGGTTCCTCGATCGAATCAACGCGGCTGTACCCGGCATTGGCCAGCCAGTTGATGACGGCATCTGGGCCAAGCGCGTCGCCCGGTGCAAGTGAGAGTGTGAGGTCGCGCAGTCGCTGCGGCGCGGGGACGCCCTGCATGAGGGCTTGGATTGGTGTGACCAGTACGTCGAATGGGGGACTGTTGAGTGCAAGGTTTGTGAGCTTGCGCACAACTGCGAGGCGTTCGGCGTGCAATTCGAGCGTCGGCGCGGTTTCGCCGGGCAGGACTTCAAGGGCGGGGAAGCGCCAAGCGCGCAAACCGGCGGATTCCAACTCGTCGAGCGCCTCATCAGCTTGGTCCAAGTGCGGCACGACGAGGACAACCGGGCGCTGTGCCAAGGCGCTCACGGCCCCGGCAATGAGATGCGTGGACGATCCCGCGGCGCCGTGCGCGATGGCGTCGGCGCCAGCGCCCAGGTGTCGTGCAAGCGAGATGACATCTGCATGTTCGATCAGGCGGGCAAGATGTGGCGGTGTTCTGCGCATAGATCTTCGGCCCGCGCCGCGCGAAAGCGGGGCCGGGCGTGACGGGAACTCGGTTGCTCACAGAGTCTATCGGTCTGAGGCAGCCTCTGGCGCAGAAAAGCGAGCGAATGGCGCCAGGTCTTCCAGGGTTCGTGGCCCGATGCCCGGGACAGCGTCGAGGTTCTTGAGCGCGTTGAAGCCGCCATGCTCAGCCCGGAAGGTGACGATGCGCTTTGCGAGTGCGGGGCCAATCCCGGGCAGCAGTTCCAGCTCGGCGGGCAGGGCGGAGTTGAGGTCGATCGTGCGCGTTGGCAGCTCGCTCGCACCTGACATGGCGACCTGGCGTTGCGGTGCGACGGCAACTGCAACACCACAGGTTGCAACGAGCATTACAAGCGCGCACGCGACACGTGCCGGCGTGCGCGTCCAGTCGGTCGTTGCAGTCGGCGCCCTCATGAGGAAGAAACCGCGCTGCCCGCACTCTGCACGGGGTCAGCATTGAGGAGTACGGTTGGGACGTTGCGCGTACGGATGGCCCGCGCGGTCTCAGCCATCCGCTGGAGTGAAGGCTTGGCGCGACCTGCGGCGCTGATTAAGCCGCCAAAGGGCATCTCAGGATCGCCCTTGGCGTCATAGAGCGCTTGCCAGGCAATCGATGCGACATATGGGCGCGATGCACAGAGTGCGAGGACGGCCTCAAGCCAGGCGGTCTGAATCTCGGGTGACCATGGCTCGCGCCAGCACCCGGGGCAGGGCGCATCCTTTGTGGGCGCGATTGGTTCACTCGGGACGCCAAATGCGGAAATGTGAATTGGTCGCTCGAGCGTCGCGAAGTCGTCGAGCATTGTGGCGACCTGCATGATGTCGCGCGCGTCGCGCCCGGGCACGAGATCGCCCATTTGCAGACGAATGCCGTATGCGTCCGCCTGCACACCGGCATGAATGAGCATGTCGGCGAAGAGGCGTGGCATGACGGCGGGGGTGTTGCCTCCTGGGTGGCGCGGGAAGGGGTGGGGCAGTTCGACTGTAAGGCGCGTGCCACTCGGGGCGTGCTTGCGCACTGCGAGGGCGGCCAGTCGCGTGAGGTCGACCCACTGGTCCAGCGAGAGGTCCACCCCATCGCCAAGCGATGGGGCGCTGATGATCGTCCAGCGCGAGACAGCTTTTTTGTAGCGCTTCACCACGCGCGTGACGTGCTCGAAGGCGAACTCGCGCAACGTTTCGTAGTCGTGCGTCCAGATGAGTAGCCAGTCGGGCAGCGAGCGCGGCGAGAGGTCAATCAAAGGGCCCGACACGACTGGGCGTTTGGCTTGGTCGACCGCCCAGCGGATCCAGAGGTCGGTGCGACGGAAGTCATAGCGCCCTTCCTCGGGCTCGATTTCATTCCAGCGCATGGGCGAGACGACGAATTCGAAGTTGTCCGCGATGATCTTCTGCAGTGCCGGCGCGAAGATTTCATTGTCCACGGCGCAGCCGATGGGTGGGAGGATCTCTGCGAGTGTGGGCTGGATGTTGGGGTCGATCGCGGTCGCTGCTTTGGCTCGCTCAGCGCCTTGGAAGCGCTCCTGCAGCTGGTGGCGCGATTGCATGAGCGCGAGGGCCTCGCTGGCTTCGATGGCCATGACGAGGGCCTTGCGCGCGAGGGCCGCCTGTTCCGGTGTGTAGCGCCCGAAGCTCGCTGCGGGCTCACCCAGCGCATCGGTGAACATGTCGATCGCTTGGTCCACCTGGGCGAACAATGGATGGTCATCGGGCAAGGTGTGCGTGACGGAGGAGGTTTCGAAGGTCGCGTTGATGAGGATGGCGATGCGATGACGGGCGAGTTCGATGTCGAGCAGATAGGGCAGGTCGCTATCAGGCAGCAGCGTGGTCTGCAGTGTTAAGCGGCCGCAGGCGCCGGCGTCGTATTGCATCGCGAACGCCACGGCGTCGGGGGTCGGCTTGAGGCATTCGATGACGCCGTCCTTGAAGACGATTTCGCTGGGTAGGGCCGCTTGGTCCTTGTCCAGCAAGCACGCGTGGCGCAGGGAGCACTCAGCGGCGGGGGCGAAATCGTCAAAGACGGCAAAGCGAAGCATGGAGTCGGATGTCTCCTCGGGCCAACCCAGTCCGGCGCCGACCACACATCGGCGCAGGTGAGCTATTGTCGGGGGGAATCGCCCCTTGGCAAGCGGGGAGGGGAGTCGCCACCCGGCAAGACTTTATTGGGAGGGCTCAATGGCCATTACGATCGACCCCATGGAAGCCGTTTTCGAGACGAATCTGCCCTTCCCCAATAAGCGCCAGGGCAAGGTGCGGGATATCTACGACCTGCCGGCGGATCCGAAGGCAGGGGATCCGCGGCTGTTGATCATCGCGACGGATCGGATCAGTGCGTTCGATGTGGTGCTGCCCAATCCGATCGTGGGCAAAGGGGCGCTGCTCACACAGTTGTCCAAGCGCTGGTTCCGGTTCATCGAGGCGAAGGGGCTTTGCAAGACGCAGACCGTGTCTGGCGATGATCTGGCGGATCGGATCCCGGCGCATGTGATGCAAAGCAGCGTGGTGGCGCGGAAGTGCGAAGTGGTGCCGATCGAGTGCGTGGTGCGGGGCTATCTCGATGGCTCGGGGTGGAAGGAATATCAGCAGACCCAGGAAGTCTGCGGCGTGAAGCTGCCCGCGGGGCTGCAGCGGGGCGGAGAATTGCCCGAGCCCATCTTTACGCCCGCGACGAAGGCCGAGCAAGGCGAACACGATGAGAACATCACGTTTGAGCGCGCCTGCGAAGTCGTGGGCACGGATGTCATGACAAGGCTGCGCGATACGTCCATGGCTATCTATAAGGCAGCGCGGGCGCACGCGCGGGAGCGTGGAATCATCCTGGCGGATACGAAGTTTGAGTTTGGCTGGCCCGTTGACGCCAATGGCAAGCGCACGAGCGATGAGCTGATTCTGATTGATGAAGCGTTGACGCCCGACTCGAGTCGCTATTGGCCGCTCGATGCATGGAAGCCGGGCGGCGCGCAGCAGAGCTTCGACAAGCAGTTCGTGCGGGACTACTTGCAAGAGTTAGTCGATCAGGGCAAGTGGGACAAGACCGCGCCGGGACCTGAGCTACCGGACAGCGTCGTTGCCGGCACGATTGCGCGCTACAGGGAAGCGATTGAGAAGCTGTGGGGCGAGGTCAAGGTGAACTGACAGCGGTGAGTGTCTCGCAGGCTGTGAGCAGGCTCAGCGCGGTTGCATCGGCGGTGACGGTTTGATCCCAGAGCGCTTTGCGCACGCCGCCAAGTGAGCGTCCGGGATTGGGGTACATGTGGGCCTCGGCGTCGGACACGCTGAGTTGCTTGAGAAAGCGCAGGCCTCTGGCGAGCTTGGGCAACTCGTCGATCACGCGTTCTTTGGGGGTGAAGCGTTCGTCCCCGAACATCGTCGCCAACAGGGCCAATGGTTTTGCACTTTGCCAGGTCGGCAAGGGCTGTCGCGCCCGCGTGAAGACAGTGCCGCCAATGAGGTCGCGCTCGTTGCCCGCGTCCATCGCCAGCACCTGGTGGTCCCAGATCACATCGCGCAACACGTTGAGCGCCGAATCATGGTCAACTGAACCGTCATCGTGCGCATTGGCCATCGTCGCCCAGCCAAGCCATGGCATGAGCGCAACGAGCTGGCCGGGTGGGGTTTCGTTGAACAGTCGGTCTAGTTCCACTTCCACTGGGGCGTGTTCGACCGTGGGCAGGTGCGGTTTCGCCATGGTGAGCCCATAGACCGCGATGGCGCGCGTGATCATCGCTTGTTCATCGACGGGCTGCTCACCGCGCAGGGCCGCCGAGCACGCCGACGCGGCTCGATCCGCGAACTTGGCCAACTCCTCTTCGGAGATGCCGATCGGGATTCCTTGCTGGCGCGCTTCCGACCAGGCGGCGAGCCACAGCCCAAGCGCGGCGGTGTCGCCCATCGGATCGAGTTCGGGCGGCTGTACGACCGTGATGTCGAAGAGCACATCCCATGCGGTGCGCCGTGCCGCCTTTGCCAGTTGCGGATCGACGCCGGGCGTGCGTGCGTAGCGCGCCAGGGCCAATGCCGCCAGGGCCTGTGCATGCGGCTCGGCCACGAAAGGCTCATATTCATCCCGCGCGGCGCGATAGGGGCCCATGAGGCCAAAGGGTTCTTCGCCCGGCCACATCGACCGCATCAGGTGCGACGCCATGCCATCTGCGAATGCCCGAATGCTCTGCGTGTTGACCGCAGCTTCGTCGACCAAGCGTCCGCCGCGCGTCAGGAACATTGGTGCGCTTGTGTCGCTTGCCATCGCGATGTGTGTGACCTTGAAGCGATAGATGCGCACGTCGACCTGCTTGCGCAGCTCATTGAGTTCCATGGGCGGCGCTTCGGCTCGCGCACACGCCACGCGCAGCGCGCGCTCGACTGATGAATCCGTGGCCAAGATCACCGCGGGGAATGCAGCGCCCAGGCGATCACCCACGCGCGCGGCCACGCCTTCGAGCCCCTGTGGCACGACAATCGACGCGGACGCAAAGGTATCGCCCGCCAATGGAATCAAAGGCCCCGCGAATTGCACATCAATCGCACGGGGAATGACGCCCACGCCTTCGACGGTGCGGGGCGGCTTGGCTTGCGCCATGACTTGTTCCATCGCTTGGCGCAGCGCGGCGCCGTCGTCGGCCATGACTTCGGCACGTCCGATTACCTTGCCATTTTCGCGAAGTGTCAAACAGACGCCGGTTGTGCCGGGCGGATCGCTCAGGTTTTGTGCGACTTCTTGCGACCAGGCGCTTTGGGCCTGCACGACCTGCTGGTAGGCTTGCATCGCGGCTTCGGGCCCAGGTGGGTCAGACTCGCCCGCCGCGGCGACTGGCGGCAAACAGGCCAGCGCCACGAGCAGCGCGACGCGACACAGGCCTCGCGCCGCATCGGCAACGCGCAGCAACGGACGTTGCGCTTCCCCCCTCACGGATGTTGCGAATTGGCGACGCGCCATGTTGCATCGTTGCAACAAGGCGGAGGCGAAGCAACGTGCATGCGCGCGGTTTTGGGACTGCAAGCATGCGTCAGAGCCTCGCCAGCCGGGATTGGCGGCAGGGACTTGCCTTTGGCACGCGCCTTGTAGATAGCTCGGCGACAACTCAAGAGATGCGGAGTATTCGGACATGGCCGTGATCATCAAAGGTGCAGCAACGCGAGCGGTTCTGGCGCTCGATCTGACGGCACATCGCCGCCGGATCTTGATCCTTACCGCGCTCACGTTTGCCGCGATGTGCTGAACAACCTGATCTTCCACCGCAAGAACCTGTGAAAAGAGGCGGCATCTCTGCCGCCCCTGTTTCGTTTTTGCCTGTCTGACCCAGCCCTTACAACTGGATCTTGTCGGACCCCATGGCGCCGTGCTCGTCCATGCCGCCGCGTTGGGGCATGTCCGCTGCCGAACGCTTTTCCTCGCGCTCGGCCCGCGCCTCTTCAACCGAACCCCATTGGGCCCGCTTGAGCGACAGACCGATCTTCCGATCGGATGTGTCGACGCGCAGGATCTTGACGTCCAGCTCGTCGCCAACCTTCACGATGTCGTGCGGGTTGTCGACCTTGTGGTCGGCAAGTTCGGAGATGTGCAGCAGGCCTTCGAGTTCGTCTTCGAGTTCGACGAACACACCGAAGTTGGTGATCTTCGTCACGCGACCACGCACGACCATGCCGGGCTTGTAGGCGCCGGGGATGGCTTCGAGCCACGGGTCCTCGACAAGCTGCTTGACGCCGAGCGCTACGCGTTGCTTCTCGCGGTCGACCTCGAGCACAACGCAACGGACGTTGTCGCCCTTCTGATAGACCTCGTTGGGATGCGAGACCTTCTTGGTCCAGGAGATGTCCGAAACGTGCAGCAGGCCATCGATGCCGGGCTCGATCTCGATGAACGCGCCATAGTTCGCAAGATTGCGGACTTGGCCTTCGATGACGGTGCCGGGCGGGTACTTCTCGGCGACGAGCTCCCAGGGGTTGACCTCGGTCTGCTTGAGGCCCAGAGAGATCTCCTGCTTGTCCTTGTTGATGTCAAGGACAACGACTTCGATCTCCTCGCCCGGCTTGACGACTTCCGACGGGTGATTGATGCGCCGTGTCCAGGACATCTCGGAGATGTGTACAAGACCCTCGATGCCATCTTCCAGACGGATGAAGGCGCCATAGGACATGAGGTTGACCACCTCACCCTTGACACGCGCCCCAACCGGGTAGCGCGCTTCGATTTCTTCCCAAGGCGAAGCTTCCTTCTGCTTCAGGCCCAGAGCGATCTTTTCCTTCTCGTAGTCGATGTTGAGGATCTTCACCTGCACCTTGTCGTCGATGCGCAGCATCTCAGACGGATGGCTAATGCGGCCCCACGACATGTCCGTAATGTGCAGCAAGCCATCGATGCCGCCCAAGTCGATAAACGCGCCGAAGTCGGCGATGTTCTTGACCTGACCCTCGACGATGTCACCTTCCTTGATGCGATCGAGCAGGCGCTTCTTCGCCTCGTCGCGCTCGTGCTCGATGAGCTTGCGGCGGGAAATGACGATGTTGCGGCGCTCTTCATCGATCTTCAGGATCTCGGCGCGAATCTCGCGCCCGATGAATTCGCCAATGTCGCCCGGGCGGCGGATATCGACCTGCGACGCCGGCAAGAACACGGGCACGCCAATATCGACGAGCAACCCGCCCTTGATCTTGCGCATCACCTTGCCGTTGCAGATGTCGCCTTCGCGCGTCGTTTCGACAATGCGCTTCCAGTTGATCAAACGATCCGCTTTGCGCTTGGAGAGCTGCACGAGCCCCGCGTCGCCTTCGATCTCTTCGAGCAGGACTTGCACTTCCTGGCCCGGAACAACCTGCGACAGGTCTTCGAACTCGCTCTTCGGGATCAGTCCTTCCGACTTCAGTCCGACGTCGATGACGACGTCGTCGCCCGCCATGCCGATCACTTTGCCGGTCAGGATTTGGTCTTGCTTGAGGTCGCCCAGCGCATCGGGCAGCAGCGTGTCCATGTTGCCTTCTGCAACATCAGCGCCGAACGCGGCGCGCAGCATGTCATCGACCTCGGTGTCAGTCGGCCCGAGTGTGGCGATCAGATTCTCATTAATCATGTGATGGAGTGACGTCTGCGCCAGGCGAGGCGCCATTCGTCGTCCACGGTGCGAAGGTGACGACACTGCCGCCGACGTCGCGGCGGGGGTAACGGATTCGGCTTTCCGTGCGGGCCGCGCGGCCCAACGAACGGCGCACCAGCAAGTCGAGCGCCACTCGACCTGAGGGGCAGAGTGTAGCGGAATGCCCGCAAGCGTCCACCGCCCGGGGCACTGCGACTTGGTCAAGATTCGGTCCCGCCCAGCAGAATCCGGCGGTGGAGATTCGAGAGGGGGAGCTCGGCGACCCCTTCTGCGTTGAGGAATTGTCCGCGCAGGGGCTTTGTGCGGGGTTTGATCGCGGTCTCGAAGACCCGAGCCTCGACCCGGCGATGGGTTAGCTCGTGCCGGAGCACCTGGCGGGCGGGGTTGACGGGTTTGGCCAGGCGGAGGGCCTGGGCCAGCTCGGCGGCGGCGGCGATGTAGGACCGAGGTCGCGTGGAAAGCTCGACTGCCGGCGCTTGCCAAAGCCCCGCCCAGAGGCCGGTTGCGGGCCGCTGTTCGACGAGGATGCGCCCGCGGGCGTCGCGGACGAGCAGTGCGATGTGGTGCAAAGTTTGGCGCTTGGGGGGTGCTTTGGGGCGCGGGATCGTGTCCTGGCGATTGGTTCGGCGCGCAATACAGCGCGCGCGCAGTGGGCACATGTCGCACTTGGGCGCGCGCGGCGTGCAGATCGTTGCGCCGAGCTCCATGAGGCCTTCGTTGGTCGGCGCGATGTTGCGGGCACTCTCGGCAATCGCGGTTGCCTCGGTCCACGCGACAGGCTCGGCGTCCTCCGCGGGCACGTCAATGCCATGCACGCGCAGCAGGACACGCCGCACATTGCCATCGACGATCGGTGCGCGCACATGAAACGCAAGTGAAGCGATGGCGCCGGCGGTGTAGGCGCCGATGCCGGGGAGCGCGCGAAGCTCGGCAAGATCGGCGGGGACCATGCCTTGGTGTTGGTCGACGATGGCTTTGGCCGCGGCGTGGAGGAGGCGTGCGCGGCGGTAGTAGCCAAGCCCAGACCACAGCGCAAGGACATCCTGCTCTGGCGCGTGTGCGAGCGCCTGTACGGTCGGGAAGCGCTCGACAAAGGGATCGAACTTCTCGAGCACGCGGGAGAGTTGCGTCTGTTGGGCCATCAGTTCTGACACGAGAGATATGTAGGGATCACGAAGTCCAGTGGAGGGGTCGACATGTCGCCAAGGGAGGTCACGCGCGGTGGCGATGAACCAGCGTTCGAGGGCAAGTGCGATCCAGCGCGCGGTGGGCGCGGGTGCGTTCTGGGTGGGAGTTGTGCGCACAGAGGTTGTCATTCGGCGGTTTGGCTCGGCTGGGGTGCGAAGCTATTGCGGTCCATGGTGCCAATCGTCCATTGTTGAATCGTGAAGGCCGCGACGGTGAGCAGTGCGATGCCAATGAGATTGAGCAAGATGCCCGCGCGGGCCATTTGCATGACGTGCAAGCGCCCGGAACCAAACACAACTGCGTTGGGAGGTGTTGCGACGGGAAGCATGAACGCAAAGCTGGCGCCGATTGCGGCGGGTACGCAGAGGAGCAGGGGATCGACGCCCAGGCCAACTGCGATACCGGCGAGCAGCGTGACGAAGATGGTGGCAGTGGCGGTGTTGCTGGTGAGTTCGGTGAGAAAGACGATGACGCCTGTCACTGCAAGCACGAGCGCCCAGGTCGGCCAGTGGCCAAGTTGCGCGAATTGATCGCCAATGGCTTGGTCGAGCGCGCTGGCCTTGAATGCACTGGCGAGTGAGAATCCGCCGCCAAAGAGCAGGAGCACGCCCCACGGCAGTTTGACTGCCGTTTCCCAGTCAAGCGTGAAGACGCGGTTGCGCAGGTCGACGGGAATGATGAAGAGTGCAAGGGCCGCGATGATTGCGACGGTGCTGTCTTCCAGCGCGGCGAGGATCGGTACGGCGCCTTCCAGTGGTTTGCGGAAGATCCACAGGAAAACAGCGCAGAAGAAAACGTACATGACGATGCGCTCGGCATGCGATGTCTTGCCCAGGGCGCGGAGCTCTTGGCGGATGAAGTCGCGCCCTCCAGGGATCTCATCGTTGGGCAACGGGTGGAGGAAACGTGTGAGCAGGAGCCACGTGACGACGAGCATGACCAGGGCGAGCGGCGCGCCCAGCATCATCCAATGCGCGAAGGCGACTTCGAACCCAAAGCGTTCGTTGAGCACGCCCAGGAGGATGCCGTTGGGCGCGGTGCCGATGGGCGTTGCGATGCCGCCGATTGACGCGGCGTATGCGATGCCAAGCAAGCTTGCGATGGCGAGTTGTGGCTGCGTTTTGCCGATGCGCTGTTCGACGACGCCAATAACCGAGAGGACAGTTGGCAGCATCATGACGGTGGTTGCAATGTTGGAGATCCACATGCTCAAGAGCGCCGAGGCGATCATGAACCCGGCGACGAGCATGGGTTGGCGTGACCCAACGCCCAGCATGATGGTGAGTGCGATGCGGCGATGGAGTCCCCAGCGCTCCATGGCGAGCGCCATCATGAAGCCACCCATAAAGAGGAAGATGACTGGGTGGGCATAGGGCGCGGCGGCGGCGGTGGGCGACATGACGCCAAGCCAAGGGAGCGCGACGAAGGGCACGAGGCTTGTTGCGGGCAGCGGGAGCGCTTCGCTGAGCCACCACCACGCGACAAGTGTGGCGATGGCAGCGGTGCGTCGCGCGGGCTCTGCGAGCGACCAGGTGTCATTCGCGAGCGCGCCGAGCAGGGCGTACATCGCCAGCGCGAACACAGGCCCCAGGACGATCAACGCGGCGCGCAGCAGCCCGGCGCGGCGACCTGCGGGGGGATTGGGGCTGGCCAAGGTCGGATCACTGGGCATGACCTGTGGAAGGTACGGCGCACTCGGACCTTGTGCATGCCAGGTGATGGAGATTCGGGGATTTGGACCGATATACTCGACACCCGCTCTTCTTGAAAAGGATTGCCTCCCACCGTGTGGCTGGATCTGCTGCGACATCAATGGGCACGCTTGGCCGACTACTCGCCCTGGGAAGTGGCGGTGGAGCTTGCGATCATCTGGATCCTGGTGTGGGTGATTTACCGTTTCGTGCGCGGGACGCGCGCGGCGGGCGCCTTCAAGGGCGTGATCGTGCTGGTGATCGTGTCGTTCCTTGTGGTGCCGCTCGTGTTGCGGACGGGGCTGTTCCCGCGGTTGTCGGCGTTGTACGGGAAGGTGCTGGGGCTGGCGGCGATTGCGTTGGTGGTGACGTTTCAGCCGGAGTTGCGCCGGGCGCTCATTCGGATTGGCGAGGCGCCGTTCTTTCGGATGACGCAGCGCGAAGTGCGTCCCGTGATTGATGCCGTCGTGAGCGCATGCACGTTCCTGAGCAAGAACAAGTTTGGCGCGATCATTGCGTTTGAGCGCAGCACGGGGTTACGCGAGCTGATCGAAGCTGGGAAAGCGCTGAATGCAGATGTCTCGTCGCATCTGTTGAGTTCGATCTTCTGGCCCAACAGTCCGTTGCATGACATGGGTGTCGTGGTGCGCGGTCCCAAGCTGGTGGCGGCGGGGGTGCAGTTTCCACTTGCCGATGCGGAAGACATGCCCGATCCGCAACTGGGCACGCGGCATCGCGCGGCGGTGGGGCTGGCGAAGGTGAGCGATGCGGTCATCGTGATTGTGAGTGAAGAGACGGGCGCGATCACGATTGCGGAGGGGCGGGAACTTCGGCGGTGGTTGACGCCTGATCAGCTGCGCGAGGAACTCGAGAAGCGGCTCATCCGCGGCGTCTCGCCAAGCAATGGGCGGGCGATTGAAGCACCGAGCGAGGGCATGACGGCGGGTGAAGAGCCATGATTGATCGCATTCGCACGGGCATCCTGATTTCGATCATCACGGTCGCGGTGTGGATCTTTGCAGAGCAGGAGAGCTTGACCGAGGCGCGTGAAGTGGCGCGGATCAGCTTCGAAGTGCCCGAGGCGATGCGGGATGAGTTGGCGCTGGTGCGCCCGGATGACTTTACAGGCGAGGTTGAGGTGGAGCTGCGCGGGGCACAGGCGTCTGTGCAGACCGCTCGCGCACGATTGAGCGAATTGCAGAAGATCTCGCCTGAGCAAGCGGGGCTTGCGACGCGCGAAGATGGCAAGGCCACCATCAAGATGGCGGATGTGATTGCAAACTTGCCCGGCGTGACATCTTCGGGTGTCGAGGTGGTTTCGACGAGGCCCGCGACGGTGACGCTGGAGGTGATCAAGCTCGAACGGTTGCGACTGCCGGTCGTGGCGGACGTGGGCGAACTGGAGTTGCAAGCGCCCCCGGCGGTGTCGCCCGATGCAATTGATGTCACGATGCCGGCGCGGCTGGCGACGGATGCCGATCAGTTCCACATCACCGCGGTGGTGGATCCGAGTGAGTTGCAGGACTTGCCGCCAGGTGAGCAGGTGCAGCGGCAAGCGAGGCAATTGCTCCTGCCCGAAGCATTGCGGGGTGTCCGCGGCGTGCGGCCCATTGGTGTGCAGCGCGCGACGGTGTCGTTCATCGTGCGCCAGACGAATGATTCGACGCCAGTGCCGAATGCGGTGATCGAGATCTCGCTGCCGCCAAGTGCATATGACGCGTGGGCGTTGGAATTGCCGCCGGCGTCCGCAGTGGTGAGCGTGACAGCGAAAGGGCCTCAGGAAGCGATTCAGCGGATTCGATCGGGTGCAACGCCAGTGATTGGCGTGGTGGATGCGGTGCTTGGAGACCTGCGCGAAGGGACGATGCCGTTGGCGGTCGAGTGGTTCATTCGCGTGGATGGTCGATTGCGGCCATTGCCGGCGGGCGTGGTGATTGAGGATGCGCCGCAGGAAGTGACCGTGACGGTCAGGCCGCGCCAAGCGGAAGCGCAGTAGATCCGGCCAGCAGGGCAAGGTGTTCATGCGCACGGGCGGCGAAGCGGCTCGGATCGCGCTCAACGCGGACCTTCTGTGCGAGCGATGCACGATCGCTTGTCTGTGCTGTATTCAGGGCGCTCGACATCGCGTGGGCGAGCACACGGCGGTTTCCGGGTGGCACGATGTTGGCGAGCGAGAGGTGCGTCGCGCCGGCGTCGATCGCGGAAGACGCTTGTGCAACGACAGGCAACGCCTGGGCAGCGGCCCAGGCAAGGCCCGCAGCGCGCACGGTGGCCCTGTCATGTGTGGGCGCATGCAGCGCGGCGTCCGCGCCGGCAAGCAGCCGCGGCAAGGGCGCATCGTCGATGATCACACTCCAGTGGTGGTAATGGCGCTCAACAAAGCGCAGCGCGCGGTCGACGTGTGCTGCGCCTGCGGGCAGCACAACACAAATCGGTGAAGCACCGAAGGTCAACACTCCGCCCAGGTAGGAGGCGATCCAGGCGTCGCATGCGGCGGCGGGCTCCGCGATGCTGAGCAGAACGCGCGCGTTCGTTGGAATGCCCCAGGCGGCGCGCACTTGGTCGCGGTTGTGTGCTGCGATCGCAGCAGTGTCCACGGGCCAAGGACCAGCGTCCAGGCGGTTGGCACTCAACGTGATGATGTGCTGTGACGGCGCGGGGATGGGTGTGCCGGGCCAAGCGATGAGGATGTCGGGCGTTGCGCCGGTGTCGCGCCAGATGCGGGCAAGCTGGCGCTGGCGCGAAAGCGGCGCCGTGGCGCGGGGTGCAATGTAAATGTTTGTGGGCAGGCCAAGACATTCTGCGCGGGGGGCGTCGTCGACATGCATCGCGAGGATGCACTGGTGAACTGACCACGACGGCGCATGATGCATGAGCGCTGCGCACGCGAGGCACGCAGGATCGCCGGCGGCTCGTGGGTTGATCAGGTGGGCGATGCGCAGGGGCGAGGCGGTCATGTGCCCAAGCCGGTGGTGCGTTCACTGGTGAAGAAGAGCTGCGCGAGGCGAAGTCCAACGGTGTTGGCCAGTTCGCGCTCGGCGGCTGAGCGCTCGGCGAGGGACATGCCGTACACCTGGCCATGTCCGGTGGGCAAGCTGATGACGAGCGGGTAGCCGCCATCCCCCGCGGGCCAAATGCGGGCATTGGTCATCGTGTCAAACACTTTGACTTCGAGCGCGGCAGCCGGTGACACGCTGGCGCCATCGCGCGAAAGCGTGAATTCCTTCACTTCGGCATAGACGATGACTTCGGCACCGACTTCGCGACCGATGTCGACGATGCTGAGTGGCTCGTCGCCTGACTCGCCCGCCGCGGCGCGCAACGCGGAGGTTGCTGCAATCATCCGTCCCGTCTTAATGATGTCTTTATCGAGCAGCGTCTGTTCGGCCATGCGCGCGATGTCTGAGCGCAATGAGCGTTTGGGCAAGCGGGAGTTTCGGTCATCCACGAAGATGACGGTGGGGCGGTTGCCTTCCAGATCGGCGACGGCTTTGTTCTTTGGTGGGCCCTCCACCGCATAGACGATCGGCGCAACGATATTGCACGCGCCTGCGCACAACAGCCCGGCCAAGGCGACGCTCGCGACGAAGCGCTCAATACTCGATGCGATTGGGCTCATCATGGTCAAAGAATAGCCACGCGACGCGATTGGCGACGCGCTCCTGCAGGTTTGCGATCACGACGGCGGTGCTCATGTCATTCTGTGTGTAGCCGACATCATCCGGGAAGGGGATGTAGAAATCCTTCGTGAAGCTGAAGTCGACAGCGCCCGGGTCCTCAGCTTCCACGACGCCGACGCGCACACCCGCGCGCCCATTCCATACATAGCGGTTGCCCGGCTCATACAACCGAAACTCATGCACATCGACAATGATCAAGCGCGTGACACCAAGGTGTTCCGCAACCTTGCCATAGGTCCAGGCCTCCCAGCGCGGGGTGGCGTATTGGAACTCAAGGACGCGCGGCCCTGGAACGACGCCCGTCGCTTGGATCTTGTCGTTGGCGCCGATCATGCGTTTGGAGACCGCGTTGGTCAGGACGCCGACCAGCTGCGGGTACTCGCCCGCGATGCCGCGCGTCGTCTGAATGACGACCGCATAGTTGTGGCCTGCCAGATCCTCGTACTCGGCGTACTTCAGCGAGCTGCCCGTGTCGTGGGCGCTTTGGGCCATGCCTCCGATGAGGGCGGGGACCCAGCAACCGGCCATCGATGACAAGGCCGCCGCCAGGACGAGGACGAGGGCGAGGCCTGCGCGCGATCCACGTCGGTTTGGTTGGGCGGGCGGTTGGGTCAAGGTCATGTCCTATTGGCACCGGACGTCGATTCGGTTCCGCTTGCTAGCCCCGTGCGAAGAGCAGTGTATAGCCCCAGCCCAGGAGCAGGCCCCCGACGAGCAGCCACGGGAGGCGCGGTGTGATGATTCGGCTGGCCGTCAGGCCAAGCGATGAACCCGTGCAGGCGACGTGGGTTGCGACCCAGAAGGTCACCGCAGCGAGCAGGGCCAGCAGTGCTCCGAAGGGCTGGCATTGCAGCGCCGCGACAGGGTGCAGGTGGGCGGCGTTGGAGAAGGCGGTTGTCATGCCGCAGGTCGGGCAGGGGAGGTCGAAAACGCTCTTGAAGCTGCAGGGCGGCAGGCCCAGCTGCTGATGCGTGCCCATGCCCGTGGGGTCTGGTCGCAGGACAGCTGCGGTGACGAGGACCGCGAGGCAGCCAATCGAAATCAAGCCGGCCCAGACGCGATGCGTCGCATCTGCGCGTCTTGGGATACCCAGGGCCGAGGGGCCTTGTGTGGGTGACGGGGTCACGCCCGAAGCGTATCAGCCTTGGCCGACGCTCCAACGGAGGAAGCTCTTGACCGTGCCGCCACCCTTGAGGAGGTCTTTGATTTTGACGGAGGGGTCTTTGACGAAAGGCTGCTCGAGGAGGGCGAGGTCGGAGTAGAGCTTGTTGACCTTGCCATCGACGATCTTGGCAGCGATCTCTTCGTTCTTGCCTTCTTCAATGGCCATCGCCATGGCGAGCTTGCGCTCGCGCTCGATCACCTCCGCGGGCACATCGTCGCGCGTCACGCCCTCTGGGCGCGGGACGGCGGCGGTGATGTGCATGCAGATGTCGCGGGCGACGTCATCCGCGACGGCGCCTTCGCACTGCAAAAGGACACCGGTCTTGCCATCGTGGTGGACATAGGTGCCGAACGAGCCGTTGCTGCCGGCATCGACCTTCTTGCAGCGTGCGACGGAGATGTTCTCGCCGGTCTTGATGCGGAGTTGGTCGACCAGGGCGCTCATTGCGTCGGTCGTTGCGACATCGCCTGCGGGGGCTTTGAGGGCAAGCTCGGCAATCTGTGCGGTTGCGGCGCCGAACTCATCGTTCTTGGCGGTGAAGTCGGTTTCGGCGCGAAGCTCGCAGATGGTCGCACTCTTGCCATCGGCAGCGACCTTGATGGCGATGCGGCCTTCGCCTGCGGCGCGGTCGGTGCGCGTGTCCATCTTGCCCTTCATCTTGACGCGGAGGGCTTCCTCGGCGGCGGCCATGTCGCCATTGGTTTCCATGAGCGCCTTCTTGCACTCCATCATGGACAGGCCGGTCTTCTGACGAAGGTTCATTACTTCCTTGGCGCTGATCGTGGCAGTCATGATCGTCTCCGAGCGAACGGTTCGAGGATGGCGCGACAGGTGGTCGCGCGGGTCAGTGTGATGGGATGTCGTACCTGCGTTGCGAAGTGAACGTCAGCTGGTCGTGCCGGGCGCCGCGGACGTGGCCGAGGCGACTGCGGACTCGTCACCCTCGTCGTCGGCAACTGGGCTGGCTTCGGCGGCACGGAACTGGGCCCGACTGCTGCGGCGCGGTTGGTTCTTGTCGGCGGCGCCTTCGGCGGACTCGCGCTCGCCTGTCTGCGTGACGCGGCGGGTCTTGCCATCGGTGATCGCGCTGCAGAGCTCGCGGATGACGACGTCGATTGAGCGCATCGAGTCGTCGTTGCCAGGGATCGGGATGTCGGCGAGTTCCGGGTTGCCATCGGTATCGATCAGGCAGATCGTCGGGATGCCCAGCTTGCGGGCCTCGAGCAGCGCGTTGCGCTCGCGCTTCACGTCAATCACGACCAGCGCACCGGGCAGCTTGGTCATGTTGCGGATGCCTTCGAGGTTGCGCTTGATCTTGCGCATCTCGCGGCGGAGCTGCGACTCCATCTTCTTGGAGTAGCTTTCGAAGTTGTCGCCCTGTTCGATCGTCTCGAGCTCTTCGAGGCGCTTGAGGCGGGAACGAATAGTGCGGAAGTTCGTGAAGGTGCCACCCAGCCAACGCTCGGTGACCCAGTGCATGCCCACGTCGCCAACGCGCGTCTGCAGCACGTCGCGGGCTTGGCGCTTTGTGCCAACGAAGCAGACGTCTTTGCCCGACGCTGTTACGTTGGTCAGGAATTTGCGCGCTAAAAGGAGACCTTTGATGGTCTCCTTGATGTCGATGATATGGATGGCGTTGCGCTTGCCGTAAATGAACCGACCCATGCGGGGGTTCCAGTTGCTGGAGCGCTGGCCAAAGTGAATGCCAGCTTCTACCAGGTCTTTCACAAGCGATTGTGTTTGGTTGTCGGCCATGACGGGCAGTCCTGTCTGTGTTTCTCGTGCAGCGGAACCCGCGAGCGAGGGATCGGGAGTCGGCAGGGTCCAACGCACCTTGCCGACCACGCTCGCGCAAGGTCGCTTCTGGTTTGGCGTGCCGCTTGGGCTCGCCTCTCTTCAATGAATAGTCCTCGGCCCCGTGCGCACGTCCATCGCCCGATGCCGTTCAAGCCCAGGCCGGTCCGCCTGAGCCCACCGTGGGACAGTGTAGCAGGGGGGGCGGGAATCGCAAAGGGAGGGGCCAGCGGGCAGGCGTGGTGAGGCAACCGGGGTGCCGCCCGCCGGTGGAACTGGTGGTATCGGGTCCGATTCCGAAGGAGGAAACGCGATCATGCGGCTCGCCCGAACGCCCCCAATCGTGTTTCTCTTGGTCGCAGTTCAAGTCTCCGAGGCTCGACAGGCGGACAACGCACCGACCCAACTCGCCCAATACCCCGGCGCCCCGCATGAGGACCGAGCCGGGAACCTCTGGTTCAGCACAGTGGAAGAGGGGCTGATTCGGTACGACGGCGAGGCGTTCACCACCTTCACGACCAAGGATGGGCTCGGGGGCGACACGATTCGGCAGATCCTTGAGGAGCCCGATGGCACGCTTTGGATTGCGACGACGGGCGGCTTGACGAAGTACGACGGCGAATCGTTTACGACGCTGACGGCGTATGAGGGCCCAGTTCCCACGCGCGGGTTTGGTGAGCAAGGGTTCCATCGCGATTTGTGGGACGTGATCATTGACAGACGTGGCGAGATGTGGATCGCCACGATGGATGGCGTGTTCCGCTATGACGGGAAGTCGTTTGTGCGATTCCAACTGCCCGTTGTGGCGTCGAAGGAGAAGTCGGAGTTCACGCCGAGGATGGTCTATTGCATCTTCGAAGATGCGAAGGGCGACTTGTGGTTTGGAACGGACGGCGCGGGCGCTGTGCGATATGACGGCACCGAGTTTGTTGTGTACACGATGGAAGACAATGGGTTGTGTGGTGACCAAGTCTGCGCGATCTTGCAAGATGGCCGCGGCGACTACTGGTTCGGCACCTCGAATGGCGGTGTGAGCAAGTTTGACGGGCGAACGTTTTCCACCTGCCTGAGAACCAAGGAGTTCTCCAAGCACACCGGGTGGGGGCGGTTCATGAGCATTACGGAAGACCGCATTGGCAACGTGTGGTTCGGCGTGTCAGCGCAGGGCGGCGGCGTGGGACGGCGAGGCGTTTACGTATTTCAATGACGCGGACGGGCTGGGCGGTGGGGGTGTGCCGAGCATCCGCGAAGACAGGCAAGGGACGATGTGGTTTGGGACGACCGCAGGGGTGTATTGGTTTGATGGGCAGAGATTCAACAACTTCACGCGAGATGAGCCTGCGCGGCCGGTGCGCGACCGACCGCTGCCCTCCAACCAGACCACTCCGCCTCAATAGAGGCTACCGTCGGGGCGTGGGCTGATCGGGCCAACGTTGCCGCGTCCCTCGCCCGATGCTACGGTTGACCTTCTCGGGCAGGTCCCGGGGTGTTTGAGAGAGAAAACGACGACCGGGGTGTAGCGCAGTTTGGTAGCGCGTTTGACTGGGGGTCAAAAGGTCGCAGGTTCAAATCCTGTCACCCCGACTAGAGATAACTGTCGAGTAGCAAACGGCCTAGCGCTCGACAATGCAAGCCATGGAGGCCACTCATCGACTCGTTTTAGGGTCGGACTCGCGAAAGTCCGACCCCGAAGCAGGTCCGAGGAGCCTCCATGCGTCGGATCAAAAAGCGCAAGAAAACCATCCCTGAACCGAGGTTGCTTGGCAACGGCTCGGCGGGCGTCAACTTCGCAGGCACGCGCATCACGCTCGGTCCTTGGGATCACGAACAGCACTGTCCGAGTCCACTTGCGAGTCTCACATACGCGCACTTGCTCGCCGCGTGGGAGGCCAAGGGCAGGAAGCCGCTTCCCGGCGAAGCCATCGAAGCGATCAGGGAACGCGCACGCGCGGAACTCAACGGCGGTTCATCACGAAAGCGCGAACCGAGCAAGACCGTTGGTGACTTGATCGACGAGTATGTTCGGTTGAAGTCCGAGGATCAGCGGCACGCGGTCACACCATCCACACAACGGACGATCCGCCATCATCTCATTTGGTTCCAAGAGCGCTACGGGGCGATGCCCGCGGAGACGTTCGGGATTGCGCACCTTGAAGAGTCGCAGCAGATTCTCATCGCCCAGCAGCGCTGCAACTACAGGACGATCAACCTGCGCATCCGCACGCTCATCGCCGCGTACAAGCGGGGGGTGCAACTTGGATGGGTCGAGCCGACGCAGATCGTGGCGCTCACGGCGATCACACATCTCAGCGTCCGCTCAAAGGGCGTCAAGCCTCGCTACGTCGCTTCCAGGAAGTGGAACGGCGTACCCGATGACATCTTCGAGGCGACGCTCAAGCACGTTCAGCTGCCGATGGTCCGCGATATGTTGCGGCTGCTCCGGTTGACGGGCATGCGCTGCGGGGAGTTGTGCGCGATGACCCTCAGCGAGGTGGACATGTCAGGCGATGTCTGGGTCTACATGCCAACGGAGCACAAGACCGCGCACAAGGGCAAAGAACGACCGATCGTCCTCGGCCCGCGTGCGCAGACGATCCTCCAGCAGTACATGCACACGGACCTCAAGCGTCCGCTCTTCTCACCACGCGAGGCGATGGAGGCCTTCTGGGCGGAGCGCCGTGCAAACCGAAAGTGGCATCCTTCGACGAACAAGGCGCGCGATGCGCGATTCCGCGAGGAGCCGAAGCATCGACTTGGCAAGCAGTGGTCGAGCGCGGCGATCGGGCGGGCGGTCACGCGAGCCTGTGAGCGGGCGAAGGTCGACCACTGGTCGCCCCATCGACTTCGGCACGCCTACATCAACGACATTCGGCGGGAGTTCGGCGAGGAAGTCGCGCAGAAGCTTGTGGGTCACGCCAGCGCGGAGATGACGCGGCAGTATGGCGATGCGGATTTGCGGGCGATGGCCGAGGCTGCGAGGAAGGTTGGTTAGGCGTCTCGATACCGCCAGTGGAGCTTCTTGGTCTCCCAGACGACTCCTTCTAGAGCCTGCTCGTCTCGGTATTGCTCAAAGAGTCGCTGGATGTTTTCTGGGAGTTCATCATCGCCGGGGTAGGCGAGGAGAACGCGATTCGGGAGTAGGTCTATCGCCACAGCGGCGAGTTTGTCTACATCCTCCTCGTCGAATCCACTTACTTTGCTCTTCACCTCACCGATCACCAACTCGCCGTTCACGAAACACACGAGGTCAAGGTCTGTGAAAGGTTGTTTGCTTCCGCTCTCGAACACATCCAAGGAGGGAAGCACTGCGGGGGTATGGCTGTGCATCCCACTCGAAACGACTTCGAGGGCTTGAATCACTGCTACTACACCCCGACGCCGAATCGCTTCTTGGGCGAGCGTGTTGACCTGATAGAACCACGGAGGTTCAGAGTCAAGCAGGTTCTTCGCTCCGCAACCGGAACAAGTCAGAGTTGAGGCTATCTCGTCGACATAGACCCACTGCTTCGTAAGACAACGGTCGCAAGTGAACTCGGTGCCCATCCGGAGAATGTCTCGGTGGATGAGCGAATCGAGTTCGTCGTTCATCTCATGGTGTTCCCAAGAAGCGTATTTCCAGTAGCCGTGCTCCGGGTTCTTTTTCCTTGCCTTGCCGCCCAGAGTGCCGAACAAGGTCTGTAGCTGGTTTTTCGTGAACCCCGGTGCATTCCGAGGAGAGGTTTGTATCGAGCCCGCGAGGTAGCTAGCCGCTTCATCAAGGCCAGCATGTTCTTGCAACTCCTCTATGCTCCGCACGTCAAGTCCTGCAAGTAATCCTGGCCTTTGCTCTCTCATCCGTAGCAACGCACGTCTCACTGACTGCTCCGTCACTCCCGGAGATAGCTTTGGACCTAGCACCATCTGATGCAGAGCCGGCCCCCAAAATGGATCGCCCAGAATGTAAGCAGTCTGATATGGCGAGCCGAATAGTCGAACGAGTGCTCCTAGGAATTGTCCTTCATCCGAGACGCGACACTTTGTGAACCGTGTCTCGCGTTTGAGATGAACTTCTCCGACACCAGCTTGACTCATCCAGTTGTGAAAGAGTCCTCCCGGTGTTGGAAGGTGCACATATATTGGTTCCTCTCGGTTCGACATCGCTCGGCATGGCAACCGGGTCCGCTCGATCCGACGAACCGGGCAGCTAGGGAAGATCGCGGCGGCCAATCCCTGCCTCTGCGGAAGTTGCCAGATCAAGTCCCCGGAAACAGACTCGTCGATGTACGGGATGGTGAAGTCGACCATGAAGCAATCTTGACTTGACGGTCCTTCGAGGAAGTCAGGGAGGCGGACTTCGACAGCGGCTACTCCTTGGCTGACGTCGCAAAGGTGATTGCGGCTTAGGGATCTGCCGCTTGGTGCCGCCCAGTCCTGCCACATCGACGCATGTGGGTAAAAGCTTGGGGCACCGGGCAGCCCAAGGTCCCCTTCCGGAACGTCCTTGGCTTCAAACTTCAATTGCCATTGCTTCCCCAGGCCTTCCGCGATCGGAGCGAGTGACGCGGAAGCCTCGCTGCAGCTGACGACCAGACCTTGTTTCGTTTGCTGATTCCCCTCCGAATAGTTGTGGTCGATCCAATCGCGAAGTTGAGACAGAGACGCCTTATCATTCGCGAGCATCGAAGGAACCCATGCCACAGCCCTGTTGCGTTGAAGCGGATGACGAGACATTCGGATGGCTCGGAACAGCAAGAGATCATCGAGTGAGTCTCCAACCACGACGGTAAACCGGTGTTCATAGATGCCGCCCTCTGAGGTGAGCGGCCATGCTCGCCAAGCTGAGAGATCGTCGGGCGAGAAGGTGCCGCGATGTCGGTTTCCGAGAAGTAACTGGGAGAGCTTGGGCCCGTCGTAGTGGTCGAATCCGAGGTCGGAATAAGGAGCCTCTCGAAGTGCATCAATTGTCTCTAGGTCATTGAAGAGCGTTCCGAAGTTGACGGCGATGAATCGCCCATGGATGTCATTGCCAGCGTTCCCGTGGATGAACTGAATGAGAGGTTGGAAGTGGGTTCTCGCGAGCCTTGCGATGGCCTGCGGAATCGACTTGATTCCAGTTGGTGTGTATCGCTGGAATACGCTCGGAGCGTGAAGTGCTTTTTCGATCGGGAATCGAGCATTGATCTGGAAGATAGCGGGTGCGATATGCCGGTTGATCCACTTCGAGGTGTCGTCCGAGAGTCCGCGAAGGGCATAGATGCAATCAGGATCGGTGGCAATGAGTAGACGCTTCCATGCCTCTGATATCTCACCGTTCCTCGCAGGAACGATCGCGTTGTATCGACCGCCCCATCGCGTGCTGAAGTAGCACGAGAGCTCCTCGAAGTCCGCAACGGCCGTCTCCGCGTCGGCGTCGATGACGACGGCGACTCGCATCGGGCGAGGTGTAGCTCGGATCATAATGGATTGGTCGGGGAGAGGGCGAGGGAACATCACTCCAGTATTGCAACTGAGAGCTACCTGCGGCGTTTGGTTAGCATTGGTAAGCACAGCACTACCAGCGAGCTTGGCGCCGGGATCGTTGCTACCCAAGCCTCTTGATGGCCGCTGGGGTTGAAGCCAGTCCCGACGAGGGTCATTCCATCCGCCGACACGGCGAACCCATCGGTGAGATGCCACCCGGTCATGTCAAGCCCAAGGTCATCGCTGAGGAAGTCTTCGACCAGTCGGAATCCGGTGGCTTGCGTCCAGAGGAACGCCGCACCGCCGGGATACTGCGCGATGTCTGCGCGACCAATGACAACCGACCCATCATCGCTTACGCCGCGGGCTTCGCTGTCGAGTCCATTGCCACCGGTGACCCCGAGGCCAATCACGCCAGTTGCTTCTGACCAAAGGAATGCTTCGGTGATGCTGAAGCCGCCAAAGTTGGAGCCACCTGCGCCGACGATGAACGCGCCGTCTCCACTCACGCCGTAGGCCGCGGTTGGCGTCACTCCATCGCCCGACGGAAGCGCGACCATCCCGTCAGATGGTGTCCATCGGAAAGCGGCCATCCCAACGGGACCATTTGCATTTGAACCGACGATCACCGAGCCATCGCTATTCGCAGCAGTTGCGAAGCCGCCGCGCGAGAAAGCTCCAGGAAGTGTCCCGAGTTCGACCATCCCCTCAGACTGAGTCCAACGGAAGGGTCGATCACTAAACGTCGCACCGTAGAGCGTTGAGGACTGTCCGACTACGACATTGCCATCGCCGGAGATTCCTAGAGCTTGGCTATAGAAGTTTGCGCCCGGAAGATCGCCGAGGCCGACCATCCCGCCAGTGCTCCAGTGAAACGCTTCCCATCCATCTGGTGAGCTACTTGAGCCTGTGATAAACATGCCGTCATCGCTGACACTGTGCGCGCTGCTGGCAAATGCTCCGCCGGGAAGATCACCAATTCCGACAAGACCTGATTCGCGGGTCCAGCGAAATGCTTCTTGTCCCGTTGCTGAGTTGCCCCATCCGACAACGACCGAGCCGTCTGCACTCACGGAGCTTGCGACGCTCTGGAATGTTCCACCTGCGAAGTCGCCAAGCCCCGTGAATGATGGTGCGGATGCAAGCACCGAATGCGCGGAGATCAGCGCAACGGTCAAAGCCGATAGCTTGTGCATGGTCCCTTCCCTCCTAAGGAGGGACGATCTTCGCACTTGACGGGGCTGTCAACTGCCAACGTGCGCCCCGCCCCCAAACGGCACCTGAATCGCCTTGGCGAGCCTTTGCTTGGCCCGGTCGCCCCGGCGGTCGTACTTGGAGGTCGTGACCGGGCTCGCGTGCCCAACGTGCATTTGAATGTCGCTCAGCGGTTCGCGCGCGTCGATGAGGTCGCTGATTGCCGTGCGACGGAAGTCGTGCGGGCTCAGGCTTTCGATTCCCGCACCATCGGCGAGTCGCCTGACCGCTTGAAAGACGCTGTTCGGGTCCAACCGACGAGGCTTCTTCGTCTGCTTCGTCGTGTAGAAAACCTGCTTGCCCCCGCGCGAGACGGGCAACAACAGCGCGCCGTCACTATCACCGCGCAGGTTCACCCAGCGATCGAGCGCGATCTTCGCGCCGTTCGAGATGAAGATATGCCGTGAGCGCTGGCCCTTGCTATTGAGAATCGCGAGCGTGCCGTTGTCCCTGTCATAGTCGCAGAGATCAAGCGCGACGATCTCCGCACGACGAAGGCCAACGCACAAGAGGCCGAGAATCGCCGCATCGCGCACGCCGCGCGGTGTCTCATCGGCTTCCGCGATCTTGAAGAGCGCTCGTCGCTCGCCCCACTTGATGTAGCGCCCGGCAACCTTGTCAGTCTTTGCCTTCTTCGCCCGAAACTCTCTGAGCAGCGCCCGCTCGCGATCGGTGTTGATGAGTTCCAGTTCGCAGCAAGCGCGAACAACCCCGCGAACTGCCGCGAGCATCTTGTTCTGCGATGCAGGCGAGAGCGCTGCGCCCTTGCGGTTCCTGATGTTTCCGCCGTTGGTCGCGCCGAGGATCGTCGCCCTGAGCCTCCGCGAGTCCTTGACGGTCATTCGTTCCCAAGCGATGGCGCGCACATGATCGTCGGTGACATGCGCAAGGTCATCGAGCATCGCGCTAAGCAACCGCCGGAGCGCCGAGCGCATGCCCAGTCGGCTGTTCTCCGCGTCGAGGCCGTCGATGTACCACTCAACCGGGTCGCAGTCGCGCTCAGGAAGAACCTCCCTCACGAGTTCCCAATCGCAGACGCGAGTTCGGCTGAGAGTGATACTGGTCCCGGGCTCGGTTCCGGTCGGCATGGCCTGTTCCTTCCGCTGTACGGTTCGACAACTTCAATTATCGTAAAAGTTGACTCTAGGGTCAAGTGAGAAGTTGCCAGATGAGGGCGCGCCGTGCGGCACGCTGCGCAAGGAGGGTCCGCTGTGGCGCGTTGAGCGGTCGGGGATGCCCTGGGGCGGGGACGGTTGCGCGAACCGGACTGAAGGCCTATCAGGCGGCGTATAGCGAGGCGAGTGAGCGCGCGGTCGCGTCGAACCGCTCGTTGATATTGGGTAAGGCCAAGATGTCAGGCATTTGTTGTGCCTGTTCGTCGAGCCGCGCACGGATGTCCGCGAAGGCTTCGGCTTGCGAAGGAAGATCAAGAGCATCGACGTTCGAGCGATGGCCGATCATTGCGAGGGCTTCAATCAATGCAAGGCGTTTCTCGATGATCGAGCGCTGGAAGGCCTTACGCGCACGAAGGTCACGCAAAGTCGAGTTGATAATTGATCTTGTAGACGCCACGTCAATCCTCGCTGCTGGACACGGGGAGTCCCTGTCGAACAAGGGCGCTCGTGTCAAGAACTCCCGCATCGAGTCGCCCGTCGATGATGTCGGCAGCGATTTCGTCGAGTTCGAGCAGGAGATCGATTCCCTCGCTTGGTTTACCAAGGCAAAACTCGAAAATTGTTTTCACTGCGGTGATGCGATCCGCAGCGTTCGTAGTCTTATCCGCGGCGATGTTGCTCAGCACGCCAAGCAACTTCGGCAGCAGATCATGCGACTCGGCAACGTCGAGCAGCCTGTGCCGCAACGTTGACATTTTGCGCCTGACGCTGTTGCCTCGCCCATAGGTATTGCCGCTTGTAAAACGGCCATTTTCGTCGCGTCCATGCGCCGCCGGCTCCATCACGCGCCTCCAGCAGCGAGCGCGAGCGGATCGCCCGAAGCGCCGCCAATGCGAGTAATGTCCTCGCGTGCGGCGGCAAGCCGCTCTTCAACCGCGCGAATCGACTTCGACAGAGTCGTGACAATCTTCGCCTGCGCAGGTGATCGTGCGATGTTCCATTCAACCAGCAAAGCCTCGACTTGTTCGTCTGCGAGCCAAGCGCGACGAAGTGGAATCGGCGCTAGCAACAGCGATTCAGGCAACACATCGTCGCCCATTTCGATGGAGTTCCGCACAAGCTCAACAACACCGAGTGGGACGGTTACGTCGAGTAGGCCGCTCTCTCGCAATTCGCTGATAACTGCAAGCCGTTCACTGAGCGACAGCGACTTCGTTGCTCGGCCTTCGCCGAGCATCCTTGTTTCCCCTTCAAGGAGGCGGCGCAGATGTGCAAGGTATCGGATTGTGCCAAGCGATTCCAAGCGCTGGCCGTAGTTCAGGGCCAGCCGACCAAGCTCGGCCTTGCGACCAGTTGCCGTGTAGTCCGTGGAACGTCGGACGTTCGTAGCGGCCTTTTCGAGGTCCGCGCGAAGCAGGTCGAGGCGTTGAATCTGCTCGCCACAACCGGCGATGTACCGCTTCAGATCGCTTTGGCCGTCGAACGTTGAATCGGCATCAAGCTGTTCACGGCTCGGGACCCGGCCAATGCCAAACTCGGCGGCGACTTTGACGACGTCATCCATGACGATTCCTTTCTTCATAGCTTCCGCGAAGTGTTATTATCGCGCATCATCAGAGTACGCGCTCACCGTACTTGATTCAAGGGTTTGACCGTCGATTTCCGCCTCCTCTCGGGCGACGACTCAGCGAAAGATCAGCAGAAGCTCCCTGGCGCTGAACCCCGTGCCGTCGGCGTCGATCAACATCGACTCCAGGACGAACCTCAACAGCTTCTCCGCCGCTTCGTCGTCGGTGTCGAGCGTGCGAACCCCGGCCCGCTCAAGCATCCACGCGGGCGGAGCGTCGATCCGACCGGCCATGGCGCGCAGGACCCAAGGCATCATCGCCGACACGTCATCGAACCCGTAGCCGCCGTCAGGGTCCGGCTCCATTCGAGGGACCGTGCAGATGGCGACTGCGAGCCTTGCGCGATTGATCCAACGAGGCGTGTTTCGCTCGGGCAGGGCCGCGAGGAAGATTTCGCTTCGCAGCCATTCGACGGGAGGCAGGGCCTCGCGCTCGTGATCGGGCAGGCTCGCGTCATGCGCGAGCTTCGCGATGATCTCGTCGAGCGGGCGCGCGTCCAGATAAGTCTCTTCATGGGTTTGCATCATTCAATTTCCTTTCAGAGGTTCGAGCCGCAAGTCCGGTTTTCGAACGGGGCGCGGATGGGCGCGCCTGGGTCAGTCAAATTTGACGCGCGCACCGCGCTCGTATGCGCACGCACATAATCAATATCTCCTGCGCGATGCGTGTGCGCACGCATGGAGTGTGCGGTGCGTCCCAAATCGCCCTTCACATGGGCGCAAACTCGGTTGACCGCAATCCGAGCCGACAAGTTTGTCATGTGGTGAGCCCCCACCTCATGACAAACGTTTTTCGCCGATCCTCAAATGGGCAAGTCTGGCGCAAGCTCACCCCTCCAATTCGCGTTCTTGTCGAGCAACTTGTTCGCAATCGCACGGGAGAGCAGCATCGCACGACTTGTTCCGGATTCGACCCGGACACTCCCCGCCTGCTGGGTCGGCCCATCAGGGCCATCGTGCACAAGGCCAAATTCGTGTAGCACTCTCGCGAACTGCCGCTGATTCGAGATGCTTGCGAGGAGCGGCTTCTTCCGCCCTTGGACCCCTGCGACAGCGCCGTAGCGGAGCGCTAGCCAAACGCGCCGGTCGTCGTCGATCTGAAGCCAGACCTCCGAGTCGGGATGCCCCCGCGACCATCGGCCCGGCTCAGGCATGTCCAACAAAGCGAAATACGAAGCGAGCCGCGCCATCATCGAAGCGCGTTGAACGACCGTCGTCTTCGTGCCGTCGGTCGCTTCCTTCTGAATGGTTACAACAACATCGCGATCGTGCATCAGCGCTTCAACAAGCTGATCCTTGAGCGCACGTGCAGCCTTACTGTTTGGACCGAGCGCCTTCGCCGCCCCAACAAGCGTGTTCGGAATCATCTCAACAACGTCAGCCCAAGCAGCGGCCATCAACACACCGAGCACGCGGGCAGCTTCCTCGTGTGTGCGTGCGCGCTGCGGGTCCCAATCACTGCCTCGTAACACCGCTTCGCGCGCACCCGCCGACTTGTGATTGGTAATCCGAGTGATCTTCACAAGCTCACCAAGCTTTTCCGACCATGCATGCTCGCCGAGCACAAACCGAGCATCCCAACGAGCGCGAATGAATTCAATCAAGTTCGCAATCATCGTCGGTGTGGGAGGCGATCCCCCCGCCAGTGTTTCTGCCTTCGCGATGGCATCCATGCGCGCTGCATGGCGAGAGAGCAATAGCTTCGCTTCCCCAGGCGCACTCAGTGAACGAATCCACGTTCGTAGGCGGGGCACATCTCGCTTCGATACGGCCCCGCCACCGGCCTCGACGAGTTCCCGAATCGCCTTCGCCGCGTCTGACCCGGAACGCTCACTCGGGCGCAGGATGATCGGAACCGTTGTATCGCCATAGGTCGCGTCCCAAGTTAGTTCGATCGCGCCTCGCACCCTCGCAGCATCGGTCAATACAAGCTTGACTTTGCGCCACTCGCGAGCCTCAGCCTCCGGAATTGCTATGGAAATGGGCCCGTCCGGGGTCTGCATCCAAGGCGCGGGCGTCACGTCATCGGCCATCGCGCGGGCACGTTCAGACAGGTCATCACCTAGCGGCGAATATCTCTCGCGAAGATCATGGAGCGCAGGATCAATGACGTACTTGCGCAGGTAACTGCTCGATCCGCGACTTTCATCCCACTTCGCACGAGCTCGCCCAGATTGCCGCAACAGGCTCTCAAGCTGCGCGCGGTCTTGCGACCAGAACGCCAACTGGCGAGCCAGTGCAAGATCAGCCTCGCTGTCGCTCTTGTGCCCGGCATCGCCGCCCGCGAAGAGTTCGCGAAACTTCGAGCCGTTTGATGCGTTCGCTGCGCGTTCGAGGATTTCCGCGTCAGACATCAGCGGCGAACCGAATGACGCCGAGCGAGGACGAGCATCGCGAGGTGTTTCCGGCTCGGCGAAGTATCTCCCAAACAGCCAATCAATCGCGGGCTGATTCTCGACCACTTCATCCGGGCCATCTCCGAACTTCTCGCCGGTGAAGACGAAGAATCGATCGCGGTCATAGACTTCGAGGCCTTTGAACGACATGCCTTTGCTCGTGCGCCGCCTTCCCGGAGGTAGTGTCCCGCGCACATAGATATGCAGGCCACGCTTCGACTTCGAGAGCTCCGTGAAGCTCCCGAGCTTGTCGAGAATGTGCCTCGCGTCTGCCGCGAGGTTGCCTTCTTCGTCGATACACCCGTCGAGATCAATCCCGATGATCCCTCGTCCGTCAAAGACGAAACCGAGGCCATCGACATGCCTCGCTTCGACTGCCGCACGAGCTTCGCCGAGGCTGAAGCTCGTTCGCGTCACGTCGCATGTTCGCCCGCGAAGGTCGCGCGGTGCCTTGTCGCCTTTCCAGCAGACCCAGCGCCCTTCACTGAGCGTATTCGGAATGCTATGCTTCATTTGGAACCTCATTCGCCGCGTCGGACCATGCCAGCAAAAGCAGTCCGCGCGGCGTTTTTCGTTTTCAGTTTCGATCCCGAGTGCTGATGTGCTGTTCAACATCACGCAGCTTGAAACGCCATTGGCCGCCGATCTTCAACGCTGGTAGGCGCTGCTGCGTCGCAAGCCTCGTGACCGTTCGATGTGAAACACCGAATCGCTTTGCAACTGCGCGAGCACTCACGAACTCACCTTGTTGGTCTGCCTTCATATGACATGAGCCCCTGACAGACGCCTTGCTGCGTCTGCTGTGTTCCGGAATCCCGTTGTGTTTGGTGAGGCGTTTCGCCCCGGCTCACCGGTCGGCACCGCGCTGCTTGACCGGAAGCCGCGCGCGTCGCTCGGGATTGGCTTTCGTGCGGAGCGGGTCAAGCTCCGACCATCCCGGGCCGTCTGGGAGCGGACGCCCCCGCGTGCATGGTCAGAATAGCCATCGGAGCCATCATGTCAAGGCGCAAGTATTGCGCTGACAAGTACTTACGTTGACCCTAGGGTCAAGTTGAGCAGGCCCACTCAGGGGCCTCAGATCGGCTCTGGGCGATTGCCAAGCCGTGCCAAACAAAACGGGGCCCGCAGGAGGTTCCTGCGGGCCCCAGGGATCATCAGATCCGTGATACCGAAACTCAGAAGTTGCCGGTGTTCTTGCGCACCGTGCCGCGCTGAAGGTCCAGCATCGCGGCTTCGTAGTTGCTAATGGGCTTCCCGTTCAGGTTCGCCCCTGTCACAACACCATTCGGAGCATGGACGTGAAGTTGGCCCTGTGGGATGTCCTTCACGTAGTCCGTGCTCCGCCCTTGTGCCTTACCCTGCGATCCGTACATGGCAGTTCTCCGATCTCTGCGTTCAGATTGCGACCGTCATACGCCCCGGTCACACGGGCGGGATTCTGGCCAGCCTCCATGAAAGGGAACGGGGCTTAAAAAGCGGTTCAGAGCGGTCGGTCGGCACTTCCCTTCAGGTTTTTAACGCCGCCCCTTATCATAGGGGGCGGGATTCTCTCGCCCATGGTGTACTAGCTGAGGTGGTACGTCTGATGTACGAGAGTTCAACAGACCGAGAAGCCATCGACCCCTTCCATGGGAACGCCTGTAGTTGCCGGGCGTGCTCGGTGCTAATCGAGCCGGACCAAGCGGCGTATGAGGAATTGAAGCAAACACGTATCGAAGCCGCACTCGCCCGGCTCACCCAGATCTTGTCTAGCGGCCAATGGAACTCGCGCCCCAAGATGCGGAGTGTCGTCGAAGTCTTGGAGGAAATCCTCGACCAACCGAATGCGCTGCGTGTCTTCGTGAAGGCGACCTACAGCGACGCGGACGGTGAACTCGTTAGCACATGGGTGCAGGACTTCTTGGCCCAAACACATGAGATCAAGGTGTCGAATGTGACAATCGGTAACGTTGTTCGCGAAATTCAGCGGGTTGCACAATCCACCCTTGCGAGACAGAATGAGAGTCTTGCGGAGAAGACCATAGATGGACAATTCAAATCCATTTGATCGGACTCAGGACATCAACGCTCGCCCGTTGGGTCTTGGCCACAACCCCTACGGCTCTGTTCAACCCACGCTTTCAAATACCGACGGTTTGCGTTCGGCGCTAAACGCTTTCTTTGATGAGGTCCACTCAGCGAGGAATCCCGCGTCTGCGCCTTTTGGTGAGACGCACGGGCCCCAGAAGCCACCCTCGCTCTTTTGAAGCCCGCCTTGACACTCGTAGCCGTCGCGCACGCCCAAGTCGCCCGTTGATCGGGGGGTCGAAGTCGTCTCTTTCGACCCCGCCGACCCTTTTCGACCCTAACTCTAGCGGGGTCAACAACCGACACTTGACCCTAGAGTCAACTTCAGTAGTATCAGCAACTTAGTGGTTCTCAATGGCGCGTGAAATAGCGGGGGTCTCAAGCCGCTCGGGGCGGCTGGGGGTCAAAAGGTCGCAGGTTCAAATCCTGTCACCCCGATTTGCGGTCTCGATGGCCCCGGCAAGTGCCGGGACCATAGTTGTTTACGGCAGGTTCACTCGTATCCTGTCATCCCCGGGTCCCAGGCATTCTGTCTGACCTAGATGAGTTGCGTACTCGTTAGGCATGATCGCCGCGGCATGACTTGCCGTATGCAGTGGGGCTCGTTCCGACCATTCGCTTGAAGTGCAGCCTGAGGAGTTGGGCGTCCGCGAATCCCGATGACCTTGCGACCGTGTCGATATCGGTGCTGCCGGACTCCAGGATCATCTGGGCATGGCGCACCCGTTCGTGGGTGAGCCACCGGTGCGGCGTCGTGCCGGTCACGGCCTTGAACCGACGAGCGAACGTCCGCGAAGACATGTGCATGCGACGTGCGAGCGACTCGACGGTGTGCCGGCGGGTGAGATCGCGGCGAACATCATTGAGAAGCGCGTTCAGCTTCGCGTCGTCAGGCGCCGCGTCGATCGGAACATCAATGAACTGCTGCTGCCCGCCGTCGCGGTGTGGCGGGATGACCGGTCGCCTCGCCACAGCGTTGGCAATGCTCGCTCCGCAGTCACGTCTGATGAGGTGGAGGCCGAGGTCAAGCCCCGCGGCGCTCCCAGCCGAAGTGAGCACGTTGCCCTCGTCCACGTACAGCACATCCGGGTCAATGGTCAGCGTCGGGTAGGCCGCGGCGAGCTCGTCGGCGAATGCGTTGCCAACAGCGTCTTGAACAGCCGTGCGGCGTTCCGGACATGTTCAAGTCGAGCCCGTGGCTGCGGCCGATAGTTTGGAGTCCAAATATTTTTTGCCGACTGCCTTGACTCTTGGTAGTTTGGACTCCAAAATAGATGCATGAACGGACCGGAGTCCTTGCGACAGGCATCCCAGAACACCGCGGATAACACCGCCTCCCAGGTCGCCACTGGGCTGGCCAAGCTGGCGCTGGTCTTCCGCCACGAGGCCTGGCAGGCGACGGGCGAGCACGGGCTCACGCCCACACAAGCGCAGATCCTCGCGGTCGTCGCAGGAGCGGCCTCGCCGATCGGGCTCTCGGGTGTCGCCGAGCAACTCGCGATCACAGCGGGCACTGCGAGCGCCGCGGTCTCCACGCTTGTTGAGAAGAGACTGGTCGCCAAGAAGCGGTCGAAGGAGGACGCCCGGGCGATCCAACTCACCCTGACCGCGAAGGGGAAGCGAATCGCGGCATCTGCAGCGGAGTGGCCCGAGACGGTTCTCGCCGCCGCTGCTTGTCTTCCCGACCGTGAGCAAGCCGGGCTCGTCCGTGGGCTCATGGCTCTTATCCGCGAGCTGCAGGAGCGTGGCTCGGTGCCGACCGCTCGCATGTGCGTGGGCTGCCGTTACTTCCGGCCGAACGAATACCCGGGCGAGGCCAAGTCGCACCACTGTGCATACATCGACGCCCCGATCGGCGACAGCGACCTGCGGGTCGACTGCGCCGAGATGGAGCCCGCGTCCGCCGATCTCGCGCCGCGCTTGTGGACCCTGCTCATCGATGGCAAGCGTCCGGAGCCGAGTGGGTCGCGCGACGCTGCGGTCTCATCAGGGGCATAACCAGACCACTCTGCGCCATAAGGAGATAACAGCATGCACCACCGAAACCAGATTCTGAACCTCACCGCAGCCGCATTGGCTGGCTCTCTGCTTGCGGGATGCGCGACCACCGAGTCAACATCGAGCGGGCACTCGTCCTGGGGCTCCAGCTACAGAGCAGTCCAGGGGACCGAACAGCCAGCACGCAACGCCGGATTCCGGGCGGCATCCGAGGCGGAGTTCGAGCTGCTCAAGAAGTCGGTGCTGTTCACCGACGACGACGTGCGGTACCTCCGCTTGTCGCGGGCTGTGCTCGAACCGAACGTCGATGAACTCCTCGACGTCTGGTACGGGTTCGTCGGCTCCAACGAACACCTCGTGTATTACTTCTCGCACCCGACGACAAAGCAGCCTGACGGCGAGTACCTCGACCGCGTTCGGGGCCGGTTCCGCGAGTGGGTGCTCACGACCGCGGACGCGGACTTCGACCAGGATTGGTTGAACCACCAGCTCGAGATCGGGCTGAGGCACCACCGCTTGAAGAAGAACCGCACCGACGGTGTCGAGGCCGTCGACCACATCCCGATGCGCTACGTCATCGCGCTGCACTACCCGATCACGACGACGCTCAAGCCGTTTCTCGCGCGGGGTGGGCACAGCGACAAGGACGTGCAAGGGATGTACGAGGCGTGGCGTAAGGCGGTGCTGATGACCGCCATCCTGTGGAGCCAGCCGTACGTCGAGCCTGGAGATTTCTGATCTGATCGTCTGATCCCGAGAGGCGACATGGTGTCGCCTCGATTCACCGCCACACAACCCATTAACGGAGTTGAACATGTCGACGAAAGCTGTTTTCTATCATGCCGGATGCCCCGTCTGCGTCGATGCCGAGCGAACCGTAGCGGAAGGCCTCGACCGGGACCGGTTCAATGTCGAGATCGTGCATCTCGGTGATCAAGCGGGCCGTATCGCTGAGGCGGAAAGCTCCGGCGTGAAGTCGGTCCCGGCCCTCGTGATCGACGGCCAAGCGTTCCACATCAACCACGGCGCAGATCTCTCGGCGCTGAAAGGGTAGTCGAATTTAACTCAGCGGCGAGTCGGCCGGTCACCCTTCGGTCGCAGGCCTGTTGGAAGAACGGAGCTCGAGAGGTTCAGGGGCGGTGGATTCACTGCGCCCAACAGAAAGCTTCAGCCTCGAGATAATACGATCAGCGTTTCTGGCTTCCAGAGGCAGATCTGGGTCGCAAAAAGTTCAACTGGAGTTCTGTCACCCCGACTAGCTTGAGATTCGTGATTGAAAAAAGAGCCCTTCGGCGAGCGCGCCGAAGGGCTTTGCTATTGCGAGGATGGGTTCGCGCCGAGACACGGCTGCGCCGACCTTCGTCGGTTGGTTTGCACCGCTACCTGCGCCGTCTGCCCCTGCAGCCAGCGACGAGGAAGGCGACCGACGGGAGCGCCAACGCACCAGGGGCAGGAACGAGAGCAAACGAGTCGAGGAATCCCGATTGTCCGCCCGGGATCTGTGAATCCTGACCGTTGACCATCACGGCTGTCACCGTGAGCGTATCCCCGACCGATACGCCCGGAAGGGTGATCGAGAACAGCGTGCCGCCCGGGTTCCCCGAGGCCGCGCCGCCGAGGTTCCCGTCCGGGATCGCAGCGGTGAGCAGGTCGACCAACACCGATGGGCTCCCGATGCCGTTGGACGACAGCGACACGAACCACTGCCCAGCGATAAAGTTCGTCTCCCGCCCGGCGGCGAACATCAGGGTGTAGTCGCCGTTTGCCGGGGCCATGACCGACTGCGTGAGCGATGCCTGTGCAAGAGGCTCGCCCGAGCCGCCCTGATTCCCTTCGAATGAACGGAACCAGATCCCGGTGCCGGTTCCGGGCGGCTCGGTGCCGCCGACACCGGTGTTCTGCGCGTTCGCGAACCCGGTCTGGAACTGGGCACCCAAGTTGAACCCGTCCGGCGTGTTCGCAGTCAGGCTCCATGCGGAGTTGCTGCTAAGGCCGCCCGATGTTGCCATCGAGAAGTTCCCGTCGTCGAGAAGGTTGGCCGGACCCGCGAGCGTCGTTGGCGACATTGTCGCCGACGCGACCAGGCCGAGCAGCCCGAGCCGCACATTCAAATATGTCATTGAAAAACTCCCTGATTCTCGAGTCTCGCGATCGGCTGTGCTGGCGATCGTGCGGGACACTCCTGATTTGTGCTCGCTCACTCTACCCGCGCCTCGGGGCATCCAAAAATCAAACTGTCGTCTTCTCACCTCATTTTCGACACCCCAATCTCTCCCCATCTCCCCCATTTTCCTCTCCCTGCCTTCCTTCGCTCTGGCCCCTCGCTTGCCAACCACCACCGGCCAAAGGCGGAGACCACTTTGCGCAAGCTGTCCCCAGTCCTGCCCACACCGCGAACTCAGAGTCGGCGTCTCCAGTTTCCAGAGGCCGACCTGAGTCGAAAAAAGGAGGACCGGTGTCCTTTCACGCGGACCCGCTCGAAGCTTGTGCATAAGAAGAAGAGATCTTCGGCGAGTGCGTCGAAGGACTTTCTCATTTCAGGCCTGGGTGTTTGGTCGTGGGCGTGCGTCGGAGGCGTCATCAATGCTGGACGGGAAGACAATTCGCTCGGCTGGGGAGAGCGTGCTGTGCTGGCTTGCGACTTGTTCTGCGGCGGGGGAGCCGAATGTTTCCCCCAAAGAGATCTTTGCGGTCTTCAATGGCGATTCGATTGTCATTGCGAATATCGCATCACCAAGGTCGGCACGAAACATCCGCGAGCATGGGCGTGCGTGCGTGAGCTTCGTGAATGTGTTCACGCAGCGCGGCTATCAGATTCGGGGCGCTGCTCAAGAACTCCGCGCCGGCGACGATGGGTTCGCCGAGATTGAAGCGGTGCTGCTTGGCATGACCCAAGGCCAGTTCCCGTTCAAGTCGGTATTCCGGGTGATAGCGCAAGAGGTGAGCGAGATCATCGCGCCGCGGTACCGGCTGTATCCGGAGACGACAGAGCAGGAGCAGATCGAAAGCGCGATGATCAGTTACGGGGTTCGCCCGAGGTGACCGGCCCCTGGCCAGCCGCGGACTTGTAGCTCTCCTTGAGCCACTTCTTCCAAAGTCGGCTCGGCATCGGTTGTTCCGTCGAGAATCGGGCGGTGACCCAGCCATTCTTGCCGACCTGCACGTCTTTGGGAGCTTCGTCGGCCATGTCCTGCGCCTCTCCCAGCGATTGGTCGAGCTTGAACATTGCTTTGAAACGCCCGCCCTGCTCGCCGACATAGAAAAAGGCTTTGCCTTTCACCTTGAAAGCTGATTGCGAGCACGAAGTGCCTTCGTCGACACTCTGCATCGCACGCGCGGTGTCGCGCATCAAATCACTTGGATTGCTCAATCGTTTGGCCACAGGTCCCTCGCGGTTTCCCATTGTATCGGGGGGGCACGACCCTCTTTGGAATGTGGGTGCCGTGGTTGCGGGGTTCTTGGCCGGCGAGGCGCAGCAAAGAAAAACGCCGCCCTTCGGAACAAGAGGACGGCGCGTCTCAGGGTATCTAAAGCCTGCTTCGGCTTGTCTTCAGCGACGACGACGGCGCAAGGCGCCAACGCCGCAGAGGCCCGCGAGGGACACGGCGCCTGGGGTCGGCACGACCCGCCATTGACCGATCAGGGTTGCGCCATTGGCAATGTCATCGGCAGTGTCAGCGGGAAAGTAGAGGTCGCCACTGGTGTTGCCTGCCAGCATGTCGGAATACTCCGATGCACTGAGCGACCATGTGCCCGAGCCAACGAATGCCAGCGAGCCGGCGGTGAAAGTGACTGTGGAATCCGACGAGAAGCTCCAGATGTTCAGTCCAGGGTCCGCGCCCGCGATGCCTCGAAGCAGGCGGGGGCTTAGGTCAGAGGGATTCTCGGCGTTGGTGAGGTCGCCACTCATAAGCGCGTTGGTGAGCGCCCCACCTGCGACGCCATAGAAATTCTCAAGGTAGACGCCGGTTGTGTCGCTGCCGGCAACGGTTGCCGAAGACAGGCCGCTGGTTGCGGTGATCGTGACTTGGTTGGTGATGGTGAGATCGACGATGAGCAGGTCTTCAGCGTTGGCTGCTGCCGCCAATGTTGCAACTGAAACCGCGGCGCAAAGCGCTCCCTTTGCTGGGGTGATGGGCATTGCCTTGTTCTCCTCTTGGATCTGACTCGCGAGCAATTTGTGCATGGCGACGCCCAGTCGCGAGACCGTGCGGCGCACAGGTGAAGCTACACCGACAATTGCCCAGGTCCAACGAGAAGTCCGGCAGTTTGGGGGAGCCCGGTGTTCCGATCGCGGGATCGGGAGGGTTGGCCCATTCCGACGTCCGATAACAGCTCCACCGGGGCGATGCACGCGGTTTATGCGGGAATCGAAGCGTCCTGCACGCAGGCGACCATCTCCGAGACGATTCGGTCGAGCGTGTATTCCTGCGTCCACTGCGGGTAGTGGCTGCGGAACTTTGCCATGTTCGTGTAGTAGCAGATGTGGTCGCCAATTCTGTTGGTGGGGTCGTAGGTCGTTCGTGGGCGCTTGCCGGTGTGTGTCGCGATGCGTTCGATGCATTCGAGCAAGCTGGCGGCGTTGTGCTTGCCGCCGCCAAGGTTGTAGACCTCGCCCGGGCGCGGCGCCTGTGCGAACGCCCAGAAGGCGCTAATGACATCGTGACAGTGGATCTGGTCGCGCACTTGCTTGCCCTTGTATCCAAAGATGGTGTAGGGGCCCTCCTGGAGCGCGGTCGCGACGAGATAGTTCAAGAAGCCGTGCAGTTCGACGCCGGCGTGTTGCGGCCCGGTGAGGCAGCCGCCACGGAAGATGCCGGTCTTTAGGCCAAAGTAGCGCCCGTACTCCTGCGCGAGCAGATCGCCTGCGGTCTTGGAGACGCCAAACAGTGAGTGCGTCGAATTGTCGATGGAGAGCGTTTCGTCGATGCCGTTGGAAAATGCTGGATCGGCGTAGTCGTAGCGCGTTTCGAGCTCGACCAACGGCAGGGTGTTGGGCTTGTCTCCATAGACTTTGTTTGTCGAGACATGGATGAAGACTGCATCCGGGCGGTGAATTCGGCACGCTTCGAGCAGGTTGAGTGTGGCAAGCGCATTGACCTCGAAGTCATCGAAGACGCGCTTGGCGGCGAGATCGTGGCTGGGCTGAGCCGCGGCGTGGATCACGAGGTCAAATGGCGTGTTCCTGAAGAGGCGGGCGACCGCATCGCGGTCTCGGATGTCGAGGTTGCGATGCGTGAAGCGAGGGCAGGTTGATTCGAGGCGAGCGCGGTTGGCGCTCGTGTCCCCCTTGGGGCCAAAGAAGTCGGCGCGCATGTTGTTGTCAACACCCAGCACATCGAAGCCCATGGCGTCGAAGAAAGTGACGGCTTCGGAGCCGATGAGTCCAGAAGAGCCGGTGACGAGCGTCAGCATGAGCACACATCCTGCATGAGTGGGGGAGTGAACATGAATCACGGAGTCCAATTGGGCGCCCAGGGGAAGCCGGCGCCGTTGGCACGGAGTTCATCGATGAGCGAGCGATGCGCGAAGAATGCGTCGACCGAGTACAGCTCTTCGCTGTCATGACGCCAGAAGTCGCCAATGTCGACGAGGAGGAAGTCCATCGGGCGCAGGGCGTCGATGAGCTCGTGCAGGAGTGGCGTCTCGCCGCCGTAGCCGCGGCGCAGCCATGTTTCCAAGTGCAGGATGCGCGCGTGGGCGAAAGTGTTGCGTCCGCCCTCCAAGACGCGCAGCTCGCCGCCTTGGACATCGACCTTGATGACGTCGGGAGGCGGCAGTTCGAGCTCGTGTGCGTAATCGTCGAGTCGGCGCACGGGCACTTCCACCTTCTCGCTGGCGGGCACGTTCTTGGTGAGCAGGGAGCTGCCAAAACCGTTGGGCTCGTTCCAGAAGTCGGCCTGACCGTTCAAGTTGCTCAATGCAACGCGATGCATTCGGAGCCCCGGGTGCAACCCAAGGTGGTGGGCGAGTACTTCGTCGTAGTCCGCGCGCTGGCCCGAAAGCGGCTCGAACATTTCAAAGCGAGCATCAGGGAAGTAGTCTGCCATGATGCTCGACCATGTCCCGTTCGACGCACCAATGTCGTAGAAACAGGCAGGGTCGAATTTGAGCTTTGAGAGGCGTCGGAAAAACAGCCTTTCACTTTGTGCGAAGCTGGTGGCGGTGAGCATGATTTTGTCTCAACGGGCTGCGGCCGTGGCGGCGCGCCGAGGGTTTGACGATTCAGGACGTGAATAGAGCGGCAGGACAGTGACACCCGCGTCGCGCAGTGGCTGAGCGGATTGCCAGAGTGCGGCTTCGTGGGCGTCGGATGACAGCACAACAACATCGACGCCCATGGCGATCGCCTGTTGTTGCGAGACGATTGGGCGATTGCCAAGCTGTGTGCCTTGAGCGCGCGGGTTGTCGTCGACGATTGCGAGCACTGGAAGCGGGAACTCTGCAAAGTGATCAGCGATGCGCCGCGAATGTTGGCCAGCGCCAAAGATGGCAGCGCGCTGGTGACCCTTTGCGGCGGCTTGCTCGAGCGCTCGTGTTACGCGGCCGCGCGGCGAGAGGTCAGGAATGTCGCTGCGCGCGCGGAGCGCCTGCAGCACATCGACACGCAGCCAGAGCGCATCGGCATAGGAGCTCTGCTCCTCTTTGCCCTTGGCCCACACCTCGTGGATTTGGTGCAATGCAAAGCCATGTTCGGCGAGGAAGCGGTCAACCTGCGAAAAGGTCGCGCAGCCCTCGTACTCCGGGGCGAACTGGCATTCGCAGTTGAGTCCCTTGAGAGCGGCGTGCAGCAGTTCTGTGGCGCCTTTGAGCACTTCCAGGTCGTAGCCCTGGGCGTCAACTTTGAGGAAGTCGACCGTGTCGATGCCGTGCGCCTTGGCCCAGGCGTCGAGGGTCGTGACCTCAACCTGCACAGTTTCGCGTGTTTCGTACCAGTCGCCGTAGTAGCGCTTCCCGAGTTCGCTGGGCGGTAGGATCGACGAGCACCAGTCGTTCTGCGTGACGTGGAACTCGGTTGTGCCGCAGGCGCTCCCGCATGCGAGGCGGTAGGGTCGGATGCGCGGGTCGGCTTCCGCGCGGGCGAGGAGCTTGGCAAAGGGGCCGGGCGAGGGTTCGAAGGCGTGGATGGTGGCGTTCGGGAACTCATCGAGCATGCGCTGCGCGGTGAGGCCTTCGTTCGCGCCGACATCGACCATCACCAGGGGGGCGTCTCGGTCGATGCAGCGGGTCATCGATGCGTAGGCGTCGTACCCAAACAGTCGCATGGTGGCTCCGTGGTCCAGGCGGGTCGGGGCGCACCATGGCCCCGCCAGCTTGGGTATCGGCATCTGCAACGCACCCGGGATAGGACTTCTCGGCGCAGGTGGCCCGCCAATGCACCTCCACGGGCTACGCGCAACAGTTGCCGGTCATTCGGGCTTCTCAAGCGGCCTGAGCGACTGGGCCGATGCGCTTGGTTTGGTCCGCACCCATGGTTTCGCGAGGACCGCATGAAGACCCCTGACGTCTGGTTTGCGATCCCCAGTGCGAACCCTGACAAGTGCCGACAGACCCTGCCCGCGTGGCGGGAGATGGGCTACAAGATCGCGGTGCTACAGAATTTCGAGCGGGGCGAGATTCCCGCCGACCTTTGCGTCTGGTCAGACCACTACCCGGGCTGGCCTGGCAGCGTAAACATGCTTTGCAAGTCGATCGTGCCCAAAGACGCACGAGTTGTCGTGAGTGGCGGGGATGACATGCTGCCCGATCCGAATCACACGGCGCAAGAGCTGGCCCAGCAGTTTCTTGAGCGGTTCCCCGACACCTTCGGGGTGATGCAGCCGCACGGCGATGAGTTCCTCGCGGCACGTCGGTATTGTGGATCGCCCTTCATGGGACGTGCGTGGTTCGACAGCATGTACGGCGGGCGCGGCGGCATGTACGACGGGTATCACCACAACTACGCCGACAACGAGCTGTATTGGGTCGCGAAGGGCATGGGCGCACTTTGGGAGCGGCCGGACCTGAGCCATTATCACGACCACTTCACACGTGAAGGGCGCGCGGCGCCGGACTACTGGACAAGCGTGCGCAGCAACGATCTGCACGACTGCTTGTTGTATTACGCGCGCGTGCATGAGCGATTTCCTGGACATGAGCCGTTGAACGTCGATCTCAAAGGGCGGAAGTACGCGCATCCGGGCGACTTGGGGCCATTGCTTGTGCTCGCAGATCAGCGCCTGCTTCGCGTTGCAATCGACAATCCGTTTGCGACCGCGATCTCGCGTGGGCTTGGCGAGGCGGCGGCAGACGGATGCACGTCGGTTGCGGTCTACGGCATTGGGTTTCACACGCAGGTGGGATCGGCGGCGATTGCCGAACCCCCTGTGCGCATCGCGTGTTTTATCGATGACAACGCGTCCAACCATGGGCGCGAGCTGTGGAACATCCCGGTTGTTTCGCGAGACGACGCGCGTCGGATGGGTGTAGATGGAATCGTGCTTTCGGCAAACTCAGTTGAAGATCGACTATACGAGAACTGCGCGGCGTTCCTTGCGCAAGGCATCAAGGTCTATCGCCTGTACGGTGAAACATCGAGCTCGCACGACAGGCAGCCGGTGCTGGGACTCACGTAGCGCGGGCGTGTGTATGGAGAAATGCGTGTGGTACAGGTCATAGGCGACAGCCACACCTCAGTATTCGCCGGTTCATACCGGCTCGCGCCGATCTATCCGCGCCGAGCAAACCTCGCGTTGCCAGGCGTGCAGGTCTGGCATCTTGGGGCGCATCTTGCACATTCGGTGGGCACGCCGCGACATCACGTGCGCCGGAAGATCAAGGCCATTACCTCCAAGTCGAAGCGCGGCGATTGCATGCTGCTGTACTTCGGCGAGATCGATTGTCGGTTTCATGTGGTCAAACACGCGGGAAGCCAAAGGCGGATTGGCACTGTGGCGCGCGATGTGGCGCAGCGGTATGTCGAAGCGGCGCACACTTTGGTTGGCAAGCGGCCACTCGGATTCATTTGCGCACCGCCGCCAACCGTGACGCCGATCAACAACGATTTGCATCCGATCAACGGGACCTTCGTGCAGCGATTGGTCGCAGTTCGTGCTTTCAACAGCGCGCTGCACAAAGCCGCGCGGCACGTCGGCGCTCAGGTACTCGATGTTTTCGACGCGCTTGGCGATGCAGAGCACAGGCCGCGGGCATGCTATTTCGATGATGGAGTGCACGCCGATCCACGGGCGCTGCTGCTCTTCGTGCGTGAGCTGGCGAATTGGGGGTGGTTGGCGCCGAAGGCGAGCGAGGCGGTCGCCGCGGCGCAGGCCATTGCGCATGTGCAGCCGCCCGAGCGCCTGCCGCCCCTTGTTTTACCAGGCGGACTGGAGCAACCCGGTGCGGCGTGTGAATTGCTTGTGCGATACGCGGCCGCTCGCTGCGCGGCGCAGGGCGCTGCGCGCATTGGCCTTTACGGAGCCGGTGCACACACGCGCCGGATTCGCTTTGATCCGTTTGAGGCTGCGGGTCTGCGTGTTGTGTGTGTCATTGACGATCGTGCGACCGCGCGTTCCATCCTTGGCGTACCGATTCGGCGCCTGGCGGAAGTGCGCGATATTGATGCTGTAATTGTCTCGTCCGATGCACACGAGGCAAAGCTGCTCGCCAAGGCAAGGTCCACACTTGGGCGGCGGGGCATCAAGGTTTATCCAATCTATGATTGGAAGGCGGTCTAGCCGCGGTCGGCAGCTGTCTGGATGCAGCTCGCCAGCTTGTCCAGCATTGCGCGCGCAAACTTCGCATAGGAAAACGATTCCAGGCTTGCCGATCGTTGCCATGCTGAGAGGTGCGCGCGGCGCTCTGTGTCGGAAATGAATGCGTCGGCGGCACGCTCAAGGGTTGCACTCGACCAGAATCCACTCTCGCTAGGATCGCCAATGAGCCAAGCGCCGCGGAAGGTGAGTGGCGCGCCATGTCGATCATGCCACGGTTGTTCGATCTGCTCCGGTGAGAGCACCTGCCATCCGTCGCGCGTGTGTTGCGGCGGCATGCCGAGCCGGGCGTAGAGTGCATGGACCATCATCGACTGCCAGTGGTCTGCAATAGGTGTGAATCGCCAGTTGTTCACGGCCCGATATGGATCCGGCTCGCTAGTAGAGTCGGGTTCGCTGGCAATGTCGTTCTGCGCCCACCACTCGAGCAAACGAGCATCCTCATGTTTGATGCGCGTGAGCGTGCAGCCACCGGAGAGGGCGCATTCCATGATGCGTTGGTGGTGCATGCTGCCAAGCCCGGCGTGCAGGTTCACGGCGGCGCATTGGTACGCCGCGCGAAGCTCTTCGTCGTGCTGCAGCGCGCCTTGTGCATATTGAGCGAAGCGGTCGTGCTTGTCCCAGCCATTGCCATAGAGATGAAGCCGCCAACCTCGGCGCTCGCAGATGTCTGCGGCCCACGCAATCATCTGGTGTCTGTAGATGCGCTCTGCGAGCGGATAGCCATAGCCCGCCGATACCATGGAGACGGTTTCGGCATCGCGACGCCCAAGCGTTTGCGCGCAGATATCAGCGCAGATGCCATCAATCGACGCATTGAGCGGTGTCTCCAGGCCACGGACCAGGAGTGCCTCGAACGCTTGCAACATGCTTTGCATGATCGTGCGCGATACGTGCTGCTGTTCAGGCGGCAGCGTGGCCAAGATTCGATCGACCAATTGTGCGGGCGTTTCGGCGTGATGACTCACGAAGGCCATGTCGCACGTAAGGCGTTTTCGCAAGGCAGGATCGATCGGTCCCGTGTGGAACTTCGTCTCGCTCACGAGCACGGGCGTGGGGAGCACTTGATCAGGCGGATAGCCGAAAGACTCAAACAACTCGCTATACGGGAAGCCCACGAGCAGATCAAGGGTGCCCACAGAGCGCCCCGCGTCAGTGCGGAAGAAGTCGGTGCAGCGGTCTTGCATCCATGTGACCAGCGGCACGTTGGTGGGCAGGATGTTTGACAGCATGGCGCGCGTGTGTCCGATCGAAACAACGACGTCGGGCTGCCAGTCGGCAAATGGGCGCGCAAACGCCACCGACGAGAGGCGCGTGTGATCATCCGGCTCGATGAGCATGCGCACATCGCATCCGAGGTTGCGCAGCGCGTCGGCGAAATCATGAGCGGAATGCTGCACGAACGTCGAGAGACGCGAAGTTGGGATCAGTATGCGTGCGGGTGCTGTGCCGCCCGTGATTCCTGCGAATCGATCGGCCCACCAGGCCACGTCTCGCCCATCGTAGTTCGTGGCAACTCGGGCGCGAAGGGCGCGCAACTCGGCGGCTTGCTCGTCGGCGACTTCGTTCAGGATCGAGGCAGTGCCGACACAGCCCTCGGCAATCACTTTGTTGCCCAAGGCAGGCGTGGCGTAAACCGCGCCGCTGATGCCGAAGTCGATGCTGCGCCGAAGGTGGGCGGCGAAATCTTCTCCGCAATTCGGGCCAATGAACAATCGCGTGCGCTGGTGTGCGAGGACGTCACTGAGGTCGATGAGCGCAAGCGCATCGAGGAAGGCATCGACATCCGGGCACACGATGACGAGCGCCTCGAGTTCACCAAGGTTGGCGCCCGGCGCCTGGTCCGCAATCAATCGGAGCAGCCAGGGTGGGTCGATGCCCTGGAAGTACACCGGCTTGCGAATGCCCTGCGACGCAGCTGCCGTGTGTTCCTTGAAGAGTGCGTCAGCACTAGCGCGCTCGTTCGCAAAGCGCACCCACGCGCCCGATGCGTCCTGGCGAATGAGGTTGCCATCGACTGTGCGGAACAGGCGTTCGCGGCTCGTGCGCTCGACCCAAGCTTCCACGTTGGAGATGAGATCAATTGGGTCAGCCGTGCGCTGCGTCAGCGCGCGAAGGTTGGCGAAGAGTACGGATTGACGATCGGCCAAGGAGATTGCATCGGAAGGCAGCGACTGCACCACGTTGAGCAGCTGCTCAATACCATCGTGCGCGCCCAGATCGATGGCCAATGCCTTCAGGAGTTCCAGGGCGCTCGTGCGAAGCCCGAGTTTCGCGTATGCCGCCGCGAGGAGGAACCGCAGCTCGTGATCCGTCGGTTGCAGGCGCACCGCTTGCACGCCCATGGGGACGAATGCCCAAGGGTTGCCGGAGCGCCCGAGCGCGACTAACTGGTCCCGTGTGACGCGGGTTGCGGGCGGCTTGGTCGCGGAGCCAGGTTGCACCGGCGCTTGAGAAGAGGCCATGCAAGGTTGATCGGTTCGGTTGAGGATTCGGCTGAAGTTTGCACGCGCGGTTGTTGCGCGATGTCGCTCGGGCCACCGTCAGCGTACCGCGATGAGCGCTTGCTCAAGCTCGGGATAGCGCCATTCGAAGCCCTCTTCTGCGAGGCGATTCGAGACGACAAAGCGTCCGTACAAGGCCAATTCGGGATCCGTGCACAGGACGAGGGGTGCGCCGAGACGAACCATCCAGGCGAAGCTTGGCAAGCCAATGGGCACTTTCATGACCTTGCGCAGCGTGCGCATGAACTCCCGCTGCGACAACGGGTTGGGCGCGGATGCGATGTAGACGCCCAGCATGGTCTCATTCGTAAGCGCGCGCTCGAAGAGGCGGTTCATGTCTTCTTCATGAATCCAACTCATACCTTGCTTGCCCGAACCGACGGTGCCGCCCAGCCCGAAACGCACAAGCGTCTTGAACCGCCCCATGGCGCCACAGCCCGCGCCGCGATCGCGTCCGATGACGAAGCTTGTGCGGAGGACGACGCCGCGCTGCGTGGCAAGTTTGGCGCTTTCGAACTCGGCCTCCCATGCGCGGCCAACGGTGGGCGCGAGACCCACACCGGTGGGGGAGTCTTCACTGCAGATGGCCGTCGGTGGATCGCCGTAGATGTGCGCGGTGGACATCTGGACCCAGACGGGAGGCGGGTGGTCGATCGCGCGCATCGCTTGCCCGAGCACGCGGGTCGATTCCACCCGCGAGCGAAGGATTTCATCCTGATGGTCGGGCGTCTTGATGCAATCGACGCTGCGCCCCGCGAGGTTGATGAGGCCCGCTGCCCCATCGAGCGCACAATGCCAATCGCCATCGAGCGTGCGCCCGTCCCACGAGACATGCGTCCAGGGGCCAGTGACCTTTGGCGCGCTGCGGGAGAGGATGATGATGTCATGCCCATCGACTGACAGATGATGCGCGAGGGAGACGCCCAGGAAGCCTGAGCCACCCGCAATGACGATCGGGCTCTTTACGTCTGTCATGCTCACACGTTAGGCGGCGTGGCGCGCGTCAGGCCTGTGCTTCGACGATGGTCTTAAACCCGCCCCAGGCCATACGTTTCATGTCGAAGGGCATATTGTTGGGGTCGCACATCGCGGCCATGCGCGGGTCTTTCATGACCAGCTTGCCGACGCGATTGCGGTGGGCTTTGGTCTCGTACACGATCCACGAGAAGATGATGACTTCGTCGGCCTTGGTTTTCATGAGTTTCGGGAAGGGCAAGCCGAACGAAACGTCGAGGTCATCCTGCAGGCACTCGCAATACTCGATCGCGCCGTGCTCGATGAACACCTTGGCAGCCTGCTTTGCGATCTTCTTGTACGCGGGCAGGTTCTTCTTGGCCACGGCCAGGACGAAGCCATCGACGTAATAGGCCATTGTTGCGTTCCTCAATCGGGGATGTTCGGCTCGACGAGCGTGGCGAGTTGCGCGAGCGATTCCTGCCAGCCCATGTAGCACATCTCCGTCGGGATCATATCAGGCACGCCTGATTGCACGATGGTGAGTTCGGTTCCCGTGGAGACCTTGCGAAACGTGGTCTCGGTCCGCATCTCGCCGGGCACATTGGGGTCATCAAACGTGCCTGTGTAGACGAGTCTCTCACCCGGGGAGAGCTCGATATAGGTTCCGCCGAAGGAGTGCCCGTGCCCGGTCGAGAAGTTGGTGAAGGAAGACCTGTATGTGCCACCCACCTTTGCATCCACGTGATGGACGGTGCAGGTGAACCCATAGGGGGGCAGCCATTTGCAGACGGCGGCGGGGTCGAGAAATGCACGGTAGACAGTGTCAGGTTTGGCACGAAGCACGCGATGCAGTCGAATGGTGTTTGGCATGTGGGCTCCTTGAAGCAAGCTTAGTGCTTCGCTGTTCCTTCGGCGCGCTCGCGAATACTGTTCATGAACATGCCCCAGCCTTCCGTCATGCCCTCGCGCAGATCCTGTGGAATCAGCCCCACACCTGTGTGCGTCAGCGTGACGCGCGTGCGCGTACCCTCTTCAGACAAGCGGTATTGCACGTGATTTGCGACCGCGAAACTCATGAACATCGGGCCAGCAATTTCGAGCAACGTGGGCGGCTTGATCACTTGCACGTGACCCCAGAGATGGCCCTTGTGCTCGCCCAAGTCGCGATACCAGCGCCCACCCGGCCACGCCTCGAGCTTCCAGTTCATGGATGAGCCGTCAGGCTGCATTCCGCTTGGCCCCAGTTCTTCCAAGATCGCGTCAAAGGCGACCCGCATCGGTGCGTTGATTTCGATCTGCTGCACGATGTGCACAGACTGCACTTCTTCTCCAACCGCTGCGGTCATGATTCGTCCTTCTTGCTGTTTGCGGCTTGTTCCCGCGCGGCATGTTCGGCCCGCGCCCTAATCGAATTCAATTGATGGCTCCAGAACTGTTCGTACATCTTGACCCAGTCATGCACAGCCTTGAGCTCCTCTCCCCGAAGTCGGTAGACGCGCTGGCGCCCGCGTTTCGACGATGACACGACCCCGACCTCTTTCAGCACCGCCAGATGCTTGGAGACGGCGGGCTGCGCCAGCTTGAGGGTGTGCACGATGGCGTTGACTGCCATTGCCCCCTGACGTGCCAAGACCTCGATGATTTCCCGGCGCTTTGGCTCGGCAATGGCGGCGAAGACATCGGCGGTGGTCGCGAGACGGCCCATAGCTCGAATATATTCCAATATTGGAATATGTCAAGGGCTGATGCGCTCCCGCGGGCGGATTTCTTGCAAGGCCAGTCGGGGGGACCTACCGTTGCAGGCAACCGGAGGCGAACCGAACCGTGGCAACGACTAGTCGGCGACGGCTGATTCGAGTGAATGATCTCTCGGATGCCGCGTTGGCTGAGTTGTTTGCGCGGGCCAGAGCATTTGAGACGGGCGAGGCCTTGCCCGGCGGGCGGCTCCAAGGCAGGTTCGTCGTCAACCTTTTCTATGAGAACTCAACACGCACGCGCGTGTCATTCGAGGTGGCGGCCAAGCGGCTCGGGGCGGAGGTGGTGAATGTCACTCCCGCAGGCACATCCGTCGCCAAGGGCGAGTCGCTTGTCGACACCGTGCGCACGATCGAGGCGAATGGGCCCGATGTGATCGTGTTTCGCCATCAGGACAGCGGCGCGCCGGAGGTCATCGAGCGGGAGACGAAGGCGGCGGTGATCAACGCGGGCGATGGCTCGCGCGGGCATCCGACCCAGGCGCTGCTCGACGCGATGACGTTGCAATCCACGCTCCAGCGCGAGAGGCTCGATGGCCTGATGGTCGCGATGGTGGGGGATGTGATCCACTCGCGCGTCGCGCGATCGAACATGGACTTGCTGCCACGATTGGGCGCACGGGTGCGGCTGGTCGGTCCGAGTTGCTTCGTGGCGGATGGGTTCCGGGATCTGGGGTTCGAGGTGGCGCACGATCTTGAAGAAGGCCTCCGCGGGTGTGATGTCGTGATGATGCTGCGCGTGCAACTCGAGCGGCACCAGGGAGTCAGTTTCGGCTCAACGCGCGAATACCACAGGCGATATGGGCTCACAAAGGAGCGGCTTGATCGGTGCGCGCCACAGGCGTGGGTGATGCATCCGGGGCCCACGAACCGGGGCGTCGAGATGACAGACGAAGTCATGGATGACCCGCGCTGTCTCGTGCGGAGTCAGGTGGAGCATGGGATGTTCGTGCGGATGGCGGCGCTCGACATGCTGGTGAGCGGGGGTGCGGCATGAGCAAGAGCATGCTGATCACGGGCGGGCATGTGATCGACCCGGCCAATGGTGTGGATGAGCCGCGCGATGTGCTGGTTGGCGAAGATGGACGTATCTCGGCGGTCGAGCGCCCAGGAGTGATCAACGCCGAGCGCGCAGACAAAGTAGTTGACGCGAGTGGGTTGGTTGTTGCGCCGGGGTTCCTGGACATTCATGTGCATCTGCGCGAGCCGGGCGGGGAGGCGCAAGAGACCATTGAGACGGGCTGCCGAGCGGCGGCAAAGGGCGGGTTTACGAGTGTCTGGTGCATGCCCAACACCAACCCAACAAACGATTCGGTGTGGGTGACCAGGTACATCCTCGATCGTGCGCGCGAATCGGGCGGCGGCATTCATGTGCATCCGGTGGCGGCGGTGACGAAGGGGCTGGCGGGCAGGGAACTGAATGATTTCGGGGCGCTGCTTGGCGCGGGGGCCGCGGGGTTCACGGATGATGGGCGGCCGGTTGAATCGGCAGCGGTGATGCGCACCGCGATGATGCATGCGCGGGATCTTGGGGCCACGATCTTTGATCACTGTGAGGAACTTTCGATCACGGGCGCGGGGGCGATGCACCTTGGGCCGACGAGCCTGCGGCAGGGGATTCCAGGGATTCCGCGGTCAAGCGAGGCGCTCATTGTGATGCGGGATGGAATGCTGGCACTGGAAACGGGGTGCCGATTCCACGTGCAGCATGTGTCGAATCAGGAGTCGGTCGAGGCGATCCGGTGGCTCAAGGCGCGCGGGGCACGAATCACGGCGGAGGCAAGCCCGCACCACCTGTTGCTCACCGATGAGCGGGTGGGTGAGGGTGAAACAAATGCGAAGATGAAGCCGCCGTTGTGCGAAGAAGCCGATCGGCAGGCGATCGTCGCGGCGTTGGAGGATGGCACACTCGACTGCATCGCCACGGACCACGCGCCGCACACCGCGAGTGCGAAGGCGAGGGGATTTGCCGAAGCGCCATTCGGGATCATCGGGATGGAGACGGCGTTCGCAAGCCTGCATACCGGGTTCGTGGTGCGTGGAAAGTGGACGCTGCGGTTCCTGATCGAGCAACTGACGAGCGCGCCGGCCAAGGTGATGGCAGGAGCAATGGGCGAGGGCAAGGGGACGCTTGGCAGTGGCGCGCCTGCTGACCTCGTGTTGATCGATCCGAAGGCGACGTGGCGGTTCGAAGAGCGGCATGTGGGCTCAAGGTCCAGGAACTGCCCCTGGATTGGGGAGACATTTCGGGGCCGCGTCGAGGCGACGTTTGCGGGTGGGCGGTGCGTGTATCGGGTGGTGGATGCGGGCGCGAGCTTGGCGCGAGCAGCGTCGGCGGGAACCTGATACAATGTGCCTTTGATGATGAAGCAAGCGGTGGTTGGGGGTGCGTGTTGGGCGACCTCGGGTCGTGCCTCAATCGCATTGCCCGATCCGCAGGACGTGCAAACCAAGACGTGTTGGCAAAGGCCCGTGACCCGGGCCTTTTTGTTTGGCCGCGTCGTGCGTGGAGGCGCGTCATGAGCGTCGTGCTGCGCAAGCTTGCGAGGTCGATTGAGCGGGCGGGCGCGCCGCTCTCGGTCGGGCTTGAGCCTTCGCCGGCGTATGTGCATCCAATCTTTGGCGAGGGCATCAAGGGGCTCGAGCAGTTTCTGCTGTGCATCATCGAGGCGACGCATGACCTCGCGGCGGCAGTGAAGCCCAACGTGGCGTTTTTTGAAAGCCTGGGCTCGCGCGGATGGGCGATGTTGGAACGTGTGCGAGCGAACGTGCCTGACGAGATGTTTGTCATCATCGATGCCAAACGTGGCGACATTGGCACGACTGCCGAGCACTATGCGCGAGCAGTGTTTGGCAATCTCGGCGCGGATGCGGTCACCGTGAATCCATTGATGGGCGCGGACAGCGTCGAGCCCTTCCTGAGTTGGGGCGATCGGCTGACGTATCTGCTGTGCCTGACGTCGAATCTCGGCGCGGGAGACTTCCTCGAGCGTGACGACCTTGCGATGCGGATTGCGGAGCGCGCGGTGCGCTGGGACCAGGGGCGCGGGCGCCTTGGCTTGGTTGTGGGTGCGACGAAGGACGGGCAGCGCGTGAGGCAGATTCGCAGCATTGCCCCGGAGCTGCCCATGTTGATTCCGGGCATCGGTGCGCAGGGCGGCTCGATGGACGTGGCATGGCAAGGTGCGCGCCCCGGTGCGGGACTTGGCGATTGTGGCGTGCTGATGCATGTTTCGCGGAGCATCCTGCCCATGCCCAAAGAGCCGATCCACTCCGAGATGCAGTTTGTCGAGATGGTGCGGAAGAGGGCGATGGCCCTGCGCGGCGTGATGAGCGAGGCAATGTCCAAGGAAGGAAGCCCCGCATGAGCGTGCGCATCGACAAACGCGCGGCGGTGGAAGTCGAGCGACTTCTCGAGTCGACCGGCGCACTGTTGCGCGGCCATTTCAAGCTGAGTTCGGGGCTGCACTCGGATCGGTATTGCCAGTGCGCACGGTTGTTTGAGGACCCGGCAAGCGCCGGGCGCGTTGCGGGGCTCATGGCGCAGCAACTTGCAGGTGTGCAGGTGGATGTGGTGCTGGCACCGGCACTGGGTGGGATCCTCTGGGGCTATGAGCTTGCGCGCGCCCTTGGTGTGCGGTCGGTCTTTGCTGAGCGTGTCGGGACAGACTTTACGCTTCGGCGCGGGTTTGCCCTAGCGCAGAGCGAGCGCGTGCTGCTCGCGGAAGATGTCATCACGACGGGCAAGAGTGTCATGGAACTCGCGCCCTTGGTTGAGGCCGCGGGTGCGCAGGTTGTCGGTATTGCGGCGGTCGTCGATCGGAGCAAGGGCAGCTTTGCGCCCGCGGGCATCCCGGTGTGGGCGATGTGTCAACTGGAATTCAACGTGTGGGAGGCGAAGAACGTCCCGCCTGCAATCGCAGAGATGCCCGCAGTCAAGCCAGGTTCGCGCCCAGGCGCAAGCACGAGTTCGGCGGTGTAACCCATGGAGGAGGGGCAATGGTCAGCACATCGGACAGTGGCACGCCAATTGTGCAAGGAGCGTCAGCCGTGGCGGATGTGATGGGCGAGCCTGTGCGCATCGATCTGCCGCGCGCCGAGCCGATTGCCGCGCGCCGTCGCGCAATGCTCGAGCTCGAAGACGGCACGACGTTCCAGGGGCGCGCATTCGGGGCCGCGACTGCTGTTGCGGGCGAGACGGTGTTCAACACGGGGATGGTTGGATATGTCGAATCGCTGACGGACCCTTCATACCGCGGACAGCTGGTGGTGTGTACGTATCCGTTGATCGGCAACTACGGTGTGCCGAGAGACGCGCAGCGCGACGGCCTGTCAACGTCATTCGAGAGCGACCAGATTCATGCGTCGGCCATCGTTGTGGGGGACTATTCAGAGACGCAGAGCCACTGGGCGCAGGGGCGTTCGCTCTCGGAATGGCTGGTTGATGAACAAGTGCCGGGCATCACCGGTGTCGACACGCGCAAGCTGACGCAGATTCTCCGTGAGCGTGGCTCGATGCTGGGGCGCATAGTGATTGAAGGTGGGGTGCCGCCCGCCTGGCGCGATCCGAACAAGGACAACTTGGTTGCGGAGGTGTCGACGAAAGCACCGGTGTTGTATGGCGAAGGAAAGGGCAAGTCGCGCGTGCTGCTGATCGACACGGGCGCGAAATTCAACATCGTGCACAGTTTGCTGGAGCGAGGTGTGGAAGTGCTGCGCGTGCCTTGGGATGACGATGTGCCTGCTCGTCTGGAGCGTGGAGAGGTTGCCGGCTTGATGCTCTCGAATGGTCCGGGTGACCCGACGATGGCGGGCAAGGCGGTCGAAAGTGTGCGCACAGCGATTGCCAAGAACGTGCCGACGTTTGGCATTTGCCTGGGCAATCAATTGCTAGCGCTCGCGATCGGTGCGAAGACATACAAACTCAAGTATGGCCATCGCGGGCAGAATCAGCCGGTGATCGAATGCGGCACGACGCGCTGCTTCGTGACGAGCCAGAATCACGGGTATGCGGTGGATTCTCACAGTTTGCCGCGCGATTGGCGGCCATGGTTCGAAAATCTCAACGACAAGACGAATGAGGGTATCCGGCACAGCTATGGCCCATTCCGGAGTGTGCAGTTTCATCCGGAGGCGTGCCCGGGGCCTGTGGACACGGCGTTCTTGTTTGACGAATTCGTGGGGATGCTGCGGCGCTGAGCGTGCGCGCACGGAGGAGCGATGTCGCAGAAGCTTCCAAAGAGTGTGCTGATCCTTGGATCGAGTGCGCTGAAGATTGGTGAGGCCGGCGAGTTTGATTACTCGGGGTCGCAGGCAATCAAGGCGCTCAAGGAAGAAGGCGTTCGGACGATCCTGATCAATCCGAACATTGCGACGATTCAGACGAGCGACTATCTGGCGGACGAGGTGTATTTCCTGCCGATCACGCCTGACTTTGTTGAAGAGGTGATCGCCAAGGAGAAGCCGGAGGGCTTGTTACTGAGCTTTGGCGGGCAGACTGCGTTGAACTGCGGCTTGCAGTTGCATGATGCGGGCGTCTTGAAGAAGCACAACGTGCGTGTGCTGGGCACGCCTGTCGAGACGATTCGCAACACGGAAGATCGTGATCTGTTCGTCAAGCGACTCAATGAAGTTGGCGCGAAGTCGGCGCGAAGCAAGGTTGCAACAACGCCCGAGGATGCGGCGGCGGTGGCCAAGCAACTTGGGCTGCCCGTGATGCTGCGCGTTGCGTATGCACTGGGTGGACTTGGGAGCGGGGTGTGCCGGAGCGAGCAGGAGGTTGAAGAACACGCTGCGCGGGCGCTGGCGCATGCGCCGCAGGTGCTGGTCGAGGAGTATCTCGAAGGCTGGAAGGAAGTTGAGTACGAAGTGGTGCGCGACAAGTTCGACAACTGCATCACTGTGTGCAACATGGAGAACTTCGATCCGCTTGGCATTCACACCGGCGAGTCGATCGTCGTTGCGCCCTCGCAGACCTTGAGCAATCGTGAGTATCACAAGCTGCGCGAGATCTCGATTCGCGTGATTCGCCACTTGGGCATCGTGGGCGAGTGCAACATCCAGTTTGGGCTTGATCCCAAGAGCGAGGACTACCGCATCATCGAAGTCAATGCGCGGCTCAGCCGCAGCTCAGCACTGGCGAGCAAAGCGACTGGCTACCCATTGGCGTTTGTCGCGGCGAAGCTCGCGCTTGGGCGCGGGCTGTTCGAATTGAAGAATTCGATCACCGGCGTGACGAGCGCGTTCTTCGAGCCGGCACTTGATTACTGTGTCGTGAAGATCCCGCGATGGGACTTGAAGAAGTTCCGAGGCGTGTCGCGCAAGCTGGGCAGCGGGATGAAGTCCGTCGGCGAGGTCATGGCGATCGGACGTACTTTTGAAGAAGCGATTCAAAAGGCGCTGCGCATGCTTGATTTGGGCAAGCACGGACTGGTTGCCAATGGGCCATATGAAACGGTTGATCTTGACCGCGATCTACGCGAACCAACGGATGACCGGATCTTCGCAGTGGTGGAGGCTTTTCGACGCGGCTACACGGTGGATCGTATCCATGAGCTGAGTCACATCGATCGCTGGTTCCTTGACAAGGTTGCCAACGTCGTATGGACGAGCGTGCAGTTTGAAGCGATGCGCCGAACCGGCGGCGATGTCATCAGCGAGCTTGACGAATCGACAATGCGCACTGCAAAGCGGCAAGGCTTCTCTGATAAGGCCATCGGGCGATTGATCGGCGTAACCGATCAGGATGTGCGCACACGGCGGAAGGCGCTTGGCGTGCGACCCCATGTGCGGCAGATTGACACGCTTGCGGCAGAATACCCGGCGCAGACCAACTACTTGTATCTCACGTACAACGCGGATCGATCAGACGGCGCATTTCCTGTCGAGAACGCTGTCCTCTTGCTCGGTTCTGGGGCGTACCGCATTGGCTGTTCGGTCGAGTTTGATTGGTGTTGTGTGACCGCCGGGCTCACGCTGCGCGAGATGGGCTATCGCACTGTGATGCTCAACTACAATCCGGAGACCGTGAGCACGGACTACGACGAGTTTCACCAGTTGTTCTTCGAGGAGATCAGTTTCGAGAGCGTGCAGGACATTTGCGACATCGTGCGCCCACTTGGCGTTGTCTTGGCAATGGGTGGACAAATCGCCAACAACCTCGCGGTGCGATTGGATGGGGTTGGCATCAACATTCTCGGGACGCCGGCGAAGTCAATTGATTCAGCCGAGAGTCGGCACAAGTTCAGTGCGCTGCTTGATGAGCTTGACATCGACCAGCCCGAGTGGCGCGAAGTGACGACGATTGATGACGCCTTGGCCTTTGCGAAGGACGTGGGCTATCCGGTGCTGGTGCGTCCGAGCTACGTGTTGTCCGGGGCCGCGATGGCGGTGGCATCGACCGACAAGGAGTTCGTGCGGTACCTGGAGCGTGCGGCACGGGTGTCGCCCGAGTATCCGCTGGTCGTGTCAAAGTTCTTGGTCAATGCGAAAGAAATCGAGTTTGATGCGGTAGCGGATCGAGGTGAGATCGTCGTCTATGCGATCTCGGAGCACGTGGAGAATGCCGGCGTGCACTCGGGTGATGCGACACTCGTCTTTCCGGCGCAGCGCATGTACTTTGAGACGATCCGGCGCATTCGGAACATCGCGCGCAAGATCGCCAAGCGGCTCGAGATCACGGGGCCTTTCAATATCCAATTCATTGCGAAGGACAATCGCGTGCGCGTGATCGAGTGCAACCTGCGCGCGTCGAGGTCATTCCCCTTCGTGTCGAAGGTGATCAACCAGAACTTCATCGAGCTTGCAACGCGCATCATCCTGGGGCGGCCCTATGAGCGCCCGGACAAGCAGGCGTTTGAGTTGCACCATGTGGGTGTGAAGGCGCCGCAGTTCTCATTCACGCGGCTGGATGGCGCGGACCCCACGCTCGGCGTTGAAATGGCGTCCACGGGCGAAGTGGGGTGCTTGGGTGATGACTTCAACGAGGCATTTCTCAAGGCGTTGTTGTCAGTCGGGTATCGGCGCCCCATCCGGTCGATTCTGCTGTCGGTCGGCTCAACTGAGAACAAGGTCGCGCTGTTGAGCGCCATGCGCCAGCTCGCGTCGCTTGGAGTGAAGCTCTATGCAACGCCTGGCACCGCACAGTTCCTCGATGAACACGATGTGGAGGTCACGCATTGTGGCCTGCCTTTGGAAGAGCGGGGCAGTGATGGAAGGCCCGGGGGGGCTGCGGATCTCATCCGCAAGCGTGGGGTCGACTTGGTCATCAATACGCCCAGTCACGACAAGGAAGACGAGTTGACCAATGGCTATGTGATCCGGCGCGCAGCAGCGGATTTCAATGTACCCCTGGTTACGAATTGCCAGATTGCCGAGCGGTTGGCGGAAGCGATGGCCGCAGTGCGGCGTGGTGACAGCACGTTGGAGATTAAGAGCTGGCAGTCCTATGCAGATGCGCCCCTGGAGGTGTGAAACTGGGCGCACGAATGACGCAAACCGGACCTTCCGGTTTACCCAAATGCGGGCAGTTGGAAATATCGGGCTGGGTCCTTGCACGGAGCGCGGTATGCTCCGACCGTGGCATTCCCTTTTTCTGGAGGAAGACGCATGGCCCTGAAGGCGTTCGGCGCGGTCAATCGTGCATTGCTGGTCGGTTCGGCATTGGTGCTTGGCGTGGGTGCTGTTGCGATGGCGCACAGTGACGACCCCAAGGCGCTCGACCGCAACGGGCACTACATGGGGAACGGCTGGACCGCCGGTCGCGGCTGGCTTGGTGCGCCTGCTGAGGTCCTGGGGCAACAGGCCGTGGAGCGCGATCTTGGGCCCGATGGCCTGCTTGGGCCGGGCTTTGCCGCGAACAACGTGCAGTTGCATGCGTGGCTTTCGCCAAGCGATCTGGGTTCGCCGACCGGCGAAGGCGCCGACTGCTGGGGCTATGTTTCGGGCAGCGGGCGCGAGTATGCCCTGATCACCTTGACGAATGCAACGGTCTTCGTCGAGGTGACAGACCCGAACAATCCCGTGGTCATTCACACGGATACCGCAGTGCCGAACAGCATCTGGCACGACATCAAGACCTTTGGCACCTATGCCTATGCGGTTTCCGAGGGCGGCCAAGGCATTCGTGTGTACAACCTTGCGAACATCGACAGCGGCGTCGTGACGCGTCTGTCTGACGTCACGACTGGTGGCGTGACCTCGAGCCACAACATCGCGATCGACACGACCAGTGGCTTCATCTATCGCTGCGGCGGCTCGTCCGGATTGGGTATTCGCTTCTACGACATCAACGCGAATCCTGCAGCGCCCGTGTATGTCGGGCAATGGACCGATCGCTATGTGCATGACGCACAGATCGTGACGTATACGAGCGGTCCCTACGCGGGCAAGCAGGTGGCCTTCTGCTGCTCGGGCTTTGGCAACGGCAGCACGGACACCGCCCTCTCGATCGTCGACGTAACGAACAAGGCAGCGCCCGTGGTGATGTCGATCACCCCCTATTCCTCGCGGGCCTATTGCCACCAGGGCTGGCTGAGCGAGGATCGCCAGTACTTCTATCTGGACGACGAGCTGGACGAGCAGACCTTTGGCGGCACGACGACGACGCGCATCATGGATGTGTCGAATCTCAACGCCCCGGTCGAACTGCCCAGCTATACCAACGGCATCAATTCGATCGACCACAACCTGTACACGAAGAATGGTCTTGCCTACGCGGCGAACTACCGTTCGGGTCTGCGCGTGCATGACCTCTCGAACCCCACAGCGCCCGTCGAAGTTGGCTTCTTTGATACTTATCCGGAAGGCGATGGCGCAAGCTTCAACGGCGCTTGGAGCAACTATCCGTACCTGCCGAGCGGCACGATCATCGTGAGCGATATCGAGCGAGGCTTGTTCGTGCTGCGGTACTCGGTGCCGGAGTTGGCGCTGTGGCTTCCCTCGGGCGAGAAGGACTTGGTCAACCCGTTTGGCGATCAACTCGACATTCAGATCGACGAGATCAATGGCGGCCAGTTCTCGTCAGGCCGCATGTATGTGGATACAGGCGCGGGTTTCGTCTCGTCGCCCTTGAGTGATCTGGGTGGCGGGCAGTATCGGGGGCTCTTCCCCTCGAGCGGCTGCGGCGATCCGGTCAGCTACTACATTGAGGCGGACAGCGTGGGTGGGCAAACGCTCGTGCTGCCGGTTGGCGCCCCGACGAACGTGTACCAAGCCATCTCAGGCACCGGGCAGGTCAATACGTATCTCGATGATGTCGAGGTCGACTTGGGATGGAGCACATCGGCAGACGGCACCGTGACCTCGGGCTTCTGGGAGCTTGCGGATCCGGAAGGCACCGGCGCCCAGCCCGAAGACGACGCGTCGCCGGCGGGTTCGCTTTGCTGGGTCACCGGGCCGCTGGCGGGCACATCGGTCGGTTCATTCGACATCGATGGTGGCGCCGTGACGCTGGACTCACCCAGCATGGATGCGACGAGCGGCAGCGGGATTCCGTTTGTCGGCTACTCGCGCTGGTACTCCAATGACGCGGGCGCCGATCCGAACAACGATTCGATGACGGTGCTCATCTCGAACGACGGTGGCGCGAATTGGGCCCTGCTCGAGTTGGTGACGGAGAATTTGGGCGTGTGGGAACCCAAGCAGTTCCGCGTTGATGACTTTGTCACGCCGACGGGCAACATGGTGCTGCGGTTCATCGCGAGCGACCTGGGCGCGGGTTCGGTGGTCGAGGCGGGCATCGATGATGTTCGGATCGACTTCCTGCAGTGCGCTACGGTCATCCCGGGCGATGTCACGGGCGATGGCTGCGTCGATCTGAACGACCTGTCTGTGGTGCTGTTCAACTTCGGCGCCAACACGTCAACGGGCGACACCGACGGCAACAACGTCGTCGACCTCGCAGATCTGTCGAACGTTCTGTTCTACTTTGGATCGGGCTGCTGACCACGCTGCCCAGCATGGATGACGTGAGGCGATCATGACGCAACCGAAGACTTCGGCGAAGGGATCGCCGCGCGCCACGGGTGGCGGCAAGAAGAAGGTCGCGGTGGGCGGCGCAGGGGCCGTCGTGCTGGCGATCGTTGTGCTCGCGGTTCAGCACTTCACAGGTGTTGATCTTACTGGCCAGGGCGCGAAGGCGGGCGATGGCGACCAGCCCGTCGCCCGGCAGACCAGCCGCGCATCGGGCAACCCCCAGTCGCCCGCGAGCGCCACCAAGGCGCCCGCATCGCCACCCAAGGCGACCAAGCAGGCAAACCCGCCGGTGCAGGATCCGACCGACGACGCAGTCGCGGCCCAAGGAGTGCAAGCGATGAAAGAAGCGTTTGCCAACGGCCAGTCGGATCTGATCGTCGAGGCGGCGGGGCGCATCATCAAGGTGCTGCCCGACGATCACGAAGGCGATCGGCACCAGCGCTTCATTCTGAAGACGGCGACTGGACAGACAGTGCTTGTGGCGCACAACATCGATCTGGCGCCGCGCGTGCCCGTGCGCGAGGGCGATTTCGTTCGATTCAAGGGTGAGTATGAATGGTCGGAGCAGGGGGGCGTGATCCACTGGACGCACCACGATCCCAAGGGCTGGCGCGATGATGGCTGGATCGAGCACGACGGCAAGCTCTATCAGTAGGCGTTGCCCTGGACGTTGCAGCCTGGGGCGTTCGATGTCACCCTGTCGGGGATGACCGATGGCCCGATGCCAGATCGATTTGTGGGCTTGCCGCCACACTTGCCGCAAGTGCCCCATGAGCCCTACGTCCCGGGGGTCGCGCCCGAACTGGCGGCCAAGCGCTACTTCGACATCATGGATCAGCGCCGCTCGGTGCGATTTTTTTCCGACAAGCCGGTGAGCCAGGAGACGATCGAATGGATCGTGCGGACGGGCGGGACCGCCCCGAGCGGCGCCCACAAGCAGCCCTGGCGGTTTGTGTGCGTGAATGATCCTGCGTTGAAGCGGGAGATTCGACTCGCGGCGGAGGAGGAAGAGCGCGAGTTCTATGAGCGTCGCGCCTCGCGCCGGTGGCTTGAGGACCTGGCGCCCTTGGGCACTGATGCGAGCAAGCCATTTCTCGAGATCGCGCCGTGGCTCATCGTCGTCTTTGCGCTCGTCAAGACCGATGATGGCGGGCAGGTGTACTACCGCGAGGAATCGGTGGGCATCGCATGCGGCATGCTCATCAGCGCCATTCACCACGCGGGGCTTGTCACACTGACACACACGCCAAGCCCGATGAAATTCCTGCAGCGCGTCCTGCATCGACCTGAGCATGAGCGGGCGTACTTGTTGCTACCCGTTGGATACCCCGCGGCGGGCTGCACCGTGCCCGATCTGCGCCGCAAGCCGCTCGAAGAGGCTATGGTGGTGAATCGACCGGCGGGTGGGGCCGGTGATGGGCAGAGGATTGAGTCATGAGGCGAGCAAGTGTGATGTGGATGGTGTGTGTCTGCGCTGTCTTGGGCGGGTGCAATCGCATCATGGGACAAGCGGATTGGGCGCGAGAGACAAACTTCGAGTTCTCCGAATTGCCTCGTTCACGTGCCTCGCAGATTCAGCAGGTTTTTCTCAATCACTCGCTGAGCTCCGAGATCATGGAAGATGCGTCGGTAACTACTTTCCGCGTGCGCGGGATCGTGGGCACACGCCAGCTTGCGTATGTGCTTCATGACATCGATCAGACGCTCTTGGCGATGGCCGAATCATCGCCGCTCGAACGCGCGACGTTGCGGTTTGGTTCGCTTGCTGCGCAGGGGCGCATCTACAGCACGATCGAGGTGCGTGTGTCGCAGAACGCACGGGCGTTCATTGCGGACCGATCGGCAGACTCGCCCTGGCGCGAAGTGCCTGTTGCGGAAGGTCGCTTCAAGGGCCCGGTGAACACGTCACTGATGGTCGCCGAGCAGCGCGGGTGGGTGTATTACGCGGCGTATCGCGAAGGCGGCTTGACCTACGGGCGCGTGAACGTGCTGACGGGTCAAACCGAGAGCCGAGTGGATTTGCCGCCCGGTTTTCCTGCGCCTGTCGCGCGCTAGAAGGCGCCCGAGGCGCTGCCAATCAACAACGCGGCAATCGGACCAATGGCGTAGCCCATCCCGATCATCGCCTCGTGCCAGCCGCCTGCGTCGACCTCGGCTGAGCCCGCTTCCATCGCGTAGTAGAGCGCCGCGGCGTACACCGCGCCGACGCCTGCGCCGAGCGCGATGAGGCCAGCTGTCATCAAGCCCAGATTCGGCGCAAGCACGCAGCCAACCACACCGAGCAGCATGAGCGCGCCCGACCAGATCGCGGTGCGCCAGCGCCCGTGCCAGCCATGCCAGCGCTCGAGCAGCAGGAACATCAAGAAGCGGCTGATGAGCCAGATCGAGGTGACGACCGCCGCCCGGTCGACAGGCACATCAAGCTGACTCAGCAGGTGCGGCAGAATGGGCGTCAAGGCCGCGTGCAACGTATAGCTGCACATCAGCAGGATCCGGAAGCCTTTCAGAAGCGTGCGCGCACGATCAATGCCATAGGACTCGTGCGCGAGCATCTCCTGATCAGCATGACCTGCGGGAGCGGGGTTTGCTGGGAAGAAGCGCAGCACGATGCCCAGCGCAAGCAGTTGTGCCAATGTGAGCCCGCCAAAAACGATGAATGGCGCATGCTCAATGATCGGCGCGATGAACCACATCATCACGACCAGCGCCGATGCCCACGTGAGGTTGAAACGACCTGTCGCAAAGAGCAATCGCTTGCTGCGCCGCCCGCCTGAAAGATACGCCTCGACGGTTGGCCACAAGAAACCGATGAGCGTCATGAAGAAGAAACCGAAGATCCAGATCGACCACGCGGCGCGCGCGAAGAATGGAAGCAGGGCCGCAGCGCCCGTACCGATCACGATCGCGGCGAGCCAACGGCGCAAGGACCACCCGCGCTTGGCGAGCAGGCGCATGAACCTGCCCGCCGTGGCGGCGCAAAAAGTGTAGACAACGCCAAACGCTGCGGCGAGGACCAGGTTCTGCTGCTTCGTAAAACCGAGGGCGTCTTCGGTGATGAAGAACATCCCGTTCCAGCCAATGCCTGAGCTGAAGCTGCACAGCCATGTCACGCTGAGCACGGCCCAAAGGGGGGCGACGCCGGGTTGCGGTTGGTTTGGGTTGACCGTCACGAGCGCCCCTTGAGCCCGCGGTTTTGCGGGCCGCGTGCGCCGACCCTATCATCGCATGTTCCCGCCCACTTGGGCGGGTGGTCATGTTTGTGGGTGTAGCTCAATTGGATAGAGCGTTGGCCTCCGAAGCCAAAGGTTGGTGGTTCGAGTCCACCCATCCACGCTTTGAACTTCGCGACGATGTCGCGAGTAAGAAACTGTAGGACACCCTGGGAATGAATCCCAGGGCTACAGAGTCAAGAGCGCACAGCAATTAGGACCGTTTGGTCATCCTCGGCCGGCGCGCCGGCGCGGTGGGTGTTGGCCACGCGCACGATCGATGCACACATGGCGTCTGCGGAAGTGGGCGCGTTGGCGAGGGCGCTGGCAACGCCATTGGCGCGCAGGGCTTTGCCGCCCGCTGGGCGCGCGTCAAAGATGCCATCGGAGATGAGCAGGAGGGCATCCGCGGCCGAGAGTTGTGATGTGTTCGGGCCTTCGAGTTCGAGTTCGGCGTCAACGCCAAGCGGCGGAGCATTCGCACAGAGCGAATCGAATGTGCCGTCGGCGCGGCGGATGAGGATGGGCGCCTGGCCGGCCGCGACAAACGTCACCGATCCGGTCGTTGGCTCGATGGTGCCCATGAACGCCGTGACGAATCGCCCGTGCGGCAGATCAATTGCGCACTGGCGATTGACGTGGCGAGCGACGTCTTCGAGTGGGGCGCCGAGGTACACGCCCATGCGCATCATTGCAAGCACCTGACTGACCGACAGGGCGGGGCCCACGCCATGCCCCGCGGCATCGGCCATGAAAAGCCAGAGCTTGCCATGAGCATGGATCGCGTCATAGGCATCGCCCGCAGCTTCCGTGGCAGGCGCGCTGTGTGCCGCAAGCGACCAACCGGGAAGAACCGGCAGCGCCTTGGGAAGCGATGATTGCTGAATGAGGCGCGCGATGCGCAGCTCGGCCTCGAGTTCGTCTCGCCGGCGAGCCGCTTCGAGCAATGTTGCCCGGCGGAGGGCCATCGCCGCCTGATCCGTCAGGTGTCGCGCGACCTCTTCATCTTCGTCAGAGAACGTGCGGCCGTTGCCTGCTTCGTGCAGCACCTGCGCGACGCCGACCAACGCACCTGCTTCATCGATCAAGGGCAAGGTCAGCAGCGCGCCTGTGACGAAACCGCTGCGCTGGCTGATCGTTGGGTCAAAGCGCGCGTCCTTTGATGCATCGGCCACGTTGATCGAAGTGCGCAGGCGCGCCGCTTCGCCGATGAGGCCGCGATTCGCAGGCAATCGAAGGTCCCCCGGCAGGCCATGCGCGCGCGTGGCGTAGAACTCATCCTGTGCCATGTCATACTGAAACACAGATGCGCGGTCGGCGTGCAACACGTCGCGCAGCGCGTCGATGATGACGGTCAGCACATCGTGCAGGTCGGGCGAGCCCGCCAGCCGCCGCGCCGCTTCGAGCACGCGTTCATACGCTTGCGCCTTCACGGGGTTAGCTTACTCTGCTTCGTCGGCAAAGAGCGCATCGAGGTATCGCTTAGGTTCGAACAGTTCGATGTCGTCAGGCGTTTCACCCGTGCCAACGAACTTGACAGGGATGCCCGTGGTCTGGCGCACCGCGACCGCGATGCCGCCCTTTGCCGTGCCATCCAGTTTGGCAAGGAACACACCTGTGACGCCCGCGGCTTCCTGAAAGTGCTTGGCTTGCGACAGAGCATTCTGTCCAATCGTCGCATCGAGTACGAGCAGCACTTCGTGCGGTGCATTCTCAATCTTCTTGCCAATGACATTGCGAATCTTGGCGAGTTGGCGCATGAGCGGATCTTGCGTTTGCAAGCGCCCGGCGGTGTCGAGGATGAGCACATCGACCTTGCGGGCCAGCGCCGACTCGCACGCGTCGAACGCAACCGCGGCGGGGTCGCCTCCTTGTTGGCCCTTCACGATCGGGATTCCCAAGCGCTCGGACCAGATCTCAAGCTGGCGCACGGCGCCTGCGCGATATGTGTCGCACGCGCCGAGCATCACACTCTTGCCGTCGCGTACGATCGCGCTTGCGAGCTTGGCGATGCTGGTCGTCTTGCCTGCGCCGTTGATGCCCGTCACGAGGATCACGGTGGTCGTGCCGGCGGGCGCCATCCGCAGCGCGCGATCCTCAGCAGGCCACAATGCGGCCAGCTCGTCCTTCAGGAACGCGATGACCTGGTCGCCTTCGGTCAACGTGCCGGCACGCGACTCCTTGCGCACGCGCTCCATGAGCGTGTTCACCGCTTCCAGGCCCAGGTCGGCTTGGATGAGCTTGGCTTCGAGCTCTTTGATGAGCGCATCATCGACAGTGCGCCCGTGCAACAGCGAGCGCAAGGACGTCGTGAAGGTCTCGCGCGTCCGCGTGAGACCCTTTTTGAGCCCGCCGAAGAGCCCTTTGAGGAGCGCCATTACGCGGCTCCTTCACGTTGCGCCAGCACCTGCTTGAGAATCGCATCAAGCAGTGCATTCACGAAGCCAGGTGAGCGCTCGGTACCGAACGTCTTTGCGAGTTCGATGGCTTCATTCACAATGGCTTTCGGTTCGTTGGTCGTCTGGGTCATCTCGTAGTGCGCCAGACGCAGAACAGCGCGGTCGGCAGCGGGCATTCGGTGCGCAGGCCACTCAGGTGAAAGCTCGCGAAACGCGGTGTCCGCTTCGCGCCGACTGGCCCACGCGCCCTCCGCGGTGGCCATCGCCTTGCGCCGATCGCGCGGTTCGAACTTCACGCCGTGCTCGTCGGCTTCAAAGTGCTCGACCCATGCACGCACTGTGTCAAGATTGTCGCCTTCCGCGGCGTCCAATTGGAAGAGCGCAGTGAATGCAAGCGTTCGGATATCACGCGGGCGGGCCATCACTCAAGTTCCTCATCGTCATCATCTTCGTCGTTCGCTTGATCGCCTTCGACCAGTGCCAACGCCTCGAGCATGGCCAATGTGTCGAGCGCCGCATCCATGGCTTCTGCGCCTTTGTTACCCATGGCCCCGCCGGCGCGCGCCTCAGCTTGTTTGGCACTCTCGACGGTGAGAAGCCCGAAGCCGACTGGCACACCATGGTCGGCTGCGATGTGTGCAAGTGTCGACGACACTGAGTGGTTGATGTGCTGGTCGTGCGAGGTCTCGCCCTTGATGACACAGCCCAGCGCGACGACCGCGTGAAACGCGCCCGACTGAATTGCCTCACTCACCAGGAGGGGCAATTCGAAGGCCCCCGGGGCTTCGATGATCGTTACCGTCGATTCGGTGCCGCCCAGGCGGCGCTCGAAGGCGGCGACGGCCCCCTCGCGCAGGTTGCATGTGATCCACTCGTTGTAGCGCGATACCACGATGGCCACCTGGAGCGCTTCCTCCGTGGCCAGTTGGACCAGGTCGACAGGCTCGATGGTGCGGACGAGGGGTGTCATGGGGGCGGATCGTAGCCCCGCGAGGGGCTCGCGGCGCGTACCATCGCCCCCGTGCCTGCCCCAGCGTTCCAAGCCCTGGCTCCCTACCTGCACTTGACCAGGTTGTCGACTGCATTCGGGGCTCTCGCAAATGTGTGGTTCGTGGTGCTCTGGGTCCGTGGGGTGGCGCCGGAGCGGACAGGGCTCGTGGCCCGGGCGGGCGGGACGCTTACGCCCCCCGCGCTGGAGTGGCCTCTTTGGCTTGTGCTGGCCATCACCGGCGTGATCGCCCTCGCCCTTCACGGGTTCTCATCTGTGTTGAACGACACGCTGGACTTCCGGCGCGACCAGGCGCTGCACCCCGGGCGTCCATTGCCCTCTGGTCGGGTTCATCGGGACAGTGCAGTGGTCCTGATCGTGGTGTTGCTCTTGCTGGCCTTGGCGGGAGCGTCGACCCTTGGGCGAGGCTCAGTGTCCGCCGCCGCTTCCGCTGCGGGGCTTATCCTGCTTTTTCACGCCGCGGCGAAGCACGTGCCTGCAGTTGGGTTTGTGGTGCTGGGGCTGGCCCACGCGGCTGCGATGCTCATGCCCGTTCCGGGCGTTCTGATGATGTGGCCCCTTTGGCTCGCTGCGGCTCACATTGGCATGACCGCTGCGATCGCGCATCGGTTGGCGCGTCGCCGGCCTCGCCTGTCCAGGCGTGGCTTGCTGTCGACCCTCCTGGTCGCATTGGTTGCGGGGATAGTCACCGCGCTCGTGGTTTTCGACCGCACAGGGCAGATGTGGCCCGATTGGGTGCGCTGGCAGGCTGCGGCGTCCGGCGGCGCCGCGGCGCTGGCGTTTGCGCTTTTCGCCACCTGGCTGGCAAAGCGCCCGGTCAGGCGCGCAGAGCGGCGCGGTGAACGCATCGATCGGGCAGCGGCCCTTTGGGCGCCCGTGTATGCAGGCGCCTGGTGCGCGGGGCAGGAAGTCTGGATGGCGGCGATCATCCTCGGCATACTCGCGATTGCAGCACTTGTCGCCATGACCGTGATGCGCGAAGCAGTCGGGCTGATCGAATCACCGCCGGGCTGGCGCAGCTAGAACCAGCCCAGCGCGTAGAACACGACGGTGAAGATGAGGTCCGCCAGAACAATCGCGACCACGGATTGCACGACGGTGCGCGTCGTGGCGTTACCCACGCCTTCGGCCCCGCCCGTAACCTTGAGCCCATTGCCGCACGCGATCAGGCCAATGAGCAGGCCAAAGACAGCGGCTTTAACAAGGCCCGTCAGGAAGTCGACGGGTTCGACCTGCGCAACCGTGTTGTTGTAGTAGGTGAGCCAGGGCACACCAAGGATGAGTCTGCTGGCGACAGCCGCTGCGAGAATCGCAACCGCATTGGAGAGCACCGCAAGGCAAATCAAGCTGGACATGGTCGCGGTGAGGCGAGGTACGACCAAAAAGCGCACGGGGTTGAGCGCAATCGCTTCAAGGGCTTCGACCTCCTCATTGACAACCATCGTGCCAATCTCAGCAGCAATGGCAGCACCGGCGAAGCCCGTCAGCACGATCGCGGCAACCAGCGGGCCAAGTTCGCGCAAGGTTGCCACTGCGATGATGTTTGGAACGAGCGTCACCTGCCCAAGCTGATCCAGGGGCGGTGCCATTTGCAGTGCGAGGATAAAACCGATTGCTGAAGAGACGAGTGACACGATGAAGATTGATGCGACGCCAACGCGCACGACCTGGGCAATCATCGCGGCGCCACCCGGGCGCACGCGCTTGTTGAAGACGCCGCGCAGCAACCAGCGCAGCGAGTCGAGCAGCAGGTAGCTCAGATGGCCAATGTGCCGGATTGTGCCGAAGATGCGCGCGCCGATCGTCTCGACGAAGCGCAGGGGGGCGCCAAACAGGGAGCCATGTTGGAGCGGCGCCTCGTTCACAGCGTTAAGCGTTGGTGATCTGGTCGCGGCTGTCGACGATGCGGAACACCTTGTCCAAGCGCGCGATCTCGAAGATGGACTTGACCCGCGGCGTCATGGCGCACAGCACGAGCGACACGCCGCTGCGCCGTGACACCTGCATCGCCTCGACCAGCGTGGCGACGCCCGACGAATCCATGTATGGCACGCCGCCAAGATCAACGACAAGCTGCTTGGGCTTCTTATTGAGCGATTGGCGCAAGTGGTATTGCAGGTCCTTGGAGTTGCCCAGGTCGACATCACCCTGCGGCGCAATCACCGGATGGCCATTGAGTTGTTCTTCTTTGACTTCCATCCGTGCTCCTCTACTGGGTGTCCTTGGGCGGACACGTGTCCAGCTTCTTTTCCATGGTCAGTCGCATGCCTGCGCCGTTGCGCTTCTCGTAAGTCGCGCAGTCCATGACCTCGCGGATGATGTGGACACCCAGGCCGCCTGGGCGAATCTCGGCGAGGTCGCGCGGCTTGATCTTCTCGGGATCAACCTGCTTGGCGTTGTCCTCGATCACAATGCGAATGCCAGTGGGACGCTCGGGCATCGGGTCGCCCATGGGCCAGATGCTGATCCAGATGCGCCCGTCGGGGCGCTTGTCATACCCATGGTTGATGACATTGCACAGCGCTTCGTCGACCGCCAGGGCGATGCGCCCGCACTGCGCAGCGTCGAAGCCCAGTCGCCCCGCGACCGCTCGGACCAGGTCGCGCGCGCCGGCCAAGTATCGCGCCTGGCTCACTACTTCGATGCGCACGTCAGGCGTCGCACTGGAACAGCATCCATCCTGTTTGCCGCAGCACTCTGTCATTCCTGAACACTCGCCTCGGTCACGGGTTCGCCTTTGGCCCAACGAACCCATCGGTCAATTGCGATGGTCCGCTTCGGTTCGGGGTCGGAATAGGCGTAGCCCAGGGTCTGGCCCGTGAGCCGTTCGAGCCCGTTGATCGCCATGAGCCGCACAGCAGGGTCGTGGCTGTCGAGCATCGCGATCAGCTCCGGCGCTCGGCTTTGGTCGTTGTTGCGGATGATCTCGGCGGCGGCCAGGGTGCGCTCGACGGGGTCCGCCGAGCGGGCATCGGGCCTCGGCGCGGGCGATGAACATGCCCCGAGCGCAAGGCTTGCCGCGATCGTGGCTCGGAGCGCTTGAATCCGCACGAAACCATCATACGACGGGCGGGCGGCATTGACCGCGCCTCCCCACGCCAAGTACCGTAGCTCTTCGCACCACACACGAGGACAATGCCATGCCGACGCCCGCAGCGCACGCTGAGACCCGCCAAGTCCCGCCCCGCGCCGCGAGCGACGAAGTCGTCTTGGTCATGGACTTCGGCTCCCAGACCGCCCAGCTGATTGCGCGGCGGATCCGCGACGCGGGTGTCTTGGCCTACCTCATCTCCCCCGATGAGCCGATCGACGCCATCCAGGCGCGCAAGCCCAGGGCCATCGTGCTCTCGGGCGGCCCCGCCAGCGTCTATGACAAGGGCGCGCCCGAGTGCAACCCCGAAGTCCTCAAGCTCGGCATTCCGATCCTTGGCATTTGCTATGGCATGCAAGCCGCGTGCGTCGCACTGGGCGGCTCCGTCGAGCGCGCAGGGCGGCGTGAATATGGCGCCGCGCCCCTGCATCGCGTACCCGTGATGAGCGATGCGGGCCTGCTGCTCGATGGCATTCCTGAGCACGCCACCGTATGGATGAGCCATGGCGACCAGGTCGCCAATCTCGATGCACACTTCGACACGCTCGCATCAACACCAACGTGCCCGCATGCCGTCGTCAAGCACAAGAAGCTGCCCTTCTATGCCGTGCAGTTTCATCCGGAAGTCACGCACACGCCGCACGGCATCGACATCTTCCGCAACTTCCTGTTCTCAATCGCGAACTGCCGGGGCTCGTGGTCGATGGCGGATTTCCTGGATCGCTCGATCGAGCGCATTCGCAAGTTGGTGGGGAACAAGCGCGTGCTCTGCGGCCTCTCGGGCGGTGTCGATTCATCCGTCGCCGCGGCGTTGATCCATCGCGCAGTGGGGGACCAACTCACCTGCGTGTTCGTCGACAATGGCCTCTTGCGCAAGAGCGAGCGCCGCCTTGTCGAAAACACCTTCCGCGATCACTTCGATATCGACCTGCGCGTCGCGGATGCCTCGGAGCACTTCCTCGAAGATCTTGCGGGCATCACCGATCCGCAGGAAAAACGCCGGCGCATCGGGCACCGCTTCATCGAAGTCTTCAAGCGCGAAGCGCAGGCCCTCGAACAATCCCATGGAAAGTTCGACTTCCTCGCGCAGGGCACGCTCTATCCCGATGTCATCGAGTCAGGCCACGGGCACGCGGGCCTGAGCGCGGGCATCAAGCTGCACCACAACGTGGGCGGCCTTCCCGAAGAACTCGGCTTCGAACTGCTCGAACCCCTGCGCGACCTCTTCAAGGACGAAGCGCGCAAGCTGGGCGAAGTGCTGGGCCTGCCCGAACAGATCGTCTGGCGCCATCCATTCCCCGGGCCCGGCCTTGCCGTGCGCGTGCTGGGCGAAGTGACCAGCGAAGCCCTCGACATCCTGCGCGATTGCGATGAAATCCTGCTCGAAGAGATCACCGCCGCCGGGCAATACCGCACGACGGCACAAGTCTTCGCGGTGCTGCTGCCCATCCGATCGGTGGGCGTGATGGGCGACGGGCGCAGCTATGACCGCGTCGTCGCGATCCGCGCGGTGACAAGCGAAGACTTCATGACCGCCGACTGGGCGCGCCTGCCGCACGACCTGCTCGCGCGCATCAGCTCGCGCATCATCAATGATGTGGAGGGGGTGAACCGGGTGGTGTATGACATTTCGACGAAGCCACCTAGCACGATTGAGTGGGAGTGATTTTTACCCCCCAAACGAATACGCCTCGAGCTGGCGGTGGATGTAGTCCGGCGCGGTGATGAGCAGCGTCGTGCCGTGGTACACCGTGATGGCGCCGCCGTCGCCGCCGTTCGCTTGCCACTGCTCGGATTCGATCGAGGTCTCGATGATCTCGATGATCTTGTTGACCAGTTCTTCCTTGGGCGTGGTTTCGCCTGCAGCGGTGTTGGTGGTGTTGAAGATGTTGCCGCCGCCGCCACCGCCGCCGCGCCCCTGGCTCTGGTTGAGCACGCTCGACACATCAAGCTCGGGCACGTCTTCGAAGCTCGGGATCGAGAACACCAAATCCTGGATGTCATACACGCGCATGCGCTTGTCGGCGTTCAGGCGCGAGCGCGGCCCAACCACGATCTCGCCATACTTCGAAACCTGCCACGTCGCCTTGTCGAAGTCGTCGGACACTTTCGCGATGATGCGCTCGAGGATGCTGATCGCGGGAGCGGGGGTGGTCACTTCGAGGGTGATGGTGGCGTCGCGGTCGAGACCCGTCGTCGCGCCTGCGCCCGTTTCGAGCCAGCGCACGTCGAAGTTGACGCCTGTCGTTTGTGTGAGAAACGCGATCACGTCTTCCAGGCGATCGTCCTTGAACGCAGCGGTCATCGGGCGCTGCAGCGCTGCCAATGACTGCGAAGCTTGCGCAGCCGCGACTTCGTCAACCGTCGGGTTGTAGGCCAGGGCGGTTCCGGCAGTGGTCGAGAGCAGGCCGGCGGCGGCACACGCGAGCATGAGGTGGCGGTTCATACCAATCCTTTCGGCCCGACCAACGGGCCTGTTCCATTGGGGAATGGTAGGAGCGGGCCAACCGACTGGGATTGGCCGCGGCAGGGGCCTCAGATCTTCGCCGCTTCACCCTGCTTGGCCACCTCCGCCATGGCCGCCGCGATGGCATCCTGGTCACCCAGGTACCGCGAGCCGACCGCCCTCATGTCCTCGTCCAAGTCGTACACGAGCGGCACGCCCGTCGGGACATTGCGCTCGAGGATCTCGCCATTGGAGATGTTGTCGAGGTGTTTCACGAGTGAGCGCAGCGTGTTGCCATGCGCCGCAACGATGATGCGCTTGCCGGCCTTGATGTTCGGGATGATCTCGCGCTCCCAGTATGGGATGACGCGCGCGATGGTTTCCTTGAGCGACTCCGTCGACGGCAGTTGGTCCGGGCGCAGGTTGGCGTAGCGCGGGTCGTGCGACGGATGGCGCTGGTCGTTGATGTCGAGCGGCGGTGGGGGGACGTCGAACGAACGCCGCCAGATCTTGACTTGGGCATCGCCGTGCTTGGCGGCGGTCTCCGCCTTGTTGAGGCCCTGCAGCGCGCCGTAGTGGCGCTCGTTGAGCTGCCAGGCGCGGGTCACGGGAATCCACATGAGGTCGAGCTCGTCCATGATCACCCAGAGGGTGCGGATCGCTCGTTTGAGGACCGACGTGAAGGCCATATCGAAGCTGAAGCCCTCTTCGCGCAGCAGTTTCGCTGCGAACTTGGCCTCTTCGATACCCTGCTTGGTCAGGTCGACATCATGCCAGCCCGTGAAGCGGTTATCGCGGTTCCACTCGCTCTGGCCATGGCGGATGAGCACGATCTGGTACATCGCTCGCTCCAATTCGACTTTGGCGGGGCGCATGTCCCGCCGGGAGACCAACAGTCTACACTGTGGCGATGCTAGGACAGCGGGCAAGGAACGACCTATCGGAGAAGGACGTGCGCGGGCTGGAGGAAGCGGCCCGCGCGGTCGTCGAGATCCACCATGCGCTGTCTGATTGGATGCGCATCGGCGTAACGGTGGCCCAGATTGATGATGAGGTCGGGCAGCTGCTCAAGCAGCTCAACAGCACATCGTGCTTTCACCGCTACAAGGCCGGGCGGTACCCGCCCTTCCCAAGCCAAGCATGTCTGAGCGTAAATGACTGCATCGTCCACGGCACCGCGTGGACGCACAAGGCGCCGCTCCAGGCGGGTGATCTGCTCAAGATCGACATCGGCGTGCGCAAGAACAACTGGATTGGCGATGCCGCGTGGACCTATTCCTTCGCCCAACCTACCGAAGAGGTCCGACGCCTGATGGAGTGTGGCAAGGAGTCGCTCGCGCGCGGCATGCGGGCGCTGCAGCCTGGCGACAAGCTGCTGGAGTGGGCCAAGGCGGTGCAGGGGCATGTCGAAGGCGAATGCGGTTTTCACCTTGTGGTTGGCCTTGGCGGGCACGGCTATGGTCGCCGCCTGCATGCCGACCCCTGGGTATCGAACGTCTTGCCAACCGCGCAGACGCCTTGGCCCGATGCGCACAAGCGATGCCTGCCGGGGATGACGCTCGCGGTCGAGCCCATGCTTGCGATCGGGACGGGCCGAACCAAAGAGACGCCGGGCGATTGGCCCATTTACACCGCCGATGGTTCGATGGCGGTGCATTATGAAGCGGATGTTTTGATCACAGAGGACGGCCCGCGCGATCTGACCGCGGGCCTGAGCGACGTCAACGACGTAATTGATCGGTAACAAGGAGGGATTCATGGCCTACCAACTGCCCAAGCTGCCATACGCTTACGACGCGCTCGAACCGCACATCGACGCGCGCACGATGGAGATTCACTACACAAAACACCATCAGGGATATGTCACGAAGGTAAACGCGGCGTTGGAGAACACGCCCTTCGCTGATCAATCGATCGAGTCGGTATTGGCGAACATCTCGCGCGTGCCTGATACGATCCGTCAAGCGGTGATCAACAATGGCGGTGGTCATGCGAACCACTCGCTGTTTTGGTCGATCATGGGGCCAGGCGCCGGCGGCGCTCCAACCGGCGAACTGGCGGGGGCCATCGATCGAGCATTCGGCAGTTTCGAAGCGTTCCAAAAGCAGTTTGGCGATGCCGCAGCCGGGCGTTTTGGCTCTGGCTGGGCGTGGCTCATCGTCGACGGGGCGACCAAGCTTCAGGTGACGAGCACCGCGAACCAGGACAGTCCACTCATGGATGGGCACACGCCGATCCTGGGGCTGGACGTCTGGGAGCATGCCTACTACCTGCACTACCAGAACCGTCGGCCCGACTATGTCGGCGCGTGGTGGAACGTCGTGAATTGGGCCGCGGTCGCCGACCGGTGGACCAAGGCCAAGTAGTTTCCCAGGAGCTGCGGAGCGCGACCGGTTGCCAAGCAGGCGGTTGGCGGGGATACTTCCGGACCCGCTGCGGGCCCCGAGCCCGACGGCGTTGGCCACCTTAGCTCAGTTGGTAGAGCGGAGCTTTCGTAAAGCTCAGGTCTCCGGTTCAAGTCCGGAAGGTGGCTCTTGCACAGCGGTCCGATGCCCGACCCCTGGATGGTCCGGACCAGAAACCCGCGCGGGCGCTTTCACGCACACGCGGGTCCATGCGCAGCACGGCATGAAGCCGCGCATGGCCTTGCCGAACAATTCACCGGCGAGGGAAACACGCCGGCCCTCTTTCGAGGGCGGGCGTGAGCGTCAAGACGTCCGCGTGGCACGTCAGTTGCAATCGTTGCCGAAGTTGAAGAGCAGGAGATTGAGGTCGGCGAGGTCGACGATGTTGTCGCCATTCACGTCGCCCGCGCATGGTGTTGACGGCGTTGTGCCTTGGAACTCGAAGGCGCCCATGTCGAGGTAGGTGGCCAGGCCGGCGCCGGTGTCTGGTGTGCCGGGATCGTTGGCGAAGCGGATTTGTCCTGCGAGATCAAGCAGCATGCCGTCGAGGGCGATGTAGGCGTCCGCGTTCCCAGCGTCGATGCCCGCCGAGCCGGCATCGAGCTGGTAGTTGCCGCCGACCGCATCGACGAAGGTGGGCGTCGCGGTGATGTTGCCACCCAGGTCCACGGTGCCGCCGATCGCCATGTCGGGCTGGAACAGGCAGTGGGAGAGGGCCACTGAGCCGCCGTTGGTGCCCGCAATGCTGTTGGCAGCATTGTCAGCGAAGAGGCAGTTGGTCATCGTGGTCTCGTTGATCGCGTTGACGGACCGGATCAGGCGAACATTCACAGTAGGCACATGATTCACAAAGGTGCAGTTCACGAAGTCTGTCGTGATGCCCTCGCCCGATTCGCTTAGGATGTATGTCGCGACGCCGTCATTGGAGGAGTTGCCATCAAAGTGACAGCCAGTGATGAGATTGATCCCTTGGGCCGGCCCGATTGAGAGGGCACCGCCGGCGACGGTCCCGATGTTGTTGATGAACTCGCAACGGTCGACGAGCATGGGCAGGCTGGGCTGTGCTGAGCCCGCACGACGCACGGCGCCACCGTAGAGTGTTGACTCGTTGTTGAGAAACCGAACCCGCGAGATGGATGCGATGCATCCCGACGGCAGGTCAACGCCCGCGCCGGTGTTCTTAAAGCCGTTTGTGATCGTCAGATCTTCGATCGACACCGTTCCGCTTTGCAGCGAGAAGCCTCGACCAAGCCGGTTGCAGTCGATCGTCGTCTCGTCCATGCCCTGACCACGGATGGTGAGCGACTTGTTGACCACGGTATCCCATTCACAAACATTGCCAGCGCCAAGTTCGATGACATCGCCGGGCGTCGCCGCGCCGATCGCTGAAGCGAGCGCCGGGTATGGCGTGGCGGTCGTGACGTTTGTGATCGAGGCGGGATTAGTGTGGAGGTTGACATCGTCGATGTTGATGAAGGCGCCCGTGCCGCTGATGCCGATCGTCTCACTGCCACTTGGTGTAAAGCCCGCGGCGTAGTTTGCAATAAGCGTGAATCCGTCAACGACGACGGTGAGCAGGCCGGACTCATCGAGGGTGATTGAGACCGGGACGTCGCTCACGTAGCTGGCGGTGGTGATATTCACGCCGAGCCCGGGCTGGGGAAGAATCTCCACGCCATCGAGCCAGACGGAGGCAAGCACATAGGTGGCCGTGCCGCCGCCGATATTGCCAATCTCGATATCCACGACCAGACCGCTTGACACGGTGCTTGGGTGCGAGACCGGCGCGGCGATGTCGCCAAGGACGAAGGTCATGCGAGCGCCGAAGATGGCGCCGTCCGTATCAATGATGAGGTCGAAGTCGGCGTTGAACCGGTCCACGGTGCTGGGCGGCGCCCAGACGAGCGCGCCGGATTGTGCCGGCGTGCGCGTGGCGAGCTGCATCGTGCTCGCGCTGATCGCAGCGCTGCCCAGGAGCGTGACCGGTCCCGGATCGCCATCGTTGAAGTTCTCGATGTAGCAGCCCATTGATGCGCCCGCGAGGAGCGCGAAGGCGGCTGCGCCGGTCAGGAAACGGTTCTTCGTGTTCTTCTTGCTGGTCATGGCTCTTGCCCTTTCATGCCGTTCGGGCGTGTTGCCCATAGAGGAGAGTGCAGGGCGACTCCGCCGCCGCACACCCCAGACACGAGCGAGCGGGGGCTGGGCCTTACCGTTCGGGGAAGAAATCCTCGATCCAATGAAAAAACCCCCTGACGGGTGTCAGGGGGCTGCTACTCAGACCGGCGGGGCGCGTCGTTCAGCAGACGGTGCCGAAGTTGAAAAGGAGAATCTGCAGGTCGGTGAGGTCGACGATGCCATCGCCATTCAGGTCACCCGAACCGGGATTCCCGAAGTTGAAGAGGATGGCCTGCAGGTCGTTGAGATCAACAACGTTGTCGCCATCGACGTCACCCGGGCATGGCGTTGGGGTCGTGCCCTGGAACTCATAGGCGCCCATGTCGAGGTAGGTGTCGACGCCTGTGCCGGTGTCGGCCGTGCCGGTGTCGTCCCAGAAGCGCTCGGCCCCAGCCAGGTCGAACATGCCGCCGCCCAAGGCGAGATACGCATCGGCATCCCCAGCGTCGATCCCCGCCGAGCCCGGGGCGAGCTGAAAGTCACCGTTGGGTGCGTCGACGAAGTCGGGGGTTGCGGTGATGTTGCCACCCAGGTCGCCAACGTTTGTCAGTGTCATGCCGGGCTGGAGCAGGCAATGGGAGATCGAGAGGTCTCCATTCGTCGGAGCGGTCAGCGTGTCTGCGACATTGTCCGCGAAGAGGCAGTTGGTCAGTGAGGTGTGGTGCAGGGCGTTGAAGTTCCGAATCAGACTTGCGCTGGTCGGGTGGTTCACGAACGTGCAGTTCACGAGGTCGGTCGTGAAGCCTACGGCAACCGAGCTCCCGACAAACACACCCGCGCCTCCGACAGCGGAATTCCCATCGAAGAGGCAGTTCATCACACGGTTGATGCCCTGTTGCGCGCGGAAGTACAAAGCGCCACCGCTCTGAGTCGAGATGTTGTCAATGAACGCACACCGATCGACCGTCAACAGGATGTCCGGCAGTACCGACCCCACTCGGGTGATGGCGCCACCGCCCGCGAAGGACTTGTTGTCTTGGAACCGGACTTGCGTGAAACTTGCGGTGCAGTTTGGTTGAACCAGTGCGCCGGCGCCATCGCCGCCCTCGAGTGCGTTGGCGATCGTGAGATCCTCGATCGACACGGTTCCGCTTGTCAGCTCGAGACCACGCCCGGCCTGGTTGGCGTCGATCGTGGTCGCGTCCATGCCCTGACCACGGATGGTGAGCGACTTGTTGACCACGGTGTCCCAGGCACAGATGTTGCCAGGGCCAAGTTCGATCACATCGCCGGGCGATGCCAACGTGATGGCCAGCGGGAACGACGAGTAGGGCGTTGCGGTGGTCATGTTCGTAATCGTGGCGGGGTTGATGTAGAGGGCGACGTTATCGACGTTGATGTTGGCGCCGGCGCCGCTGATGGCGACGCCCTCACCGCCACTGGGTGTGAAGCCTGCAGGGAAGTCGGTGATGAGGTTCTGCCCGTCGACGGTCACATTGAGCAGGCCGGACGCATTGAGGGTGATTGACGCAGGGACGTTGCTTACAAAGGCGGCGGTGGTGATGCTCACACCAAGCCCGGGCTGAGGAACGATCTCGACGCCATCGAGCCACACGGAGGCCAGCAGATAGGTGGCCGTGCCGCCGCCGACGTTGCCAATCTGGATGTCCACGACCAGGCCTTCCGACACGGTGCTGGGGTGCGAGACCGGCGCGGCGATGTCGCCAATGACGAATGTCGTGCGAGCGCCGAAGATGGCACCGTCCGTATCAATGATGAGGTCGAAGTCTGCGCTCACGTATTCGATGTTCCCGCCGCCGACTGGCGTATAGACGAACGCGCCGGATTGCGCCGGGGTGCGCGTGGCGAGCCGCAACGTGTTGGCGTTGAGCCCGGCGTTGCCCAGGAGTGTGACCGCGCCCAGATCGGCTGTGTTGTAGTCTTTGACGTAACAGCCCATCGAAGCGCTCGCGAGGAGCGCGAAGCCGGCGGCGGCGGTCAGGAAACGGTTCTTCGTGTTCTTCTTGCTGGTCATGGTTCTTGCCCTTTCATGCCATTCGGGCGTTGTTTGGTGCCCAGAGGGGGTCTTGCGGGGCGACTGCGCCGCCGCACACCCCGGACACGAGCGAGCGGGCGCGTGGCCTTACCAGAAGGGCCAGAAAAACCTGGATGGGGGGCTGCTACGGACTCGCAGGGGCGATTCCAGCCTCGGCAATCGCCTTCTTCGCCCAGGGCAGGATGGCCGCCGAGTCCTCGGGCAGCATTGCGGGGGCGCGCTCTTCGAAGGTGGCGAGGGCGTCGAGGACCACGCCGGGATCCGTGACTTCGCCAAGGTTGTAGCCCGCGAGCGCATCGAGGAATCGGGCCATGGCGATGGGCCACGATGTGTCGGGCACGCGATTTTTGGCAAGCTCGAGCGATGAGCGGGCCCAGGTCTGCGTTTCTTGATCGGCGCCGGCAGCGTAGTGCGCATGCGCGAGCCACAGGTGGCATCGACTCACGACGGCGGGGTTCGGGTTCTCTTGCGCTTCGAACCACGCGAGCAAACTGGTTGCGGCATCGACGGCCTCGTCGCCGCGGCCCTGACAGATCCGCACTGTTGTCAGTTTGCCGAGCGAGCCCGGCACGATGCTGGAGCGCGGAGCATCGCGCTGCATCACGCGGATTGTCTCCTCGAGCAGATCAGCGGCCGGTTCGAAGTCGTGCATGGCCATAAGCACCTTGGCCAGGGCCTGGCGGTGGATCTGCGTGCGGCGATCTTCGGCTCCAAGCACGCGCTCATAACCCTCGAGCGTCCTGCGTGCGTAGGGCAGCCCCGACTCAGGACGTCCGGCCTTGTGAAAGACAACCGCAACATCTGAATAGCCGTCGAGTGTCTTGGTGTTGTCGGGGCCCAGCGTGCGCTCGGCGATGGCCAGCGCCTCCTGCATGTACTGTCCTGCATCGCTCCAGCGCTGCTGCTTGATCATCAAGCGCCCCGACGCGCTGAGCGTGCGCACCGTGTCCGGGTGATCCGAACCAAGCACGCGGCGTTGGCGTTCGAGCGTGTCGAAGATCATGGGCGCCGCCTCATCCAATCGTCCAGCTTCGGTCAATGCGAGGGCCAGACTGTGGTGCGCGGTGAGCGTCGCGGGATGATCCAGGCCTTTGGTGCGCTCGAGCGAATTGCAGACCCGTTCGAAGGCATCGATGGCTCGCTCGTAGTCTCTCGCGAAATAGTAGGTATTGGCAACGCTGCCCAAGGTTGCCAGGGTGGCTGGGTCATCGTCGCCAAGCGTCCGCTGCTGACGGGCCAGGATCCGTTCGTAGAGTTCTGTGGCGCGCTCAATCTCACGCCGAACCACATACAGGTCGGCGAGTGCAAGGTCTGTCGCAATCTGCAAGGAGTGGTTCCCCTCGGCGAGGTGATCGAGGCGCTGCTGAGTGTCCAGTAGTATTGCCTCCGCTTCATCGGGACGGCTCAGCTTCGTGAGGGCGATCGCCAAGACCCGCCGAGCGGACAATGTCGCCGGATGGTCGGGCCCGTGCGTGCGCTCTTGCTGCTCGGCCAGCGTGCGAGCCCGGCGCTCCGCCTCATCGAACCGACCGAGGCTGAGCAGGAGTTCGCAAATCTTCTCCTCCGCCGCGGCGGCTTCGTGCTCGGTACCGGGATCAGCTTGTTTGCCTTCCAGCTCAAGCTCCGCCTGCTCGAGCGCCTTCTCGGGCAAGCCGATCGAGTCGTAAATGGATGCGACAGTAGAACGAAGGTCAGTTTGGATGGAAGATTGACTCGCGAACTGCGCCTCAAGTGCATCGACCGCGGGCGCCATAATGGAAGCGTCCATCGCGCGCGATGCGATGGCAGTGGCATTGATCTGAGAGAGCACTTGTTCGAATGACGCGAGTTGTTTGGGCACTTCGCCGGTTTCTGCCGAGAGCTTCCGCCGCGCTTCTTCGCGCAGATCGTCAAAAATCTTCTGGCCCATCTCGGTTGGATCAACACCTTCGAGCATCGCGGCCTGATAGTCGACGACCGCCTGCAGATCAGAGTTCGCTTTCGCGACAGCGTCGCGCTGCTTCTGCGCGTCAAGCAGGAAATACACCGTTCCGATCAGGCCAATAACGAGCGCGCCAAGCGTTGCTGCGATCCCGCCCACAAGCACCCTGTTGCGGCGGATAAACTTCCGCGCCTGGTACATCGCGCTGGGGGGCATGGCAAGAATCGGCTCATCGCGCAGATGCCGACGAATGTCCTCAGCAAGCTCATGCGCCGAGGCGTAGCGGCGCTCGCGATCGCGCTCCATGGCTTTGGCGACGATGGTCTCTACTTCGCCGCGGAGAGCGCGGTCATGGGTGGTGAGCCTGGGCGGCTCTGAGTCGCGAATGATCCGGGCGGCCTCGGCAACCGACTTTCCCGACAGGTCATACGGATGGCATCCCGCAAGCACGCGGTAGAGCATCACGCCGATCGCAAAGACATCACTTCGCGTATCGAGGTTGGCCGAGCCGCCCTCGACCTGCTCGGGGCTCATGTATGCGAGCGTGCCGACAAGCTGGCCTTGATTGGTTTGCAAGGTGACCGCCTGCGCATCGGCATCCACGGCGCGGGCAATGCCGAAGTCGAGCACCTTGGGCTGACCGATTGTGTCGACAAGCGTGGCACTGCGCACTGCGCTTCCAGCGGATGTAGACTCCTGTTTGATGAGGATGTTGCCCGGTTTGAGGTCGCGGTGAATGATGCCCTTCTGATGCGCATGATGCACGGCGTCGCACACTCGCGCGATCAGTTCCAACCGCTCACGAACCGAGAGCTTCGCTGCATGTTCATCAAGCGGCGCGCCTTCGACGTACTCCATCGCGAAGAAGGGCAAGGTGGAGTTGCCGACCGTGGCGGTGCCGGCCTCGTAGACCTTGGCGATGCCGTGGTGATCGAGTTGCCCGAGGACGTTTGCTTCGTATTCAAAGCGGCGTAGCACTTGACGTGAGGTCAGCCCCTGGCGAATGACCTTCAGCGCGACGCGCCGGGCCGGGTGGTCCTGAGCGGCTTCGTAAACGATCCCCATGCCGCCATGGCCGATCTCGCGCACGATCCGGTACCGCCCGATATGCGTTGGCGCCGGTGCACTATTGGGCGTGTCGGCGATCAGATCGGCGGCCATCGCCTGCACAGCGCCACGAGAGGAAATCGAGTCGCTCACGGGGTCGTCAAAGGCAAGCAGCGACTCAACTTCCGCTCGCAGCTCTTGGTCATCGCCACACTGCTTGTCGAGCGCCGACGGGAGTTCCTGTGCCGGCAGATCGCACACGACGTCAAAAATCGACATCGCCCGCTCATGGCGCTCGCGCTCGTTCATTGCCCGCCTCCTTGGGTGAGCTCACGCGCGAGCCAAGCCCGGACCGCTCGCCATTCCTTCTCGATCATCGAAAGGGATAACCCAAGCACATCCGCGACGTCCTGATTCGTCATGCCGCCAAAGAAGCGAAGTTCGACAAGGCGCGCCTGGCGCTCATTGAGGGCCTTGAGCTTGTCGAGCGCATCGTTCAGTGCAAGCAAATCAATGGCGGCTCCGCTCGACGGCGTTTCAAGCAGTGTCGCCTCCGCGGCGTGAGCATCATGCGCGCGCCGCGACGCAGCCTTCCGTCGAGCGTGATCGACGAGGATCTGGCGCATGGCCGTCGCAGCAACCGCACAGAAGTGCGCACGGTTGTTCCACTTGTCCGCGGGCGCGTTGACGAGTTTGACATAGGCCTCGTGAACAAGCGCCGTCGGCTGCAATGTGTGACTGGCCGGTTGACCCCTGAAGTACGCTCCCGCGCGGGCCCGAAGCTCCGCATACACCATTGGAAGAAGGTCGTTCGCGGCGGCAGCATCCCCGTCGCTCACCCGCTGCAGCAGAAGGGTGGCATCGCCGCCAGGACCGGGCGGCTCGTTCGGGTGGGTCGGGGGAATCACATACGTAGGCTACCGTCGGCCCTCTTGAGGCGAGTCACTCTCGCCGTGCTGGGCCCTGACACCCACAGATGTCGTATCGAGTTCGATGATTTGGACAGCGCCCAAACAGCGCCCAAAGCCCCCCGGGTGGCCTTGCGCGCGCAATTGCGCTCCCTGAACACTGGGCAAGAGCCGGGGAGCAGCTGGGCTATTCGCGGGATTGAGTTCGAAGAAGGTTGTTCTTGCCAGCGCTGTGCCAAGTCGGGGCCATGCCGCGCCCAATAGTCGGCGCGAAGTTGTAGGTCATTCTGAAGGAGAAAAATGAAAGCGGCCGCGGAGTGATGCCCCCCGCGGCCGCGATCGTCTTTCACAACCTGTTCGCTGTCAGTTACGGACAGACAAGCCCGAAGTTGAACAGCACGAGGTTGAGGTCGTTCAGGTCAACCGTGCCTGAGCCGTCCACGTCGCCCATGGTGCCCGGCGTCGGGTGACGTCCGAAGCTGAACAGCACGACGTTCAGGTCGTTCAGGTCGACGGTGCCGTTGCCATCGGCATCACCCGGGCAATTCGCCGGCGCAGTGCCGTCGACTGAGATGTCATCGACGAACCAGTCGTCGAAGGCGCCGCCGGTGCCGTTGCTCTGGAAGCGAATCCGCAGCTGGGCATGTGCAGCGCTTGCAGGCAGATTGATGCTCTGCTGCAGGTACGTGGTCATGGCAGGCATCGAACCGAGATGGCGAGCCACTTCGATCCAGGTGCCCTGATCGTCCTGATAGGAAATGATCAGGTCGTCGCCCGTGTCAGGCGTCTCGCCGCCGCCGGTCTCCTCGTACCAGTAGCTGAGCACCAGATTGGTGTAGCCATCTGCATTGAGCAGCGCGGAGGTGATGACGTCGCCATTCGTCGTCGGGTTGCCGTTGAACCGTGCCGAGAACGGCGCGGAGGGCTCGGCCAGACCAACATCGTCGACGGTGGCGTTTTGCACGTCGGTCCACTTGATGGGATCGAAGCTGTTGGCCGGGAAGTCGTCGGTGAAGGGCAGGGGTAGCGTTCCTTCAACGAAGAACGTCACGGTTGCCGTGGCCGACTGTCCGCCATCGGGCGGCGTGCCGCCGTCGTCGGCGAAGAACGTCAGGCTGTCAGAACCAACAAACCCGGTTCCCGGCTCATAGATCACACCATTCCCGCCGCCCACGAGCGTGTAGGGCACGCTGGTGATCAGGGCGTTGTTGCCGGCGTCACGCAGGGGCTCCGTCGGCAAGGAGGCGATGGTGTAGGTCAGTGGGCCGGGCGTGCCGTCATCGCTGGCGAGCAGCGTGATCGGCAGGGGGATCCCCGCTGCCGCGGTGTACGAAGCGCTGCCTGCTGAAGGCGGACGGGGCCCGCAACCCGCGGTGTACGCCGACAGGTCGGACGGCAGGAAGTCCGGGTCGAGCCCGGCGCCTGCCGAGATACCTGCGATGAAGTCACCGGACTCGATATTCACCCAGCTGATCTGGATTGAACCATCGAAGAACATCTCGATCTGGAACGAGTTGCTGTCCGTGTTGCTGAACTGAGAGATGCCGTCCCACGTGAAGACAGCGCGGTCGGCTTCCTGCTTCCAGGACACCGTGCCGCCCAGCGTCGGGTTCAGGTCGTCGAACAGTGCTGCAACGCGCGGATCGGCAAAGTGATCGGTGAACGTCTCGGAGTAGGTCGTGTCCGAGGCGCCGAAGGTCAGATAGCCGTTCGAGCCGACATAGGCATCGCCATACGACGTGCCGTACAGGGACATCTGGGCGCCCCCGGTCAACACGACGTTAAAGGAACTGTCATCGCTCAGCGCCAACGTGACGCCGCCGGTCGGATCGGTCGGGAAACCGGTGATCGGGAACGTACACGCGACATACTGGTCTACCCCAGCGGCGGGGACGAGGTACATCGCCATGCCGTTGAGATCGGAGCCAGCCGCGAACTGTTCCGTGAAGAAGTCCGGAATGTCCGGTGTCGTAAAGGTGTAGCAGGTTGCGCCATTGTCGTCGTAGGCGGTATTGCCTGCGATGTCGGTTGCTTCAACTGCGAAGAAGTAATCGGTCTGATCGGTCAGCCCGGTGATGAGCACGCTGTGCGAGGTGCTCGCGCCAAGCACGACTTCCATCGAGCTCAACGAGCCGCAGGCGGTGCCGTAGTAGATGATCGCCGTCGTCGCCTCATCGGTGTCGAAGGTGATCGTGGCATCGCGCGGCTGCACATCAGCCACGACCACGTTGGAAATGGCCGGCGGTGCGCAGTCGACAGTGGCGTTCTTGGTCACGACTGCCGGAGAGCCGGTGCCGTCGTCCGCGTCGTTGTAGGTCGCTGTGATCGTGTCAGCATGCGTCACGAGCAGCACGCCCGCGGAATCCGACGTCGAGGTGTTGATCGACCCAACGAACTTCGCCGAAGCTGGATCGGTCTCCGTGAGCACGATCATCTCGCCGCCCGGCTCGGAGGTCGAATCGACCAGGACCGTCACGGTGTCGGTGACCATGTCAGAGGTGTTCAACCCGCAGTCGATGACCGTGAGGTCGATCGTGTCGGCGCAGTTGAACGAGTTGCCATTCATCGAAATGATGCCGGCATCCGAGCAGTTCACGAGGAACGGCGAGGCGACCAGCGAGAAGGGCTGGGGGCCCTGCGGCACATTCGTGCCACGCACTTCGACAAGCCAGGCGCCTTGCTCGGGGTTCTGAACGTAGACCTGCTCGATGTTGTCAATGTGGTTCTCGAGGCTCTGGATCGCAGGCGCGCTCGGGTTGGCAAGGCCGCCCAGCGTCCAGGGATACGCCCGCACAGCGCTGGGTGAGAGCACCACGAGATCGAGATCGTTCACGAGCACCGGGGCCGCGAGCGGCGTGTTCGGTGCGTCGTCCCATGCCATGGTGATCTTCAGTTCAGTGTCACCGGGGCCAACGATCACGGTCGCGAAATACGAGGTGCTCTGATCAACCTCGGCTTCGAACAGGAAGCCTGTGCGCAGCTGATCGATCGCGGCGTCAGCGCGAACAGACCCGTAGCCGGTCTGATAGTCCGGGCCCGGGTTGAACAGGTCCACCGCCGTGTGCGCGAGCAACGACTTCAGCGTCGAGTTGCGCGGGTCGGGATCGGTGGGGTACAAGTTGCGCCAGTCTTCCATGATGAGCGATGCGATGCCGCACACCGTGGGCGAAGCCATCGACGTGCCGCATTTCACCGAATACGCAGTGTCACTCGCGCTGGAGAGCGAGCGCACGCCGCCGTCGCCACCGTTTTCGCATCCCGGTCCGGAGACATCGGGCTTCATGCGGTCGTCGTCGGCGGGGCCCCAGCTGGTGAAGCTGGTGACCGAGTCATCGTTGGAGTTGAGCGCGCCAACAGTGATGTGGTTCTTGGCGCACGCGGGTGGCGCGGTGGTGTGATAGGTGCTGCCGCACGTGGACACCTGGCGCTCGTTGCCGTTGGCCCAGACCACGCGGAAGGGCGAGCCCAAGGAGCCGCGTACGATCGAGTCGATCAGAATCGATGTGTTGTTGTAGTTGCCTTCCCAATCGCAGGGGAAGCCGTTCGGCGCGGTGTTGGTGCCGATCGAGTTGTTCGAGATGTCGGCGCCGTAAAGCATGATCGCTTCGGTGTAGTCAGCTTCGAGGTCGCCCGGGTCCGTGTACAGGAAGCCCTGCGACAAGCCGCCAGGCTGCTCGAAGCCATACGAAATGATCTGCACGTTTGGCGCCATGCCGCGCTCTGTCGGGTCGATGCCCGGCGCGCCGGTGTCGCCACCGCCAATGGTGCCAGCGACGTGCGTCGAGTGATCCGACACACCGGATGTATCTGACGCACCGATGATCGGCGTGTTCGTGTAGCCCAAGTGCGTCGCGCGAACCTGACCACCGTCATACACCAGGACGTCGACGCCGGCGCCGGAAAGGTTGTACGGCGCGGCATTGACCTGATCGACGTGCGTGATCGCTCGGTTCTCGGCGTTCAGCTCCGTCAGCAACGGCAGTGGCGGCTCGACATACATCACCGCGTCGAGCTTCGTGAGGTCGTCGATGCGCGACACAGGCAGGTGCGCGACGATCATGTTCGTTGCGCGCACCACAGAGCGAATCTGCCCGCCCATCTGGCGGATGATGTTCGCGCCTTCGGTGTCGACGTCAACGTCGCGATAGAAGTTGACATAGACCGCGACGTCCGTTTCCATCTCAAAGCGGGGGCGCTCGCCTGGCGCAACCTTGTCGCCTTCGAAGCGCGCCACCATGTGCTCGCCCACGATCGACCACGGGCGAATGATCCCCGCAGCGAGGTCCGGGTGAAGCTTCCATTGTTCGTTGACTGGCTCGACGGAGCGGAGCTGGCCCGACGCCACGATCCGGTCGGCGGCGAGCGCTTCCTGATCGATCGAAGCGAAGTAGCAGTTGTCACCAACGTAGTCGAGGAAGGTCAGGCCCGCATGGGCGAGCGCCTTCTTGTCCTCCTGCGTGATCGGTGCGTTGAGGCGCACGAGCACGTGGGATGCCGACGCCCGCTGGGAAGCCGTCGTCAGCTTCTGGGCAAGCTCCTGCCCGGAGAGCTGGCGTGTGTTTTCTGATGGCCCATTGAGCCATTGCACCTGTGCTGAGGCCGTGCTTGCGAAGAACAGCGGGGCCGCTGCTGCAAGGCCAATCGCGGTCCCCGCCAGCCTGGTGGTCTGGCGGCAACGAAACGCAGTCATGCTCATGTGGAAGATCTCCCTCACTCGCGCCCGGCAGGAATCTGCCTATTCATGGTTATCGGGCGCAGCCCCTCCGGAGGCGTGCGCCTGGTATCAACACCCCCTCATACCGACCGGTGGGAGCCGAGCCCGAAGACGCGAGACCGGAGCGACATGAAGCCCCAATCTAGCTGATTCAACCGAATAAGCCAGATGGGACTTGGCCAATTTTTGGGGTCATTCACCGCCGATCCGAGGCCGGGCGCGGGGGCGGCGCGATCACCGGGGTGCTAGGTTGGTTAAGGCGTCGATTGCAACTGTGCAGGGAGAGCGCTTTCCAGCAGCACGGCCTCGCCCACCATGGGCTTGAACCGCGCCTGGAAGAACCGCAGGTGCTTCGGTTCGTAGGTCATCTCCATTCCCAGTACGCGTTCCGGTTCGTCATGGAGACGAATCACAGACTCACTCACGACGTCCATATGCGCTTGCGTGTAGACGCGCCTTGGGATCGTCAGCCGGACCAACTCCAACGCGGGATAGAGGTTTTCCCCTGTGGTCGCATCACGGCCCGCCGAGACGGCGCCGCGCTCCATCGCCCGCACCCCTGATTCGACATAGAGCGCGGCGGCCAACGCCTGCGCCGGGAACTGTTCGCGCGGAATGTGCGGCAGGAACCTGGCAGCGTCCAGGAAGATGCCGTGCCCGCCAATGGGCCTCACGATGGGCACACCCGCATCGATCAGGCGGCGGCCCAGGTATTCGACTTGGCCGATGCGCGCACGGATGTGGTCCTCCTCGATCGACTCCTTGATGCCGATCGCCATGGCCTCCATGTCACGCCCCGCCATGCCGCCATACGTGTGCAGGCCCTCGTACACGACCACCAGATTGCGTGCTTGATCGGCGAGTTCGTCATCGTTGAGCGCCAGAAAGCCACCAATGTTGACGAGAGAGTCCTTCTTCGCGGACATCGTGCATCCATCGGTGCAATCACAGATCTCGCGGAGAATCGCGGGCATCGATGCCCTTTCGTAGCCTGCCTCGCGCTGCTTGATGAAGTAGGCATTCTCAACAGCACGCGTTGCGTCGAGAAAAACAGCAATGCCATGGCGACGGCACAGCTCGCACGTTGCGCGGATGTTGGCGAGCGAGCAGGGCTGGCCGCCCGCCATGTTGACATTGGTTTCAAGCGACAAGTACGGGATGCGATCGGCGCCGACCGATTCGATCAGCCGCGAAAGCTTATCGAAATCAACATTGCCCTTGAAGGGATGCGTGCTTTGCGGATCGTGTGCTTCGTCAATGATAACATCGACAAAGCGCCCACCTGCCAGTTCCTGGTGGTGCTTCGTCGTCGTGAAGTACATGTTGCCGGGTACGACATCGCCCGGTCGAATGCAGATCTGACTCAAGAGGTGCTCGGCGCCGCGCCCCTGATGCGTGGGAATAAGGTTGCGATAGCCATACACCTCGCGCATGGACTCTTCTAGGTGATAAAAGTTGCGTGAGCCTGCATAGGCTTCGTCGCCCAACATCATGCCTGCCCACTGGCGATCGCTCATTGCGCTCGTCCCGGAATCAGTCAGCAGGTCGATGTACACGTCTTCACTGCGCAAGAGGAACGTATTGAATCCTGCTTCGGTAATGGTGCGCTCGCGCTGTGCGCGCGTCGTCATGCGCAATGGCTCAACCATTTTGATCTTGTAGGGCTCGGCCCAACTGCGCGCAACGTGATCGCGGAATGTCTCCCGCATGATGAAACTCCCTCGAGGTCGGCCCGTTCTCCGATCGCCGCGCGGCACGTCCAGCGCGGCGCCCGGCTCGATCGCGGGGCCGAATCGTTCATTTTACGACTAATCGACCCATATTTCCTGTTCCGGGGCTAGGTCGATCGCAGACTCGCCACCGCAGCGGCCGCTGGAGTACGCCGGCCACTGATAGACTGGCTCCAGTGGCTTCCCGATGGCCCCCTGGCTCCTCGGAGATGGGCAATGGTCGCATGGCGGAACTAGTCCCCTATCCCTTTGGCAGGCTCGTCGCACGGATGCTGCGCGAGCTCGCCGACCAGGACGCCTGCTTCGACCTGCCACGGGCCAAGTTTTTCGGGGGCGGCGGGGACCTAGACCTCTCGGTCAGCTTCCACGGTCAGCGGGCGTCGACGCCCTTGGGCCCAGCCGCCGGCCCCCAGTCGCAGATGGCCCAGAACATCGCCCTGTCCTGGCTCGCCGGTTCGCGAATCATCGAACTCAAGACCGTGCAGGTGCTCGACGAACTGAAGATCCCGCGCCCCTGCATCGACGTGCGCACCATCGGCTACAACGTTGAGTGGTCGCAGGAACTGAAGCTGCAACAATCGGCAGAGGAGTATGTCAAGGGCATGATGCTCGTGACGATGCTCAGCGCGTGTGAGCAACTCGAGCTCCCACCCGCCGCGTCCGACACCATCTTCGACATGAGCGTGGGTTACGACCTGCAGGGTATTCAGTCACCCACGGTGTGCGCCTTCATCGAGCAGATGCAGGATTGCTCTGCGCTGGTTGAACGGTTTCGCCAGGAGATCCCAGACGAATTCGCCTGGGCGCGCGAGCTTGCATATCCAGAATCAGTGTCGAAAACGCTCACGTTGAGCACGTTCCACGGCTGCCCGCCCGACGAAATCGAACGCATCATTGACTACCTCCTGCGCGAACACCAACTGCACTGCATCATCAAACTGAACCCGACACTTCTTGGAAAAAAGCGCGTGGATGAGCTGCTGCACGACCGCATGGGCTATCGCCATATCAACGCGCCCGCGTCGGCCTTCGAGAAAGACACCAAGTGGGATCAAATGACGGGCTTCGTCACGCGGCTCAAGGCAACTGCCGACGCGCTTGGGCTGGGACTGGGTGTCAAGTTCACCAACACGCTTCTGGTCGAGCACGATGGCGATTTCCTGCCGGCGACGGAGAAGGAGAAATACCTCTCCGGCCAAGCGCTGCATCCGATCGCGATGACACTGGTCGGCGAGTTCCGGCGTGCCTTTGGTACTGACATTCCCATTTCCTTTTCCGCAGGAATCGACCGCGGGAATTTCACCGATGCCGTCGCGCTTGGCCTAACCCCAATCACGGTCTGCACCGACGCGTTGCGTCCGGGCGGCTATGCGCGGATGTCGAGCTATCTTGATGCCTTGTGTACGCGCATGCGAGCAGCTGGCGCATCCACGATTAAGCAGTTCATTGTTCGCAGTGCGATGGGCGATGGGCAGGAGCCACTGCTCGAACATGCCATTCTGCGCAATACGCGTCAGTACACCATGTGCGTCGCCGACGATCCACGGTACGGCGCCGATGCCAACAGCAAGGAGCCCAAGAAGGTCGGCACGAAGCTGGAACTCTTCAACTGCCTCACCTGCGACAAGTGCATTCCAGTCTGCCCGAACGATGCAAACTTTCGCCTGACCATGCCTCCGGAGACGATCCAGGTCGAAGTGCTGCGGCCCACCGCCCAAGGTTGGACGCGCGATGCAGGCACAGACATCGTGCTCAACAAAAAGCACCAGATTGCAAACTTCGCTGACTTCTGCAACGAGTGCGGCAACTGCGACATCTTCTGTCCGGAGGACGGTGGGCCCTATGTGCTCAAGCCGCGATTCTTCGGGAGTGAGTCAGCATTCGATGCGTTGCCAACCCATGACGGGTTCTATCTCGAGCGTGCGTCCGATGCGACGCGCATGCTTGCTCGGTTTGGCGGCGTGCGATTCGCCGCGACCTTTGCAAACCAGGCCGTGGCCTATTCCGGCGCCGGCTTCGATGTTCGCCTTCGCCTGGATGATCCGCTCGGCACTGTCGAGGGCAAGGCCAATGGACCGGTTGATCTGACCTATTTGCGTATCATGGATGCGTTGCGCAACGCGCTGCTCGGCGCGGATGCTCCGGTGAGCTACATCAACGCTTGAGCTACCGATCGATGCCGGGATTGCGATCGCGCTGCAGGTTCCACCCAGACGGATCGGGCGCCCCAAGCGACCCAAGGTCCAGATCGGCCATCACGAGATTCGGATGATCGCTCAGGTTCGTGCAGCGTCCGTTGGGACCCACGAAGTGTGAAGCGCCAAAGTAGGGCTGGTTCCATGGAGACTCGACACCCATGCGGTTGGACCCGCCAATGAACACATTGTGCCGCGCAGCATCACATTCGAACTCGATCTCCCACATGCGCTGTGACTTGGCGCCAAAGGTGACCGCGGGCGACAGAATGAGCTGCGCGCCGGCATGGGCCAAGCCCTCTGCGACATGTGGAAAGTGTCGGTCATAGCAAATGCTGACACCAATGCGCCCAACACTTGTCTGAAACACCGGCAGCAGGGGATTCAGACCCAACACCTTGTCCGACGGCGCGTTGTACGACTCATTTGCAGGGCCGTAGTAGAAGGACTCATCAAACGAGCCCTGTTCGTTCGTGCCGCGTGGGATGTGTGCCTTACGGAACTTCCCCAGGACGCTGCCGTCAGCATCAATCACGACGGCCGTATTGAATCGCCCGTTCGTGCGACCACAACGTTCATAGATCGGCGCCACAATGACAACACGATGCCGAGCGGCAAGCGCGCACATCTGTGTCGTCGAGGGACCGGTGCAGGCGTCCTCTGCCAGCGCATGCCACATGGCGTCACGCCCCAGTGCGAAGTAGGGGGCGGGGAACAACTCGCCCAGGCCAATGATCCGAGCGCCGGCATTGGCAGCATGGATGATCAGTTGCGCATGGTGATCGAGATTGGCGGCACGAATGTCGTCAAGCTGTTCAGACAGCGTATGCAGGTCTTCGATGCGCGCAGGCATCGCTTCATATGCATTTGCCGTCTGCGTCATGGCGGCGCGCAGCGTGCTCATGCGACTTCATCACTCAAGGCGAGTACAACGGCAAGCAGCGTGTTGATGCCGTTGGCACACTGCTCAGGTGTCGAAAGCTCGCGAGGATTGTGACTAATGCCATCGTTCAGGCCCGGGACGAAGATCATCGCGGTCTTGCAGACCGCTGACCACTCCTGGGCGTCGTGCCCGGCGCCCGCCAGAATGCGCCGGCATGACAATCCCTGTGTACGCGCGGCGGCTTCGATGATTTGCTGCACCGACTCATCGAACGCGACCGCCGGCGTGCGCGCCGTCTGCTGCGAAACAATCGTCACGCCCATCGTGCGCTCGAGCTCCCTACAGTATGCATCGAGCGCATGTTCGGCGCGGTGCATGGCGTCATCACTGGGGTTGCGCAGGTCTACCGTCGCGACCACGCGCCCTGGAATGACGTTGATCATGCAGGGCTCGGGACGGATGACGCCCATCGTGGCGCGCATGTCCGAGCCATAGTCTCCATGTGCACACATGTCGTGGATCTTTGTGTTGATCATCGCGGCGGCAAGGCCCGCATCCTTGCGCAGGTGCATTGGCGTTGCGCCGGCGTGAGCGCTTGCGCCGGAAATTGTCAGGCGTTGCCAAGAAATGCCCTGTACGCCCGATACTACTCCGAGGTCAATGCCCTCATGAATCAGCAAGGGGCCCTGTTCGACGTGGCATTCGACAAACGCGTGCGGGCGGCGTGTGTTTACCGCCTCGTCACCCAAGAACCCAATCGCCTGCAGTTCGTTGCGCACGCTCTTTCTGTCCGCATCACGCAGCGCATACGCCTGCTCGAGCGGAATGCGCCCTGTTGCCACCGCGCTGCCAAGCATGTCCGTTCCAAAGCGGCAGCCCTCTTCGTCCGTAAAGAATGCAATGGTCAGGGGACGGCGCGTCATCGCACCTGCATCATTCAGTGTGCGCACGACTTCAAGTGCGCCAAGCACGCCGAGCACACCGTCAAATCGCCCTCCCGTCGGTACGGAATCGACGTGGGAACCCGACATCACCGGAGCCAGCGATGCGTCACGGCCCGCGCGGTCGGCATACACATTGCCAATCGCGTCGACGCTGACATGCAGCCCGGCTTCCTCAAACCAGCGCATGACCAGCCGACGTCCGGCGCCATCTTCAGCAGAGAGCGCCAGTCTCCGGACGCCCATGACATTCGCCTCGGCATCGCGATATGCGCCAATGGCGCCAAGCTCCTCAATCGACATCATGAGGCGATCGGTATTGATGCGCAGGCCAGTGTGAGCCTTCATCGTCACAGCTTCTCCCACAGTCGTTGGGCCTGTTCGCGGCAGTTGGCAAGCAACGCGTCCTCGTCCACGCGCACACACCGCCCGCGCTCAAGCACAAGACGGCCTTGCGAAATCACGGAATCCACATGCGCTCGGGTTACGCCATACATCAGGTGTGCGGGCCAATTCTCCGCCGTGATGGGCGTGGGCGGATTGTAGTTGAGGATCACGAGATTGTTCGTGGTGTCGCCCGCAAAGCCATTGGTCGCCAGGTATGCATGCGCGCGACGCAGGCGATCGTGCGCGGTTCGCGGAGACAAACCGCCTTCCGCGCGCTGCGCCATCAAGTACGTCGCCCGGGCGGCACCGAGGGCGTCTGAATGCATACCATCGGTTCCAATCATGACTTTGTCAGCGAAGGCCTGCGGATCAAGCGCACCGACCGCATTGTTCTGGTTCGACTCGGTCTGCTGCGCGACCCACGCGTTGGACGCGGCAATGATCGCTCGCTCTCGGTCGTCCAAATGAATGCAGTGGGCAAGTATCGTCCTTCGGGACTCAAGTGCGCCCGAGCGTTCCAGTCGCTCCATGACCCGGCAGTCATGATGCTGCAGACAATGCTGCTCATCGGCGGGGTCTTCCGCGACATGGATGTGAACGCCGGTCTGATGCCGCAGAGCTAGTTCTGTGGCGCGCTGGAGCGATGTGTCAGAGACCGTGAACGATGCGTGCAAGCCTACCAAGCCCTGATGATTTGTCAGGTACGCATCAGTCTCTTGCAATCCTTGTTCAAAGCGTTCCGACCCATCACGATCACTCAGCTCATAGCACAACAAGTGACCAACACCCGCTTCATCAAGCACCTCCGCGATCGCGTGCAACGATCCGGGGGCTGCATTGGGCGATGCGTGATGATCAATTACAAATGTCACGCCGCTCTTGAGGGCATCAATCGCGACCGCGTGCGCACTCGCGCGCACCATATCCAGATCGAGCGCCTTGTCTAGGCGCCACCAAATGAGTTCAAGGATCTCGACGAAGTTGCGCGGCGAGCGAGGCGGCGCGGGCATCCCGCGCGCAAGTGCCGAATAGATGTGATGGTGTGCAACGACGAACGCAGGCGTAACGATCTTGCCAGTGCAGTCAATCGCGTGAGCCCCTGGCGGCACATTTGAGTTGAAGTCGATCGTGCCATTGGTGCCTTCGCTCACCACCAGTGTGCCAGTGCGCACGGACGTCGCGTTTCTGTCAATGAATGTCGCGTTGGTCAGTGCCAGCGTCATCGATAGTCAATTGAAGCCTGTGCAACGGCATCGGTCATGGGCAGTGAGCGCCGACGCACGCCGTCAAACATCGCAAGTGCATTCGCAACCGCCGGCGCTGTTGGCACGAGGCCAATCTCGCCCACGCCCTTGGCACCATATGGTCCAAACTCGTCAGGTTCTTCAACGCCTCGGATCTCCATCGGCGGCGTTTGCTGCGCACGCAACACGCCGCACTTCTTCAGTCGCGTCGACAGCAAGTGTCCGTTTTCTTGCGGCAGATCTTCAGTGAGCGCGTAGCCCAGACCCATGTGCAACGAGCCCTCAATCTGGCCCTCGAACAGCGTAGGATTCATGACTCGCCCCGCATCGTGCGCGGCAATGATGCGCTCGATCTTGCCCTCCTCGTTAAGAATGACCACCTGCGTTGCGTAGCTGTACGAGTAATGCGTGCAAATCGGTTGGCCATGTTCCTTGCCGGGCTTGTTCGTCCAATCACAGATCCACTCACCGAAGAACTCGCGCCCGACGACCTGCGCCAGACCACCACCATTCATTGCAGCCTTCAGCGGCTTGCATGCTTCGATCACGGCATTGCCAACCAGGCTCGTCGCGCGCGACGCCGTCGTCATGCCGCACGGTGCTTCGTAGCGCGTATCCACATGCACGGTGCAGATGTCAGGCGGCAGGCCAGTTTCTTCACAAAAGGTTTGAATCGCCATCGTGTGAACGCCTTGGCCCATCTCGGTCCAACCGTGATGAATCTCGACGTGGTTTGGCGAGCGCACGATGATGCGCGCTGTGCCTGCATCCGGCATCCCGTTCCCAATGCCCGTGTTCTTCAGGCCGCACGCGATGCCGGCATACTTGGCGTTTTGAAAGTCATCCTTGACCGCTTCGAGGGTCTTGCGGATGCCGATACCCGTCGCGAGCACTTGTCCCGTGGCCGTCGACCCGTCTTCAGTCAACGCATTGTCATAGCGGAACTGCCAGCGATCGAAGCCGGCAAGTGCGCACAGTTCATCAATCGCGCACTCAAGGGCGAAGGTTGCTTGGTTCGCGCCAAAGCCGCGCATCGCCCCGCAGGGCACATTGTTGGTGTAGACAGCTGTTGCGACCACATCAACGTTTGGCACATGATATGCGCCCGTGGAGTGACCCGCAGCACGCTCGAGCACTTTTGCGCCGACCGAGGCATAGGCGCCGGTGTCACCCGTGATCTTCGCGCGCACCGCGAGCAACTTGCCCTGCGCATCGGCGCCGATGGTGTAGGCCATGTGCAGAGGATGCCGCTTCGGATGCACACGGATGGACTCGTCACGCGTCAGCTCGACTTTCACGGGGCGCTGCAGGAGATGGGCCATCAGTGCAGTATGCCCTTGTACGGAGAGGTCCTCTTTGCCGCCGAATCCACCGCCGTTGGGCACGAGTTCGACTTCGACGTGCTTCTCCGCAAGGCCAAGCAGAAGTGCCACTTGCCGGCGGTCTTCGTACACGCCCTGACTCTGTGACCAGAGCTTCACGCCGTGCTCTGTTGGCGTGGCAATGCACGCCTCGGGTTCCATGAACGCGTGTTCAATGCGCTGCGTGGTGTATTCGTGCTCGACGACATGGGCGCATTGCGCAAGCGCTGTGTCCACATCACCCTTCTTGGTCTTCGAAACGGACAGCACATTGCCAGACGCATGCACCTGCGGTGCGTCGGGCTTCATGGCCTCAAAGACATCGCACACCGGATCGAGCACTTCGTATTCGATCTCAATGGCCGCGGCAGCCTTGCGCGCTGCTTCGCGTGTGGTCGCCGCGACACAGGCGATACAGTCGCCGATGTACCGTGTGATCTCGCCCTCAGCAATCATGAGTGGCCAGTCAGGCACAATGAGCCCCACACTGCGTTGCCCCGGAACGTCCTTCGCCAGGAAGATTCGTTCGACACCGGGAAGTGACTTGGCCTTCGATACATTGATCGACGTCACAATCGCACGCGGATGGTCGCTCAAGCGCAGTGCACCGTGCAGTTGCCGTTCAAGATTCATATCGGCCACGAACGGACGCTGGCCAAGCACAACACGCCGGGCATCGTGCTTCACCATACGCGAGCCAACACGTCCGGATTCCGGCTCGTGCGCAATGGGCGTGCCAGTGCGCAGCGCTTCGCCCGCGCGATCAATCGCTTCAACAATTTTTGTGTAACCCGTGCATCGGCAGAGATGTTGATTGAGCGACTTGCGAATCTCTGCATCCGTCGGGTCAGGATTCGAATGCAGAAGATGGGCGGCCCGTGCAACGATGCCCGGAATGCAGAATCCACATTGCGCTGCACCGCATACCGCGAACGCGTCCGCGAGGGTTCCGGTCACCTTCGCATCGAGTCCCTCAAGCGTGCGCACAGCGCCATCCGCGAGTCGGCGCATCGGCACGGCGCAGGAAAGCATGATCTTGCCATTCATTTCAACGGCGCAACAGCCACACGCCGCTTGCGGCGCACAGCCATCCTTCACCGACATGATCCCTTCCTGGTTGCGCAAAACAGTGAGGAGCGTCGTCTCCGGATCGCCCGTGAACGTGCATGACGCACCATTGAGTTTGAAAGTAATCGTGTCCATGAACGATCGTCGTCTCACCTATGCACGGGCCACGCGCGCGTTGAAGGTTTCGATGTGCTGGTCCCAATCGTCGACCTGCGCATACATCTGCGTCCAGAAGTTGGGGTCCCAAAGGCGCCGCAAATCGTCAACATCGCGCTGCTGCTGCTCGACCCAGGTGAAATACTTGAGGTTGTGAATTGCCTTGCGATCCGCGTCCGTGAGGTCCTTGTAGTGATCGGTCTCGCATCCCTCGAGCCAGCGCCCGATGTGCTTCGCGGCGAGCGACGCGTCATAGTCACCATGCGCCGCGCGCTCCTCTTCGAGCCGACTTGCGTACAGCTGCATCGAGTCAGTCATGGGAAATGCGATGACATCATTCGAGCCCATGCCATACATGCGTGCCGTCTTGATCGCAGCGGCCAGATTGCAGATCGATGAGATGCCAAGCAGTGGGAGGGCGTCGATCGTGCCGCGCTCCACACCGATCCGCTGGAGTTGGTCGTGTCCCGCCGGCTCGTTGAAGCAACGCATGAGATCGACGCACTGCTGGTCATCAACGGCGCACACCGCATCAGTATTGCGCACGTTGTGAATCCAGGGAATGTGCTTGTCGCCAATGCCCTCGATGCGGTGCTCACCAAAGCCGTTCATGAGCATGGTCGGACACTGCAGCGCCTCGACCGCGACGATGCGCAGGTGAGGCGAGACCGTCTTCAAGTAGTCACCCGCTGCGATCGTTCCAGCCGATCCAGTTGCGGACACGAAAGCGGCCAGGCGATCGCCCGGGCGCGCAATCGCATCAAAGGCGTCCTCAAACGCGGGCCCCGTGACGTTGTAGTGCCAGATCGGGTTCCCGAACTCCTCAAACTGGTTGAAGATAATGCACTCCGGTCGCGTGCGCCGAATCTCCCAACATGCGTCGTAGATCTCTTTGACATTCGACTCCGAACCGGGCGTCGCGATGATCTCTGCGCCGATATCGCGCAGCCAATCGAACCGCTCTCGGCTCATTCCCTCAGGCAGGATCGCAACCGCCTCGCAGCCAAGCAGCGCGCAATCGAACGCCCCGCCGCGACAGAAATTGCCTGTTGAAGGCCAGACTGCCTTGTTGGTCAACGGGTCGAATTCGCCATTGATCAGGCGCGGAATCAGGCAGCCGAATCCCGCGCCGACCTTGTGCGCCCCAGTGGGGAACCACTTGCCCACCAGCCCAACCAAGCGCGCATCGACGCCCGTCAGGGCCGGTGGAAACTCGACCCAGTTGCCTTGGTTGAATCCACCACCTCGTGCGACAGGCTCGTTCTTCCAGGTGATCCGAAAGAGATTCAGCGGATCGACGTCCCACAGGCCAACGTGCCTCAGGCGCTCGCGCACATCCGCAGGCATGCGCGAAGGGTCGCGCATTTGCGCAAACGTGGGGATCACGATGCCGCGCTCCTTGCACCGAAGGATTGCGTTATCGAGCGCGGCTGTTGTCGAGGTTGTGGTCATATCACGGCATACCTGGAACGGCGAACGCAAGAGTGTACTACATCGGCCCCGCGAAGCCCCCCGCCCCGGGGCTACTCAGGGTTCGACCTCGTTCGGTTCGCCCGCAACGGCAATGGCTGAGTCCACATCCTTCAGTCCGTTGCCCGTGATGACAGCAAGCACGTCGGCCTTGGGATCCAAAATGCCCTGCGCGACCGCCTGCTTCACACCCGCGACTGCCGCTGCTGCCGCGGGCTCAGCAAAGACCCCCGCGCGAGCACCCGTTGCTCGCATCGCCTGGGCGATTGCCTCGTCATCCACGCGCACGAATGCCCCATCGCATGCGCGCACGCGCTGCAGCGCCTTGTGCCAGTTCCGTGGCACGGGCACATCAATGCTGTCTGCCATCGTGGCCGCCGTGCGGTTCGCTGGAAGTTGTCCTGTCTCGAACGCGATCGCAATTGGGTCGACACCCATCGCCTGCACGCCCAGTACGCGCGGCACGCGCTCGATGAATCCCAGTTCATGCATCTCCATCAAGCCCTTGGCGACACCCGCAATGGTGCAGCCATCGCCCACCGACACCACAACCCAGTCGGGCAGCGCCGTCGCGCACTGTTCAGCAATCTCAAGCCCGCATGTCTTCTTCCCTTCGACCAGATACGGATTGATCGCGCAATTGCGGTTGTGCCAGTCGTGCTCGTCGCATGAACGTGAGCAGAGGTCATAGGCCTGGGCATAGCTGCCGCGCACGCGCCGAACATCCGCGCCGAAGATCAAGAGCTGCGCGATCTTGGGCTTGGGTGCACGTTGCGGCACGAAGATCGTCGCGCCGATGCCCGCCATCGCGGCAAAGCCGGCACAGCTCGAAGCGGCATTGCCTGTTGAGGCGCAGGCAATCCGCGCATCGCCCAGTTGCATCGCGCGCGCAACACCAACGGATGACGCGCGGTCCTTGAAGCTTCCGGTCGGGTTGCGCCCGTCGTCCTTGAGGCGAAGACGACCGACCCCCGTCCAATCCGCAAGGCGCGGCGCATCCAGCACGGGCGTCCAGCCCACGGGCCACGCAAAGGCGCGCTCGTCGGGATCGAGGGGTAGTAGCTCCGCATAGCGCCAATGATTCGGCGGGCGCGCCGCAAGGGCCGACCGCGTCATCGACTTGCGCACGCGCCCCAGATCGAACAGCACCTCCAGCACCGCGAAGGGATCATCGCAGTGTGCGCACACGCCTGCCGACCGCGGCAAGGTCGCCGGCTTCCCACAGACCACGCAGACACACCCCGACATGCACGTCATGCGTGGAGCATACCGGCGCCGCTTGCCTCAATGCCTGCGTCGCAGCGCAAACAGCCCCCCGGCGGCGAAGAGTGCCAACGCCCCCGGCGCGGGGACAGCCCGCACCGAAATGCCATCGATCGCCATGTACGCCGCCAAGCCGCCGCCGCTTCTGGGCATGAGCCTGACTTCAAAGTCCGCCGCGGGCGCGACGAACGAGATGCTCTCCGCGATCCAGACGTTCGCATCGGTGTTGAGTACTGGCTTGCTGATGAAGCCCGTCGCGCCGGCCAGCACGCCGTCGATGTACAGACTCCAATACCCGTCCTCCCCGATCCACGCGCCGCTGCTTGGGTGCTGGAAGCCCAGATTGCTCATGAAGAACTCGAGGTCATACGAAGCACCAGGCGTAAAGCCGGTGACATCTTGTGCCATGACCTCCGACTGAATCAGGTCCGAGCCGCCCGCCCGCACAAATGTGCCGCCATCGGGCGACAGCACCCACGGGTTGGGTGTGTTGTTGAAAGGGCCTGACGCATCACAGGTGTCGGGTGTGTTTTGCACCGCGAACCATGCGGGCGGCTGAATCGCCGAGCCGACCGGCCCGGTCAACGACCCGTTCACGATTGACTGTCCCTGTGCCGCGGTTGCCACCGCAAGCACACCCATCACTGCAGTCGTCATACGCATCATGCCTGTGTTTCCTCTCTATTCGGTGTTTTCGGATCGGGCGTGCGATCAGCGCCTGCGGCGCAACGAGGCGGCGCCTGCCATGCCAAGCAAGGCAAACGCGCCAGGCGTGGGCAGCTGCGACACCGTGTCAATCTCGATTTGATAGAGGTTGCCGGGGACAATGTTCGAGGTCGGATCGCCAAAGACCAGGATCTCTTCTGAATCCGGGTTCGGGTAGATCTCGACATCGATGTAGTGCGCCGTGGCGAAGCCCGTCGAACCACCAACGATATTGATGGTTGTCGGATTGGGGTCATAGGCCTGCATCGCAATGCTGATCAAATCACCCGGCACGGGTGTGTTGAAGATGAATTGAATCCGCATCAGTTTCTGCGGCAGATCATCGACGAAGTTTGGCAGCAAGATGCGCATGTCAAGACCGTCATCGCCTGCGAGGAACGGTGTGGGATCGAGCGGATAGTCCGTACCTGCCGTGTTCGTCACTGTGTTGTTCCAAATGCCGTCAGGCGCGCCGACCCAGTCGAAGATTGCATGCACGGAGTTGGCATTGCCGCGATAGCTTGGATCAAAGGGCCCTGCGAATGCGGTGCTGATGAACCCAAAGCCAACGAGCGCTGCGCCTGCAGCGACGCCCTTCGCAAACTGAGTGCGTGCCATTGTCCTGTCCTCTCTTGATCTGCGAGCGCACAGCGTGGCCACGCCGCATAGGACGCGGCTGCAGCACCACGCAGCGCACCACTGAGTTGTCTGAGGTTGCCTCTATTCCTCGGACGTTTCCGTCCACCAGTTCGAACATGCGCCCATGCGCGGGCGATGCAAACACAATGTGAGAATTTGTGGAAGTCGGGGTGAGCCCCAATGGCTAACGTACTGTCAACGCCGCGCTTGCCGCAGTCGCCGTGCCAACCCCCAAAGCCGCTGACCGGAATCGAACCGGTAACCTCGAGATTACAAATCACGCGCTCTGCCAATTGAGCTACAGCGGCGGCAGGGCAAGACTGTAGCCGCCTTGCCGAGCCGGTGCGAGGCCGTGCTAGGGTGTCGCAATGCCCGTCCTTTCACGCCTGCTCGCTCACGATGCCTGGACCACGCGCCAACTGCTCCTGCTTGCGCAACCGCTCACCGATGCACAACTCGACCAGTCCTTCGACCTGGGGCTCGGCACGCTTCGCGCCACCTTTCGCCACGTCATTCGCAACATGGAAGCTTGGACCGATCTCATGAACGGGGCCCCGATCCGCCCCGATGGTGACGCAACGATTGATGGCCTCCTGCACCGGCTCGATGTCGTCGCACCGCAGCTGGCCGCCTGCGCAACTGGGCTTGCCCAAGCTGGCCGCCTGGACGACAGATGGATCGATCCAGCCGAGACGCCGCCGGTTGAGCGCACCTTCGGCGGCACGATCGCGCACGTCATCACACACTCCATGCACCACCGGGCCCAACTGCTCTTCATGCTTCGACGACTTGGCGTGCCCAACGTGCCGGAGGGCGATGTGCTCAGTTGGGAAGCCCATCAGCAGGACAGCGCAAAAACACCACCGCCCGGTGCATAGCGCACACCGGGCGGTCAGTGGAACCCTCGTTCTGACTGGCGGAAGTCTGCGTAGCGTCTCTTCCCACGGAGCGCTCGCTATGTCGGAAGTCTCTGCTCAGCGACGACGCCGGCGCGTTGCCGCCAACCCCGTGACACCAAGCACGCCCATGGCGCCAGGCGCCGGGACTTGCGTGATGAGCACCGCGTAGTCATCTGCGAATGGATCGTTGTTGCCGCCATTGATGCCAAGCCCAACGTCAAACATCCCGTTGTTCAGGATGCCGGTTGTGGCGGTTTGCCCATTGGGCGAGCCTGGGTCGCCACCCAGGAACTGCATGAGAATGTCGCCATTGTTGAACAGCAGCACCTGGAAGCTGAAGGGCCCCTCGCCTTCCACGTAGCTTGCTTCCCACTGGAAGATTGATGCGCCAACCGAGCCAAGTGTCGGATGGATCGCCATATCGTCATAGGCGTAGTAGACGCTGCCCTCAAGGTCATCATGCAGCGCGTAGATGCGCTTGCCGTCCGTCGGTGCGCTGGGCTTCTGCGGCAAGGGCCAATCTGGCGTCAGGTCTTCAGTGCCGAAATCGCCATCGATGTCCGTCGTCAGGTACCCGTTTACTGAAGGCACCAGGCTTGTCACCGTTTCGCCGTAGAACGTGAAGGGCACTGCAAGCGTCACCGGCGCAAAGTTCACGCTTGAAAGCGACGACACATCGTCGCCCATCGCAACCAGCGTTCCGCCTGGCACGATGCTCTGATAGTTGAACGAAATCGCCCCCGGTCCCTCCGAGTCCTGCCCGACATAGCCGAATGCATCTGGCCCGAACATCGTGGCTTGGGCCGCCCCGGACAATGCGAGAATCGTTGCACTAGCAAGCAAGCTGCGCTTCATGGGTCTGCTCTCCAATTGGACGACACGTGCAAGTCCAGGGAGCGGCCAAGCGCAACAGCCGACACGCCTACCTCAGGCGCTCGACATCACCATCGCTCTGGCTCGCCCCTGGGTGAGCCTTGTCGATGCATTGCAACTCGCCGTCACTGCCCCTGTGCTTGGCGTGACGCTGTCTAAACCCTGCACCAGAATAGACTTGGGGCAAGCTGCAAATGGAAAAAGGGGAAGGATTCCCGACGCGCCAGTCCGGAAAAACACCGATCGCCACGCCGGAGTCCACGGCACCAGGGGCGGCCCCCGGCCGACCGACTCCCAAACTCGCCCGCCCACTGCTTGCGGCTGTGGCTGGTGTACAGGCCCGCGCAGACGCCCGCTAGGCCAAGACCGGGACCTCGCCCCGTGCGTAATCCGGGTCCCACATGGCCCCCTCGATGGTTGCCTCGATGTCCTCGTCCGAGAGCCGTTTGCCCAAGTTCAGGCGACGCGCCTCGCGCATCACCGCTCCGGCGATCCGCTTGGACACCTCCCGAAGTCGAGACTGCGGCGGGTACAGCGAGCCTTGTTCGAAGTCGTCCTTCGTGACACACCTTGCAAGTTCCCGAGCCGCTGCCAGGAACATCGAATCCGTCACCTGATGCGCCTCCGAAAGAATCACACCAAGCCCCACACCCGGGAAGATGAACACGTTGTTTGCTTGGCCAATCACATGCGTTCTTCCCGCACGCGTCACCGGAGCAAAGGGGCTGCCCGTGGCAACAAGCGCGCGGCCACCGGTCCATTCAATCGCCTCCGCCGGTGAGCATTCCGCGCGCGACGTCGGATTTGAGAACGGCAGAATGATCGGCTGATCCACGTGCGTCGCCATTTCGCGGATCACATCCTCGCCAAACACGCCAGGCGTCGCCGTCGTGCCAAGCAGAATCGTTGGCTTGACCTGCGCGATGACATGCAACAGGTCATTTCTGCGGTCCGGCCGAAGGCCATAGAACGCCATCGTGTCCTCGGACATCGCGACCTCGCGCTGTTCCTCGCGCAGATCCGCGTGCCCCTCGTGCAGCAGGCCCCATGTGTCCAGGAAGACAAGCGACCGATCGAGCACTTCGCTGCTGGCGCCATCTTCTTGCATCGCCATGCGCATCAATCGCCCTATGCCAACTCCCGCGGCCCCGGCACCGACGAACACCACCCGCTCGTCGCGCAGCGTTCGCCCTCCGTGCTCGCACGCCGCAAGCACGCCGCCCACCGCAACGCCCGCCGTCCCCTGGATGTCGTCGTTGAAGCTCGTGATGCGCAACCGATAGCGATCAAGCAATCGGAACGCATTGTGCTTGCTGAAGTCTTCCCATTGCAAGAGAGCGCGCGGGAACACGTTGATGACCGCCTCAACAAACGCCTCGATGAACGTGTCATACGCCTCGCCGCGAAGTCGACGATGTCGCCATCCGGTGTAGTGGGGGTCACTCAGGAGATCCGGATTGTTCGTGCCCACGTCAAGGCTGATCGGCAGGCAATAGGAAGGATGAATGCCCGCGCCCGCGGTATACAACGCGAGCTTGCCAACCGGGATGCACATGCCACCTGCGCCTTGATCGCCCAGCCCCAAGATCCGTTCGTTGTCCGTCACGACGATCAATCGCACGTCAGCATTCGGCGCGTTGCACAGGATATCTGGGATGTCATTGATGTCGTCCGGCGTGATCCACAGCCCGTGCGGATTTCGCACAATATGACTGAACTTCTGACAGGCCCGACCCACCGTTGGTGTGTACACGATCGGCATCAGCTCCGTGATGTTGTCGATCAGCACGCGATAGAACAGCGCTTCGTTGCGATCGCGCAGCGCTTCGAGCCCAATGAATTTCTCGAGGTCGTCGCGCTTCAACGCCAAATGCTCGAGTTCGAGCGCCACCTGGTCGTACAACGAGAGCGGCGTCGGCGGAAGCAGGCCGCGCAACCCCAGTCGATCGCGTTCCTCGAACGTGAATCCGGTGCCCTTGTTCTTGCTGCAATCCCGCAACAAACCGCGGCCCGACCCGGTCGGCTCAGGCTCTGCTTCCAAACGCATTCTGGTGGTGGTGATCATGATGGCCCTCCTGACGCTGCGCGCAGCCGGGCGGCCCCGTTCTCATGATTCTGAGCGCCTTCACCGTCAAAACGAGGCCCTTCGTCATCGACCCGACGGGCGCATTGGCGCAACAAGATCCTAGGCCGCATCCGGGCCGGAATCACCAAGCACCAAGATCAATGTGAAGAGACCCGCGACGATCCAGATCCCCCGGTGCGGGAGGCGGCGGGTTCATAGTGGGCGATACTGGGCTCGAACCAGTGACCTCATCGATGTCAACGATGCGCGCTAGCCAACTGCGCCAATCGCCCAAGAGCCCGCCCAATCAGACCGGGCGGGTCCGCCAGAATAGGCGAAGCGCCTCGCTTCCTCAAGGCGAGCCGAACGGAACCAGTCGAAGCACGTGCTCGATCGGCCCCGCGAGCAGCGGCGTGGGCTCCCCACGGCCCCAAGCCCGGTGCCCATCGCGATAGTGGGGGCTGATCGGGTTGCCCGACTGCCCGCCCGGCATGTGCAGGATCCCCTCCGCCTCGCGCCCCGGGCTGACCACCAAACGTTCCGACGCGCCGAATCTGGGCGACGCAACCCGCACGGCCCAATAGTCGCCCGCCTGTTCGTGGGCAGGCATGTCGAACAGTCGGAACCACTTCGGCAGAGTTCGGGCCAGCGGGTGCCGCATCCGCAGGCGGTTGTGCTTGCCCCAGCGCCGCCCATCGCTCGTTCCCATGGCCTCAGTGAGCGCGCCATCGAGCAACGCATCCCAACCGCCGGCACCCTCGGGCACCCCGCCATGCGGGCGTTGCTCAACAATCGTCAGCAGCGGTTCCTGCAGCGCACTTGGCAGCCACCGCCAAGTAAATTTGGTTGGTTCGAGAATCGGATCGAGCACTCGATCGCCAAGCTCAGAATAGAACCGGCGCAGCACCAGATACCCAGCTTCATCCACGTCCGCGCGCCCATTCCAATGGCGAATGAGTTCCGCGGCGCGAGCGCCGCTCGATCCCGCCGGCAATGCCGCCTCCAGGCGTGCCGCCAACTTGCGATAGGGCTCGCCAACCGCGACGCGCGTGTCAAGCTGCATTGCCAGCAGATCGCGCTCGGTCAGTCCGCTTCGATTGCCCAGCATCTCGCGAATGCGCTGGGCGCGACAACCAAGCCCGTAGTCATCCAACAACCCGATCGACTGCTCCACAGGCACAGTGCGGTTGTTTGCGCTCCACACCACGCCATCTGGCGGATCGATCAACGTGGGGCGTGCACCGTCGCGCGAGGCGCTGGTCCAGGCGAATTGCCCGGCGCCCCAGCGCTCGCTCGTCCGCCCATCGAAGCCCTCACGTGTCGGGATGAACCCGGTCAACACCCACGCAATGCGTCCGTCATCGGCTGCAATCGCCGCATTCTGTGGTGGCCCGCGCCATTCGCGCATGATCTCGGCCGCATCTTCCAGCGTGCGCGCCCGCCAGGTGTCCAGCACGCGCAGATTCGTCGTCGCAGGGTCAAACGCGCTCCACTTCAGGACGCGCATCGGCTCTTCTTCCGTCACCAATCCCCAGCGCGTCGAGCGCCACGTCTGCATGTGCGGCGAGCGCCCAGCGATTCCAATCTCAGTCGTGTATTCACCAAAGGGCTCAGGCCCATCGGGCGTGAGATAGCGCGATGGATCCTCAGCATCTGGGTCGACAACGATCCAGTCCTGCACATCAACAAAGGCGTTCGTGAAGCCCCACGCAACATGCCCGTTGCTGCCAACCACGATGCCGGGCACGCCAGGGAGCGACACACCGACCCAGAAGTGCTCGCCTTCGTCGTCATTCCATGTTAATTGAGCCCGATACCAAATGTTCGGAACCGCAAGCGGCAAGTGCATGTCGTTCGCCAGGATCGCGCCGCCATGGGCACTGCGTTCACCGGCAACGGCCCAGTTGTTCGACCCGAGCGCGGTACGCATGAGCAGGTCCGGCGCATCGTCGCGCATCGGGCTCGTCGGTGCGCCTGCGCTGGACAGCGAGTCGGGCACGCTTAGCGCAGGCGGCAGTGCTTCGTCGGCGATCATCGGCGCGTCATAGCGCGTCGCCTCAGGCAAGAGGAACGTCGCCACGTCCCGCGGCAATGTCGCAAGCATCGCCGTGCGCATCTGCTCAGCGAACCTGCCAAATGAGAGTGTCTTGGTCATCTCAAGGACGACCAGCAGGCTATCGCGTTCGCGCCAGGGCTCAGGTCGCAGCCGCGCGCCATTCAACAATGAAAGCGTCGAATACTCAAACGGCGGCTCCTCGAGCGCTTCGAGCCCTGCATTCACACCTCGCGCGTATGCCGCCAGCAGCGTCCTGTGCTCAGGGGGCAAGTCCTGCACAACCTGATCAGCAACGTCCTCAAATCGATGCGCGCGCGCATCAATATCAAGGTCAACGCCCATGGGCCCAATGAGCTCGCTGAGCCTGCCGCTTGCCGACCGCCGAAGCAAGTCCATCTGGAAGAACCGGTCTTGCGCGTGAGCAAAGCCCTCGCCATAGGCGACGTCATTGAGCGAATCCCCTTGAATGACCGCCACGCCCAACGCATCGCGCTCGATCGTGACCGGAGCGCCCAGGCCCGCGACGCGCACATCGCCATCCGTCACCGGAAGCGATCGAACCATCAGCGCAGCGCCATGCCCGATCACAAGCAGGATCGCGCAGATGACGACAAACCAGCACAGCGCAAGTGCGCTTGTCAGGCGGCTGAGCATCCCGCCATCCTACCGCTGAGTGTTACGGCGTCGTGCAATCCGAGCCAAACCGGAACAGTACCTCGTTCAGATCATCGAGGGTGTAGCTCACGCCAAAGCCGAACAGCACCGCGTTCAGGTCGACCAAATTCACGATGCCATTGTGGTCGACATCCGCCTGGGCGATCGCACAACAGTCGCCCAGTTGGCCTGGTTCTGGAATGATCCGATAGATCTCGCCACCCAGATCGCAGATGTACATCTCGCCAAATGCGTCTTCGCCAAAGGACGTGATGCTGTTGATGGTGAACGCCGGCGTGTCAAGTTCAGCGCTGCGGTCCATGAATTCCGTGACCGTCATGCCGTCATAACGCAAAGACCAGATCTGATTGGAGCAATAGTCAGCGTAGAAGTAGGTGCCGCGCAAGTCGGGAATCGCGCAGCCCCGATACACATACCCGCCCGTGATCGAGCAACGGAAGGGCGCGCCGCCGTGCGTGTACGTCTGGAAGGGCAACTCAAGCGTCGGCGCGTTGCACGTGCATCCACTCAGGGTTGTGCAGTCGAGACCCTCCATGCAGCGCCAGCCATAGTTCTCGCCGCCCGTGCTTGACGCCGGCTGGAAGTCGATCTCCTCGATGACGTTCTGGCCGACGTCTGCGATGTACAAGTCGCCCGTTTCGCGGTCGAAGCTATTGCGCCATGGATTGCGCAACCCATAAGCCCAGATCTCATCGGCGCCGCTCACGCCAACGAATGGATTGTCAGGCGGGATCGCATAGTTGCGCGTCGCATCACCCGGGAAGTCATCGCCCGAGGGATCGATGCGCAGCAGCTTGCCAAGCAACACATTGGTGTTTTGCCCGTTGCCAAATGAGCCCCATGGATCAAAGCCACTGCCGCCATCGCCTTGCGCAATGTAGAGATACCCGTCCGGACCAAATGCGAGCCAGCCGCCGTTGTGGTTCGAATCAGGCTGCGTGATTGACAACACCGGTGTCGCGCTGGCCGCGTTCGCCACGTTTGGGTCGCCCGCGGACACTTGATAGCGCACGATCCGCGTGTTCCAGCTCGAGTCCGTGTAGTTCACATAGAAGTAGCCGTTGGTGTCATAGTCCGGGTCGAACGCAAGCCCCAGCAGCCCCTGTTCACTGCCCGTCGCAACTGGGCTGATCTCGAGAAAAGGCGTCGGGAGCAACGTGTCCGTCCCGAGCTCAATGATGCGAATGCGCCCAATCGTGCCGCTGCGCTGCTCGACCACGAAGATGCGTGACGTGTCGCCCGGCGCGTGCGTGACCAGCACGGGACGCGACATTCCAAACACGATGCGCTCAGCCGTCAGCGCCGTGGCGCCTTCCGTAGCACCAGCCAACGCGCACAGCGCAACCATCGCCGGCAACAACAACTTCTTCGTCGACATGAGTCTCTCCGCGCTCAACTCCGCTGCGACGCCCCGTGAAACGCCCCCGCGCCACGCCGCAGCCTCGATCAGAAAGGCCCAGGTCGATGCGTTGATCAGCCCGGGCCCATTGTCATGCAGAACCGCTTTCGCGGTTCAACCCGTGCGTTCCTCAGCAGACGTTGCCGAAGTTGAACAGCACGAGGTTCAGGTCGGTCAGGTCCACCAGCCCGGAACCGTCAACGTCGCCCAACGGTCCGGCAGAGCCGAAGTTGAACAGCACGTTGTTCAGGTCGGTCAGGTCGACCACGTTGTCGCCATTGGTGTCGCCCGGGCAGTTCGGAGCGGCGCCAGCGTCAGGCGTCGGGGTCGCGCCGGCGATCACCGTGCCATCCTTGTACGCCGTCACGCCCATTGAGCCGGACTTCGGCGCGGTGTCGGCGGTGAAGCCGAACGAGTACGCCGTGCCCCAACCGATCGGGTTCGACGACACACCCGCCTGGTGCGCATCGGTGAACCAACGCACCTTGTCCGTCTCGACCACGCCGGTCCAGGCGTCGTTGTCGCGCGGCGGACCCTGGCTCGCGTTGCTGAACTCATAGGTCAGCGTCTCTTCGTGAGACAGCGGCGCGTGGAAGTACAGGTCTGTCACATTGACGTTCGGACGCAGGTCGATCCAGAACTGATCGATCTGACGATCCATGTCGACATTCATGATCGTGTAGTCATAGCGCCACTGGCCGCCACCAAGGTCGGTCACATTGCAGCCAACGATCGCCCGGCCGTCGGGAGACACGCCCTCGACAACCGGAATCTGCTCAGCAATCTCGGTCAGCGTTGCGCCCGTCCACGCATCCAAGATGGCGAACATCTGGTGCGGCGGCGTGAAGCGATCGCTCTCCTCGCTCACCGAGGGGCCGCTCCCACCGAACGAGTTCACGAAGAACTCCTTGTACGACGCGTTGTTGTACACGCAAATGTCGTCGCCAGAAACGTAATACGCCTCGAAGAAGTAGCGCGCGCCCGGATTCAATGCCGGATTCACATCCGCGTCAGGCAGCTGCATATTCGTGGCGCCGGTGTAGTTCGGGCGACCGCCGGTTTGGTGGATCGAGCCCGTATAGCTCCACGCGCCGGACCAGGGGTTCACCTCATACCGCGGCCCAAGGCTGCCTGCGTTCAGACCCGGCGAGTACGTGTCCGTGCAAGCCAGGCCCAAACGCGTGCCGTTGGTGCCCTGGCAATTGCTGAGCGCGGCGTCCGAACACTGCTGGCTGGACAACGCAAAGAAACCATGCTTGATCCAGTGGTTCGCAATGTTCTCAAAGCGACCATCCTTCAGGCGATAGACCTGAACCGTGATCTTCGGGTGATCGGGGTCGGGCATTTGCTCCCAGAGCAACTGCGCCTGGCCCACGTTCCACGACGTCGTGCCAAGCGTAAACCCGGTGGCCGCGCCACTCAGGTTGCCGCCGTTCACACGACCCGTCGAACCGAACCCGTAGGCCTCACACAAAGTGACGTCCGGGCCCGGCCCCAGGATGGGGCAATATGCACCGCCGTTGTAGTCCTGGCCCATGGCCACCGCTGAAAGGGCAGCCACTGTCGCGGCGCCAATGCAACACTTCACGCTCTTCATGCTCAAAACCCAATCTCCCTTGAGGGATTCAAGGACCACTGCTCACTCCGTTCTTGGCCGCTAGCAGATGTTCCCAAAGTTGAACAGCACCAGATTCAAGTCCCCAAGATCCACCGTCCCACTGTTGTCAACGTCGCCCAGCGGTCCTGCTGTGCCGAAGTTGAACAACACATTGTTGAGGTCGGTCAGATCCACATCTCCATCACCATCCGTGTCGCCCGGGCAATTCACAGTTCCTGCGCTCGGCGCTTGCGTCGCGCCGGCAATCGGACCGCCCGCTCCGGGCTTGTACGCGGTCACCGCCATCGTCCCCATCGTGGGGGCCGTGTCCGCGGTGAACCCAAACGAATACGCAGTACCCCACCCGATCGGATTCGAGGCCACACCCGCCTGGTGGGCGTTCGTCGACCACCGCACCTTATCCGCCTCAACGGCGCCGGTCCATGAGGAATTGCCCCGTGGCGGACCCTGCGTTCCCCCATTGAACTCGTAGGTGAAGTCTTCTTCATGGCTCGTCGGAGCGTGGAAGTACAAGTTGCTCACTTGCACGCCACTTGGCAGGTCGACCCAGAACTGGTCGATCTGGCGATCCATGTCCGCGTTGTACACCGTGTAGTCGTAGCGCCAGCTTCCACCGCCAAGGTCCGTCACATGCGCCCCGACAAACGCTCGCCCGTCTGGCGACACGCCCTCAACCACCGGCATTTGCTCTGCAATCTCCGTGACCGTCGCCCCGTCCCAGGCGTCCAAGATTGCAAAAGTCTGGTGCGGCGGCGTGGTCAGAGATGACTCCCCAGACACCAAAGGCCGCCCATCGCCCAGGTAGCCTGTCACGAACACTTCCTTGTACGAGGCTGAGTTGTACAGGCAAATGTCATCGCCACAGACGTAGTACCCCTCGACGAAGTACCGAGCGCCGGGCAAGAGCGCCAGGCTGATGTCATCGTCATGCACCTGCAACTGCTTGCTGCCGGCATACGTCGGGCCACCCCCGGTTTGCTGCACCGAGTTCGCAAACGACCACGCCCCGGTCCAGGGATTCACTTCATAGCGCGGCCCGAGGTCAGGGCCATCGTTGAGCGAAGGGCTATACGTGTCGGTGCACGCCAGGCCGAGCCGCGTGCCATTGGTGCCCTGGCAGCTGGTGAGCGCCGCGTCTGTGCACTGCTGGCTGGACAGCGCAAAGAAGCCATGCTTGATCCAGTGGTTCGCAATGTTTTCAAAGCGCCCGTCGTACAGGCGATAAACGCTCATCGTGATCTTCGGGTGATCGGGGTCGGGCGACTGCTCCCAGAGCAGCTGCGCACTGCCGACGTTCCACGACGTCGTGCCAACGCGAATGTTTGAAGCGACGCCCGCAAAGCTGCCGCCATTCACACGCTGCGTCGAACCAAAGTCGTACAACTGGCACATCGTCACATCAGGACCGGGTCCAAGGATCGGGCAAAGCGTGCCGCCGTTGTAGTCTTGCCCCATCGCGGCACGCGCCATCAACAACAATGCACTGACTGCAATCTGTCTCTTCATCGCTCACTCTCTCCGGCGCGTGCTCGAGTGCTTGCGCTCATGGCGCTGTGCAGTCATTTCCAAAGTTGAACAACACCACCTGCAGGTCATCGAGGCTGTATGGCGATCCGAAGCTAAACAGCAGGTCTTGCAGGTCGTCCAGATTCACGATCAGATTGCCATCAATATCGCCCGGGCAGTTCACGCCCGCGCTCGGCGCCCGCGTGGCGCCGGTGATCGGCCCGGCGGCTCCGGGCTTATACGCGGTTACGCCCATCGTCCCGGTCGTGGGCGCGGTGTCTGCTGTGAACCCGAACGAATACGCCGTGGCCCATCCGATTGGGTTTGATGAGGTGCCCGGGTCATGCGCATCGGTCGACCAACGCACCTTGTCCGCCTCGATCACGCCAACCCAGGGATCGTTGTCGCGGGGAGGGCCCCACGACATGCCGCCGTTGTGATAGGTGTAGATCTCTTCATGCAGCATCGGCGCGTGGAAGTAAAGATTGCTCGCGGTCACACCCGCGGGTAGGTCGACCCAGAACTGGTCGATCTGGCGATCCATGTCGATGTTCATCACCGTGTAGTCATAGCGCCACAGGCCGCCACCCAGGTCGGTCACATGGGCGCCCACAACTGCACGCCCGTCAGGCGAAACGTTCTCGATCACCGGCATTTGCTCGGCAATCTCCGTCAGGGTCGCCTTGTCCCATGCAGCCAGCATCGCGAAGCTCTGGTGCGGCGGCGTGTCGCGATCACTTTCGCCCACGAAGATGGGCCGTCCGTCCGGCTGATACGCCGTGATGAACAACTCCTTGTAGGCGGCGCTGTTGTAGACGCAAATGTCATCACCCGTGCAATAGAAGCCCTCGGCGAAATAGCGGGCGCCCGGATTGCCGACGAGGCTGACGTCGTTGTCATGCACTTGCAGCTGTCGCACGCCGAGATACGCCGACGGCCCGCCGATGTCGAACACCGACCCGCTGAAGCTCCACGTGCCGCTCCAAGGATTGACCTCATACCGCGGTCCAAGAAGTGCGGTGGTTGCATTGAGTGAGGGGGAATACGTGTCAGTGCATGCCAGGCCCAGGCGCGTGCCGTTCGTGCCCTGGCAGAGTCCAAGCGCCGCATCACTGCACTGTTGGTCGCTCAGCGCAAAGTAGCCATGCTTGACCCAGTGGTTCGCAATGTTTTCAAAGCGACCATCCATCAAGCGATAGATGTTCATCGTGATCTTGGGGTGGTCTGGATCGGGCATTTGCTCCCAGAGCAGCTGTGCCGAGCCAACATTCCAAGAGGTGGTGCCAACGCGCACCGCAGACGCAACTCCGTTCCACGCGCCGCCGTTCACGCGCTGCGTCGAACCGAAGTCGTACAACTCGCACAACGTCACGTCGGGCCCGGGCCCCAGAATTTGGCAGAACGCGCCGCCGTTGTAGTCCTGGCCAAACGCCGACGTGGTCGCGCAAGCGACAACAAACCCGGCAAGCATCCAAGACTTCATCACACTGCTCTCCCGCCCCAATGGGCGTTCAATCAGGCGGCACATACACCCCGATGACGGCCCAAGCCGTCCTCCTCCAAACCCGGCCGGGAACGGCACTTGGCCAATTCCGCATCCACACGGCGACACCGAGCGGGGCTTTTCCGGCATAGGCACAATACACGCGGGTTTGCGGCCCCACAATGCTGGACACTCAACTCCGTTGACCGAAAATCGGGCTGCGACGGATTTCTTGGCCCGGTAGCTCGCTTAACCCCCCAGTTTCTCACATGTGGGACCCGCTCCCGAGCCCACACTCGCTCAGCCGATGCTTCAATGGTCACGAGCATCCAATGGACGAAGCGCCTGCTACATCCAATTCGCCTCGCCCCCGCACCATGCCCCTCCCGCAAGCGAAGGCGCCGCATCCCCCAAGGCCCCCGCGCTCGCGCATGGGCAAGCGAAGGGCCGCCGTCCTGATCCTCCTGCACGTCGGCATGGCCGCCCACATCGCCCATTGGAAACTCGCCGGCAAGACGCTCACGCCGATCGAGCCCTCTGAGTCCATGCAAACACTCGAGCTCGGCTCACTCAACGCGGGCTTCGTGTTCTTTGCGGCCGCCATCCTGCTCACATTCATCTTCGGGCGTTTCGTCTGCGGCTGGGGATGCCACATCGTGGCCCTCCAAGACCTCTGCGGGTGGATGATGAAGAAAATCGGCATCCGCCCGGTTGCGTTCCGCTCGCGCCTCCTCGTCTACGCGCCGCTTGTCCTCGCCCTCTACATGTTCGTTTGGCCAACCGTGCATCGCGTGCTTTGGACCGACAACCCCGCCCCGACGCTTGTCGCAGACTTCTCAACCACCGGTTTCTGGGACAACTTCGCCGGCGTCATCCTCGCGATCCCCTTCCTGATCGTGTGCGGCTTCGCCACCGTCTACTTCCTCGGCGCCAAGGGCTTCTGCACCTATGGCTGCCCCTATGGCGGTTTCTTCTACCCCGCCGATCGATTCTCCCCGGGCAAGATCATCATGAATCCCGATCGCTGCGATGGCAATGGCTACTGCACTGCCGTATGCACCTCCAACGTGCGAGTCCACGAAGAGATCCAGCAATACGGCATGGTCGTTGACCCGGGCTGCATGAAGTGCATGGACTGTGTGAGCGCTTGTCCGACCAACGCCCTGTCCTTTGGCTTTGCAACCCCAAGCGTCATCAAGAAGCTTGGCAAACGCAAGCCCCCCAAGCACAAGCGCCGCTACGACCTTTCATGGCCCGAAGAGTTGGCGCTCGCAGTGATTTTCATCACCACCTTCTTCGCCACGCGCAACCTGTACGGCGCGGTGCCCATGCTCATGGCGATGGGTCTTGCAGGCTGCGGCACATACATCATCTGGAAAACCTGCCGCACACTCCGGGCGCCAAACGTGCGCCTGCACAAGTGGCAGTTGTGCCGCGACGGCGCATTTCAGCCTGCGGGCTTCGGATTCCTCGCATTTGGAACGCTGATCACGCTGCTCATCGCCCACAGCCTCCTCATCACCATCATGTCGCGCCTTGCCATCCATGACGCCATCAAGCCGCAGCTTGATCGCCAGGCGCTCCTGGCCGGTGCACCTCCGCCTCTGACCGACGCCCAGCGCACCGCCATCGAGCGCGCGCTCTCACGCTTCGAATTCACCGCGCCCATCTGGCGGGGCGGCATCGGGCTCGCACCAAACGCGGGCTCCGACAACACGATGGCGCTGCTCTACCTCGCCCTTGATCAGCGCGACAGTGCCCAGGCTTCCCTGGAGCGTGTCGTCAACGCCATTGGCCCCAAGGCGCACATGAAGGGCCAGGCGCTGCTTGATGTCGCGCGCATCCAGATGCTGCGCGCACGCACTGAATCCAGCCAGGCCCAGGCCGACGCTGCCCTCGCCACGCTTGAGCGCGCCGCGCGCATGTCGCCCAACGATCCCGAGATCTTCGAGAACTACGCCGCCGCCCTCTTTCAACTCCGGCGCGACCTCGACGGCGCGATCGCCAACATGCGCAAGGCGCTCGACCTCGACCCAACGCACGTCGAGCGCTGGATGCGCATCGCGCCGCTGTTGCTCATGAAGGGCGATCCCGATGGCGCGATCGATGCGCTTGACCAAGCGGTGGCGCACGCGCCGAAGGAACAGCGAGATACGCTTATTGAGCGCGGGCAATCAATGCTGCAGCAGTTTGGTGCGCCACGCCAGTGGACGCCAGGCGAGTAACTCATTCACCAGCTGGTCAGATCTCCACCAACTGCTTCTCATCCACGCGCTCAATCAGCGCGCCCAGTGAATTGAGCCGCTTTTCCATCGACTCATAGCCGCGATCGAGGTGATACACGCGCCGCACCGTCGTCTGCCCGCGGGCCGCCAGCCCCGCGATAATCAGGCACGCACTTGCGCGCAGGTCGCTCGCCATCACCGGTGCGCCGATCAACTCACGCACACCCGAGACGACGACAGTGGGGCCCTGGTGAAACAGGTTTGCCCCCATGCGCCCCAGTTCCGCGACGTGCAGGAACCGCTGCTCGAAGATGCGCTCGGTAATCACCGAGTTCCCGTCCGCCACGCACAACAGCGCCATCATCTGCGCCTGTAGATCGGTCGGGAAGCCCGGGTGCGGCTGCGTCGTCACGATCGTTGGCTTGAGCCGGCGCTCGCACTGCACTTCCACTGTCTCGCGCATTGGATCTTCTGTGCGCCCGGGCAGCGCCATCACATGCACGCCCACGCGCTCGAGCTGATCCAGTGTCGCCACGAGCGCATCACTCGGGCAATTTTCCAAAGTCACCTTTCCATTGGTGATGCCCGCTGCGATCAGGAATGTCCCCGCCTCAATCCGGTCCGGAATCACCGTGTGCGTCGCGCCGTGCAAGCGCTCAACGCCTTCCACCGTGATCCTCGGCGTGCCGGCGCCCATCACCTGCGCACCCATCGCGTTGAGCAGCTTCGCGAGGTCAACCACCTCGGGCTCACAGGCCGCTCCTTCGATGATCGTCGTGCCCTTCGCGAGTGTCGCGGCACACATGATGTTCGCGGTGCCAAGCACCGTTGGTCCATTCGCGCCGCCCAGGAACAGGCGCTTGCCGATCAGGCGACCGGTCGGCGGTGTGCGCGCCACAACATCGCCACCTTCCAGCGTGATGCGTGCGCCGAGCGCCTCGAGCCCGCGCAAGTGCAAGTCAATCGGGCGATCGCCAATTGCGCACCCGCCCGGCAATGACACGCGCGCCATCCCCCGCCGTGCCAGCAGCGGCCCCAGCACGCACACACTCGCCCGCATCGTCCGCACGACGTCATACGGCGCGGTGTTGTCCGACTCATCCTCAACGTCGATCGTGAGCCCGCGCATGCCGTTCGACTCGTGCTCGTCGATGGTGCATCCGAGCCGCTCGAGCAGCCGCAGCATGTTGGAGATGTCCGCAAGGCGAGGCACATCACGGATCGTCACCGGTTCATCGGTGAGCAGCGCCGCCGCCAGAATCGGCAGGGCCGCGTTCTTGGAGCCGTTGACCCGCACGCGCCCGGAAAGGGGCGCCCCGCCGTGAATCGTGAAGGCGTCCATGCCTCAATCTCCTTGCATCCGTGACCGCACAAATGATACCGGACCCCGCCTGAACTTCCCAGGTTTTCCGCGCCCGCACAGCCCGAACCGCTCCATCAGGCTTCGAAACGCAATTGCTGGTCACCCATGGGAATCGCGGCACGCTACCGCCATTGCGATCCGGGCGCACCACGCCCACCAACTGAAGATGCGGAGTGACCAATGAATGATCTCAAGAAGGCCATGGCCTTCATCACCACTGCAGGCCTGACCATCTCTGCCCTCGCGCTCGCCGCGGCCACCTCGTCCGAAGCGCCCACCGTGGGCGACGTCGCCATCGAGCAGGGACAGGTTGAAGCAGGCAAGCTGCCCGGCAAGATGCGCATCGCCGCAGTCACGCGCGACTTCCAGGCCTATCACCTCGCTAATGGCCACCCCGACTTCGAACAGTACAACACTGGAGCACGCCTCGGCTTGGTCAACGCCTTGCTCGATCAAGATGGCAAGCCGACGCTCGCCAGTTCCTCTGGCATGAAGGTCTCGACGCCCTACCGCGATGCCGATGGTCGCCCGATCTATCCCGGCGTTTATGACACCGCTCGTGGCGACGTCCTGGGCGTGCTGAGCCCCGTCACCGATCAGGCAGTGACCAATGAAGACTCCTTCCGCCAGTGGTATCGCGATGTCCCTGGCATCAATACATCCAAGGCCCTTGAGATCACCCTCGAGCGTGTGCCAGGCACCAATCGTTACGTCTTCGATTCAGACGTCGCCGAGCCCTGGGCTTCCCGTGGCGGGTTCTTCCCCTGGGACAAGGATGGTTTTGGCGACTACGGCTCCACCGGCCACAACTTCCACTTCACCACCGAACTCGACACCGAATTCGTCTTCGAGCGCGACAAGGGCCACGTCTTCACCTTCACGGGCGACGACGACGTCTGGGTCTTTATCGATGGCCAGCTTGTCATCGACCTGTCCGGTGTGCATGGCGAAGTCGAGCAGACTGTCGCGCTCGATCGCCTCGCATGGCTCGAAGATGGCCACGTCTACACGCTCAAGGTGTTCCACGCCGAGCGCCACACCACCAAGAGCAACTTCCGCATTGAAACAACGCTTCGCCTCCGCTCGGTGAAGTTACCCAACACATACAAGCCCTACGACTGATCCACACCCGGGCGTCGCGCTATGGCGGCCGGGTCAACGATCTCTCACATCCTCCACCGAACCGCCCTGCCTAACCGCGGGGCGGCTTCGTTTTTCTCGGGCCACTTGCGCACCTGACAAGGTCGCTCAGCCTGATGCGGCAGTTTTCCCACGCGAACCAGCTCTGAATTGCAGGTTTCTCCTAGGCGCACATCGCGCCTGGGGAGGGAGCACGTGATGGCACGTCCAACGAAACTGCGCACTTTCTGGAACACGGTCCAGACCGCCGCCGGCTTGGGCACCGCCCTGGTCATCCTAGTCGCCTTCACGCCCCTTGCCACGGGCACGAACGCGCCGACCATGACCGCCGTCGCGCCCACAACCGCCAACGCGCCTGCTTCAGTCTC
>JAGQOH010000020.1 GCA_020427635.1 Phycisphaerales bacterium
CGTCGCGGCGCCGGCGCCGTGGCCCGCAGCGTCCGCGATAAGTACGCCCCAGCGCCCATCCTTCAAGTCGAAATAATCAAAGTAATCCCCGCCGGCTTGCAGCGACGTCAAGAAGCTTGATGCGATCGACAGCCCGGGCACATCGGGTGTGCGATCGGGCAGCAATGCGCGTTGCACCGCTGCAATCTCTTCGAGTTGTTCGGTCAGCTGGCGATTCAATCGTTCGACTTCGCTGCGAATCACCAGGTTGCGCGTCATGCGACCGATGAGGTTTCCGCGGTAGAGAAACTCTTCCATGTCGCTTCGCGTGAACGCATCAGCCTCGCGCCGGAGAACGATGCCCCAGTTGATCGCGTGCCCCTCATCGAAGAGTGGCATGAGCAACACGCTGCGGAACCCGGCGATCTGATCGCCCAACACGGGGTCGTTTGTCAGTTGCAAATCGGGGAAGTACTTCGGGCGATCGGTTGCAATTGCTTCGCCAAGGAACCCCGTGCTGTGCGTTGGCAATTCGTCCCAAGCGGCCCAAGGATTCACCGCATTGTTTGCGAGTGACGTGCGATCAAGCATCGCCCGCGTGATCTTGTAGTGCCCCGCCGGCAGGCTTCGCGTCGACAGACTCAGGTACCCCTCGGTGCCTGAGAACGCCGTCATGCGGCGGGAAAACTCGCGCTGAATGGCCTGCGGGTCAGTCAGCGCGCTCACGGTGCGCATCAGGTCGGCGATTTCGTTGAGGTGATCGCCCTCAGTGATGACTTGCCTGGCGTGCGTCAACATGTTCGAGCAGCATAGGCGGTTCGGGCCATGCGCCCCATCAGCTTGCGACCGCTGCCACTTGCTGCGTGATGTACTTGACCTTCCGCTTGGGCAGGTCGAGCACCTCGTCCAGCTGCTGCTTGCCACCGATATCGAAGCAAGCCCAGATCGTGCCACCCACGCGACGACCGGTTGAGAGCCCGTCCCGGATGTGCTTCTTCATGCGCCGGAGGGGCATCGCGTCGATCATCTCGCCGGTCAAGGGGACCGCAACCTTGGGGCCCGCGGGATCGGGCACCAGGTAGGTCAACGCCCGCGTGGGATCGCCCTGAAGGCCATAGACGATTGTCCAACGCCAAGGCAGGCCCTGCCACTCGATCGTCTCAGTGACGTCGGGATAGCCCAGCAGCCGCTCGCGTGCGGTCTCGAACAGCTTGCCGGCTTGCGGATTGGGTGCGTAGGCCTCGCGCAGCTCATCGAGCGTTGGCTGGCGGAATCGATCCTCCCAGCTCGGGCGGGCGTTTAGGACACTGGCATACCCCATGCACAACACTCCTGAAGGGGGGTGGTCAACGAGTCACATCGCGAGCCTTGGCACGAACCAGGCATTATTGCCGATTCGGGCTAAAAAATCAACTGGAAGCGTTGTTTTGTGCGGTATTTGATCGGGTTTCGGGCATTCATGACCTGGCACTGGCCGCGTGTGGGGCCGCCCTGCGGTACGATGCTTCGTCCGATGAACGCCCCCGAGCCGCCCAACACGGTTGATGAGCACGAGCTTGACGCCCAGGTCGGGCTGGCTACTGCCGTCATCCTGGTTGTGGACGACCACGAGCAGAACCTCGAGTTGATGCAGGCCTATCTCGAGTCTGTCGGATGTCAGGTCGTGACCGCCAAGGATGGTGTCGAAGCCCTTGAGCGCATCGAGGCGCGCCCCCCCGACCTGATTCTGCTGGATGTCATGATGCCGCGCATGAGCGGCTTCCAATTGTGCGAGTCTGTCAAGGCCGACCCATCAACCCGCGATATCCCTGTCGTGATGGTCACGGCGCTGAGCGAAGTGGGGGATGTGGAGCGCGCCGTAGAAGCAGGCGCCGACGACTTCTTGACCAAGCCAGTCAACAAGCTGGAGCTCGTGACGCGTGCGAAATCACTGCTGCGCGTGCGCTTGCTCAAACGGCAATTGGAACAAACACGCGAAGAGATGCGCCGCGTGCAGGGCAACGCCTAGCTTCGTGAATTCGCTTCCTTGGCTGGCTGCGTCTCGCGCTCTCCTGAATACCACAGATCCAAACCGTCGCGCGCCTTGGCTCGCGTGCGCATGACCGTCAAGAGCGTTCTTGCCAGAAGCCAAGGTGAATACTGCCGCACCTTTCGGCCGCTCGTCACCGTTCGTGCGCGCAGCGTGCGCACTTTGCCGCGTTTGAGCTTCTTGAGCGCCTTGAGAAAGTGAATCTCCTCGGCCGCGTAGTACTGCTCATCAAACCCGCCGACCGTCTCGAAGGCGTCGCGCCTGCAGTACAGAAAACATCCTCCGGCGTAGCCCCACCACCAAAGCAACGGGCCCGCGGGCCAAACGAGCAGCCACGTCGCCCAGCGCGGCGTGCCCGAGTCGAACTGGGCCCGCGCGCCGCCGCCCACGCCGCCCGCATCGATTGCTCGACGGGCGCCGCGCAGCAGCTCCGCGTTCACCAACGTGTCCCCATCAATGAACACCAGCAGGTCATCGGGCTCGCCCGGCAACGCCAGCACTGACCGTGCAGCGGCGTTGCGGACCGCCGCGATCTGGCGGTGCTCAACGTCAACGACCTTGGCGCCGGCCTCGCGGGCCAGGGCCGCGGTGCTGTCTGACGAGGCGTCGTTGGCGACGACCACGCTCGCGGATAGGTCTGCCTGCCGAGCCGCCTCGAGCGCAGCGCGCACACAGGCCCTGATGGTCTGGGCCTCATTGAAGGCTGGGATGGCAATCAGGACCCTTCGCACGCGGTGGGGCGGCTCCACGGAAAGCTAGGTAAGGCTAAGCCATTGGTGGTCAATAATCTTCGTTGGTTCCCCTTGCCCTCGCTGGATTTCATAGCACCTTATCGGAAGGTGGGGGAAGTCCCCTCGCCTGCCCCGCACAGGGCAGCGACCGGCGGAGCCGGAAGCACGGGTACGTCAGAGAGATCGGCGCCGCACACGCCGATCGCAGAGCAAACGAGCTGAAGAGGAGCCAGTTATGCAGCTTTGTGGATTCGCCCGCAGCGCGGGTGTCGTGATCGCTTTGTCCGCCGCCGCCAGCGCCTCGGGCGCGTTCATCCCCCAGGGATGCTTCCAGTTGAACAACCACCCCGACGGCGGCTACCAGGATCCCGGCTACGGCCTGATCCTGACCGAACTGTTCAATGTCCGCCACCATGGCACGGACGTGTTCAGCTTCGACTTCGACCATGCCCAGAGCGATATGCAGCTCTGCTGGGATGGCGAATGCATCGTCATCTCCGGCACGGTGTTCGGCGGCCGGGATATCGGCGAGGAGTGGGCCGACGACGAGTACAAGGGTGTCTACGAGGTCTACTTCAAGTACTCGGTGATCGACGGCGTCTCCGGCGACGATGACCTGTTCGACGAGTTCCAGGGCGATGAAGGCTGGATCAAGTCGCCCGGTGGGACCACGGTCGACCTCCACTCCAAGAGCAATGGTGACTACACCTTCCGTCTTGGCGATGAGAACGACGATCTGGGGCACCGCGGCTTCAACGGCATCTCGGGCTGGGGGTGGCTCACCATGGGCTCCAAGCCCTACGCCGGCCCGAGCGATTGGCTCTTCACCGTGAAGATCCCGACGCCCGGCTCTGTCGCGCTGCTTATGGCTGCGACGCCGCTTGTCGCGATTCGTCGGCGTCGCTCGGCGTAATTGATCAACCCTGACACTTGAACTTGGCAGCCCTGGCAGGTCATCCCCGCTGGGGCTGCTGTCCTTTTTGGGACCCTGCGAAGGGGATTCTGCGCGAAGCCAGCACAGTCACGTCGAATCCACGGAACATGCCGATCGCCTTCACATCCAATCGAGCGGAGATGCGATCCACCGCACGATTGAGATACGAACGTCCGATGACTCCTGGGCACGCATGGAAAGGGGCTCGACATGGCGAGGATGCAACAAGTCACAGGATGGTGCGCCGCACTGGCGGCTTGCAGCTGGGTGGCGGTGTCCGCCGGCGCGCGAGGAAAGGCACCGAGCGGCGCCGACGGGGCTGAACTTGTCTGGCTTGACCTTGGCCCCGTCGACTGCTCGAGCGATCCGCTTATCCCCAAGGGCATGCTTGATGGCTATCACACATACCGACTCTATGTGCGCATGCACACCTACGATTCGGTGAACCTCGTGGCCACCGGACCTGTCGCGAGGACGGATCAGTTCCCTGCTGTCGCACCGATCTTCTTCCCGGAGACACAACCATTCCAGCATCCTGCCGGTGGAAACACAGCGCCCACGGAAGACCTGAAGATCGCCGCGGCGCGCATCGGTGTGTGTATTGACGCCGACAGCTACTTCGTTCTGGGCGAGCCCGGCGCCGAGATGTATTTCGTGAATGAGCCAAGCCCAGACAGTTGGGGCGCCGCACTCGACGTTGTGTGGCTTGGCGTGCCGAAACAGTTTGGCGTGATCGACCCCAACCTTTTCGGCGACAACGCGTGGTACGGCTGGATCATGCAGATCACAGTGCCGCCCGACACGCCAGTCAATGGACAACTTGCGATGGGCTTTGGCGACGCCAGGCTTGGCACGCGCATGCAGATCGATGTTTGGGATGTGCCGCCCCTGCCCGGCCGCAACTCGTCGGGCAAGTCATCGCTGGGCGGAAGGCGCGCAACAGCGCTTGATGCCGATGGCAATGGGTTCCTGGGCATGATGGACGTTGCGACTGTGCTTGATGCCTGGGGCAAGTGCGACGCGACCTGTCGCGCCGATGTCAATGATGACGGGCGCGTCAACCAGACCGATCTCGCGGCGGTGTTGCGCCCGATGGGCCTCGACCCAGCCACGATGGACAAGCAAGCGTGGCGCGAAGCGGTCGGCGAACTCAATGACAGCGAGCTCGCGCTGCTCATGCCCGATCGCGATGTGCGAAGCGCAAGGAAGCACCTCAAACGGCTGTACAAGGCACTGAAAGGCTAGGCAGATTCCGCTCGGGGGCAGCTACTCGGTCGCGCCGCGGGATGCCAATTGCTCGGCACTTGCTTCGAGTGCCTCTCCTGACGCCGCGCCTTCGGGCGACGCGGCAGGATCAAAGACGCCCAGCATGACCTGACCTGCTTCGTCCGGGCTGATGATGCCGTCGCGCGTTTGGGTGTCGAGCAAGAAGACCTCGAAAGGCGTTGGTGTCGCCACCCCTTCCGAGATCGCCATCGCGCGCAATCCATCGCCGACAGTGATCAAGCCATCGCCATTCAGATCACCTTGCAGTGCTGGGCGATAGAGGAAGGTCAATGCGCCGATGTCCTCATTCTGAAGGGTTCGCTTGGGGCCCACGTACAAGCTATGCATCACAATCTGCGAAGACGTGGGCTGCACAGGCTTGAACGCGAACGTCCAGGGATCAAGGAACCCGACGTTGCTGTGGAGGCCGGCTTGGTCCGGATGATCAACGCCGAGCGCGTGCCCGAGTTCATGCACGATGACAGTCTCGATATCGAACACCGTGCCTGGCGGCAGACCACAACCGCCGCGACCTTCTGCAACCGGGCGCGGCGCGTGCTCCCCGTGCTGCACCGTGCACGCAAGCATGTCGCGCTGCGCAGGGGCGACGTTGTCCCACGCGGCTTCAGCAGCGGCATAGTCGGTGGTCCAGTCGAAGTCCTCGTTCAGATAGATGTCCATCGAAAAGATACCTTCACCATTCCGATGGATCACCGTGAAGCCAAGGATGCAAGGCGACATCGTGTAGAGAAAGCCGTTGGAATTGATCTGGAACCCTTCAGGCCGCGTGAAGAAGTCGATGTCCGCGCCCCAGCCAGGCCACACCGGGCCTTCAGGCAACGGATCCCAACCGCCCACGCCGCCGCCGGCGATCCACTCCTGCAGGCCAGGCCCGATGTAGAACGGGTGCGTCACCGGATCGCAGCACTCAGCATCCGAGGTGTTGCACTGATGGAAATCAAACTGCGGGCAGCCAACACCATTGCACGCGCAGTCGTTGTTCTCGACAGCGCTCCACGGCACGGGCAGGAACTCCGCAAAACCGGCGCACGCGTCCGACCATGACTGCATCGCCGACTCAACCGCAGCAACCGCCGTATCGCGCACTGCTTGCGGCTGATTCGCCATGAAGTTGGCGTCGATGGCGTAGTAGATGTTGAAGGGCTGGCCGTCATAGCCGCGTGGGATCCCTGTGTAGGGATTCATCATCCGGAAGTAGCGCTCAGCCGTCACATCAGACTGCCGAGGGAAGTCGAGCAGCACAAAGGCCTGTGCCGCGGCGGATTCGGCAACCAGCAGCGCAGCAAGCGCTGGCAAAACGAGTTGCCCCCGCCTGCTCACTTTCACATCCGCGAGCGCGGGATTGCGATGAGAGCCAAAGCGGGGGCGTTGTGTCGTCATATATCACTGTGCCTCGCGAGCGAGGAGCAGATACTACCGGCGACGGCGAACCGCGGCGAGCCCGGCAAGACCCAGGATCGAGGCCGCACCAGGCGCCGGAATCTTCGGAATCAGGACCTGCGGAGCGACACCATCGCCCTGCACGATTTCATCGAGGCCACCGGGCTGCCCTGCGGGCGCCGAGAAGTTGCCATTGCCCCATCCGATCGCGGAAGGACCGGTGTACATTAGCAGTGTGATGGTCTGGTCGTTGTCCAGGTTGAAGTCATCACCTGAGAACCAGTTGTAGTCGGCGAAGCCACCGAGGCCACCCGCAGTCGTGAGCTGCGTCGACGTCGGCGTGTCGCTTGCGGTGCTGACCCAACCCAGCCCAAGGACGTTCTCGTGCCAAAGCACGTCAGCGCCGTTTGCGAACAGCGGGATGCCGCTCACGGAGAACTTATCGAGCGAGGTGATGGTGGTGTTGGGCACCGCGGTGACCAGCGTGATGGTGTACGCAAACACCATGTCGCCGGGGCTCAGATTGATCACGTCCGGACCAGTGCCGACCGCGATGTTCTGGTTGACGCGGAACACGTCAGAGCGAAGCTCAGTTTGATCACCAATGAGGCCGGGGGCGATTTCCCAACGGTGGCCCGTATTCGCCGGCCAGTTGTAGCCGCTCGCGATCGGGTCATAGCTGGCAACCAGGTCGCCATAGCTGCCCGGAGCAGAAGCGGACACAGTTGATGCGTTTGCCGCAATTGCGCCGGTGAGGGCAACAGCACACGAAGCCACAACAGGAATCGTCTTGCTGGACATGTTTCGCGACCTTCCTTCTCTCTTCACTCGCCGGCGTCCTTGCCGACCTCTCTCTCATCTCTCTCTTCCGCGCCCAGCGGCCGATAAACAAGCCGTGGGCCTCCAAGAATCCCCGGTGCTCAACGTTCCCGTTCAGCCCGGGGAAGTGTCATAGGGGGCCATGAGGACCCCGATTTCTTGCTCAGCCGCGGCGGCGACGCGTGGCGACAAGGCCAGCGCCCAACAGCAGCGCCGAAGCGCCCGGCGCCGGAACGCCGAGGTCGGACTGCCCAGGGATGCGCACCGGGGCGGGCATCAGCACCTGCGACGTGAGGTTGTTGTAGATGTTCACCTCAGTCAGGTTCAGCGCGATGTCCGCAGTCGTCGAAACGTACCACGTGAACGTCTCGTTCAAGTTCTGGCCGAAGCGGTCGGTCGGGCCGCCGCCTTCGGTGGTGATGAAGTCGAACTTCCAATGGTCGTTCGCGAACACACCCTCGAGCACGTCCACCGTCGGCGAAGCCTGGGTGAGCGTCGACTCCGCGGCGATGCGACCATGGGTCGCACCGAGGATGTCGCCGGCGTCGAGATTGTTCGAGCCGTCAATACCGAACTCAAAGCCGTCCACGCCGAACAGCGCGTTCGTGCCGCTGAACGTGTAGATCAGCACGACGTTCGTGAGCGAAGCGCCGGGCGTGCCGACGTTGCCGAACACCTCAAGCTTCAGCGAGCCGCTGTAGTCCAGCGCGCCGCCCGGCGAAAGGTAGTTCACTTCGTACTCGTTGCTGAACGCACCCGACACCGTGAAGGGCTGGCTGCTCATGTCGAGCGGCACATACGAGCCCAACACCGCCGAGCGATCGGCAACGTTGTTGTTCGCCAACGTCGTGGTCGGACGAGCCACGGCAGTCGTCGCAAGCGCAAGCGCGCCCAGCACAACCACACCACTGCGAATCGACATCATGGTTTCCTCTTCCTCTCTCACATCGAAGCTGCGTTTCCGCAGCCCGACAACCTCTTCCTCAAACGCGCCCTATGACGCTGCTTCGCATACTCCTGTATCCGGACCAACGTGTCAACCCCTGATTTCGCGACTTTCTGCCTTTTACCAATCCCATTACCAATCCCAAACCGAGGCCCCCAAGCGCGTCCCGAACCGCTCCCCGAACCGTCCTATAACCCCATTTCATGCCGATACTTAGGCCTTCTCATACCAGCTCGAACCCGCCACCACATCCACCTGAATGGGGACATCCACCGCCATCGCTTTCTCCATTTTGACACGGATGAGCGCAATTGCTGCGGGCACGTCGGCCTCACCAGCCTCGAAAACCAGCTCGTCATGAATCTGCAACAGCATCTTGGCTCGCAGGCTTCCCCACCGAACCTCAGCAAACAGGTCGACCATCGCCTTCTTGATCAGATCCGCTGCCGACCCCTGGACCACGGAGTTGATCGCCAGTCGCTCCGCGGCCCGCCGCTGAGCCAGATTCCGCGACTCGATGCCGAGGATCGGGCGGCGTCGCCCCAGCATCGTTTCGACATAGCCCTTCTCTTTCGCCTCCGCGACGCATTGCTGCAGGAAGCGGTCGATGCCCTGATACCGCGCCTTGTAGTCCGTGATGATCGTGTCAGCTTCAGCCGTGGAAATGCCGAGCTGGCGCGCAAGACCATACGCGGTAATGCCGTACACAATGCCGAAGTTGACGGCCTTGGCCCCGGAACGCTGCGCCGAGGTGACTTGTTCCAGTGGCACGTTGTGGATCTGAGCCGCGACGGCCCGGTGAATGTCCTCGCCCGCCCGGAACGCGGCGATCAGCGCTTCGTCATGGGCCAGGTGCGCCAGCAGCCGCAGCTCGATCTGCGAATAGTCCGCGATGATCAACTGATTGCCCGGATCGGCGATGAAGGCCTTGCGGATCTGGCGACCGATCGTTGTGCGAATGGGAATGTTCTGCAGATTCGGATCGCTCGACGACAGCCGCCCGGTCGCGGCCCCGGTGTGGTGGAACGATGAATGAATGCGGTGTGTCTCGGGATTGATCGCTTCCTTGAGCGCAATCAGATAGGTATTGACCAGCTTGGTGAGCTGGCGGTACTCGACAATCAGTCGCGGCAAGGGCGACTCAATCGAGTCATCGTCTGCGAGCGACTCGAGCACCTCGACGTCGGTGGCGTGGCCGGTTTTGGTTTTCTTGAGCGGCTTCAAGCCCAGCCCCGGCTCGGCGGCATCGGGCTTATTGAATAGGATCGTTGCGAGCTGCTTGGGCGAGTCGGGGTTGAACGTGCGCGGCGCAGCGTCCTGAATATCGCGGCGCAGGCGTTCGATGTCGTCGACGATGGCTTCACGCTGGCGATCGAGTTCATCAGGATCGACGCGAATGCCGTTGTATTCGAGTTCGGCAAGCACCTGGATGAGCGGCATTTCGAGCGTGTGATAGAGCGGGCCCAGGCCGGTCTTCTCGACTTGGGGCACGAGCACATCGCGCAGTTGCAACGCGATGTCGGCGTCCTCGGCGGCGTATGGCGCCGCCCGTTCAATGGGCACTTCGTCAAAGCCCTTCTGGTGCGCGCCCGAGCCGATGAGATCGGAAATGGGCGTGCAAGTGTGCTTGAGTTCTGCAAGGGCGAGGGCATCAAGCGAGTGCGACGACCGGGCTGTATCAAGCACGAACGATGCGATGAGCGTGTCATCTTGCACGCCCTGCAGATTGATCCCCGCGCGGCGCAGGATCAACATGTCGAACTTCAGGTTGTGCCCGGTCTTGTGAATGTCTGACGATTCCAGGATCGGGCGCAAGGCATTGAGAACGGTCTGCGTGTCCAAGTGCTTGTCTGGTTCGGGCGAGCGCACGGGCACATACCACGCGCGGCCATGCGATACCGCGAATGACAAGCCGACAAGATCGGCACGCATCGCGTGATAGCTCGTCGACTCTGTGTCGAGGGCCACGATTCGCTTCGCCCGTCCCGCAGCAGTCAGGTCTTTGACGAGCGCATCGAGCTGCGCTTTGGTCGTAACGACTTCATAGTTGCGATCATCGGTAGAGCGGTGGGGGCCATCATCGAGCGCATCGAAGAGGCCTCCCGTGTCGGGACGCACTGCTTTCTTGGGCTCGGGGCGCTCGATGTCATGCTCGAGCTCAGCCTGCGCATCCTTGCCCAGCATCGCCTTGAGCGTGTCTTCGTGGCGTTTGAAGCCAAGTTCTCGCATCAACGGCGCGAGCTTCTTGAGATTGAAGCTGTTGGTCGTCGCGGCGTCGAGATCAAGAACAGATGGCGCATCGGCACGCAATGTCACCAGCACCTTCGACAGCGGCAGCTGATCGGCAACGGCAAGAATGTTCTCGCGGCGCTTGGGGGTCATGAGCTTGTGCGTGCCGTTGTTCGCGGCGGCGATGACTCCTTCGAGCGTGCCGAATTCGTGGATCAGCTGGGCCGCGGTTTTCGGGCCCACGCCCGCGGCTCCGGGCACGTTGTCGACGTTGTCGCCCATGAGCGCGAGCATGTCGATCACTTGCGCAGGTGTAACGCCCTTTTCTTCAACAAGGCGGGCGGCCGTCATCACCTCATTGGTATGCACATCGTGCATCTCGACGGGGGCGTGCGCGCCATCGCCCGCGTCGAGCAGCTGCTGAAGGTCCTTGTCTTTCGAAACGATGCGGATGCGGATGTCGGGATGCGTTTCGTGCAACTGATGCACGATCGTGGCGAGCACATCGTCCGCCTCGAAACCTTCGACGCCCAGCACGGGCACGCCGATCTCGCGCAAGAGGGAGATGCACCGTTGCGCCTGCGGATGGAAGTCTTCTGGGGCTGCTTCGCGATGGGCCTTGTATGCCGGGTACAGCTCCGAGCGAAACGTCTCCTTGTCGCCCGAGACGTCGATCGCGACGGCCAGATAGTCGGGCTTGATGTTGCCGATCACGCGGAGCAGCATGTCGACAAAGCCAAAGGTCGCGTTCGTCGGCTCCTTCGTGACTGGCGAGGTCATGGGCGTGCGAATCGCGTGATACGCACGGAAGAACTGCGCGTAGCCGTCGATGAGGTAGAGGGTCTTCATCAGGCCGGGCAGTGTAGGGGCATCTGCCGCGCAATAAAAAACGCCCGGTCGCGTGTGATGCGCCCGGGCGTGCTGCTTTCACCCTCCAAGGTCCTTACCCCGAAGGGCGCCGCTCAGAACAGCAACTGGAACTGCATACGCAGTGCAATCTGGTTGTCATTGGCGCTGGGAAGCAGGCCAATGCGCGACCCATCGCCACCGACGCCCGTGGCGACGCCGTGGACCAGGTCGTTGTTCACCGTGTCATCGAAGAACCACTGGCAATCGATGCTGAACTTGGCCGCCTGCCCATGGAAATAGTGGTTGGCGCCGAACGTCAGCGTGTTGAAGGTGTCATCGCCCGCGCGATCGCCATCGGGAATGACCGAGTCAAAGCGGCCAAAGATTTCCCAGTTGGTGTCGGGCACGAACATGCCGCCCTGCACGATGACGCCCCAGTCATTGAAGCTGGACCCGCCGGAGATGTCGGTGTAGAGGCCGACGCCCGCAGCGTAGAAGTTCCAACCGTCACCCTCGAGCATGTAGTCGATGGTGTAGGCGCCGAGTTCCACCTCGGGCGGCAGGTTGTTCGCGCCGTCCTGCCAGTGCACCGCGACCGCGAACTTGTTGGCCATCTCGCTGCCCTCGGGCGACGAGAACTGGTTGAACTGCGACCAATCGCCATTGAACTTGAACTCAACGCGACTCGTCAGGGCCCAATCGGCGCCTTCCGTTTGGAAGTCGGTGTTGCCCGAGCGGATGCCGTCGGAGAAGCCGGCCCACATGCGCCAATCATCCGCCGAATAGTGCAGCCAAATGCCTTGCGAGAAGTCCTGACGGAACACCGCATTCACGACTGACTGATCAACCGCAAGAGAGTGGGCGTCATTGATCACGTCTTCCCACAGCACCGGCATGCGCAGCTGACCCCAGATGAGCAGCCAGCCGTCGTCATTGATCGGATGAGCGACATATGCATCTTCGAGGGTGAAGCCACCGCCCGCGCGCATGAACTCGCCCGACACCCGGTAAATCCAGCTCGAATCCCAGGCGTGCCCTGAGAACGCGAGCGTGGTGCGCGGGTTGGTGAACCCGGATTCAAAACCGTCGGTGTTCACGACGGGGTCGTCATCGACGAAGCTTGCGGTGAAGCGTGTTTGCACCTGACCTTCGACCTGAAGCCGGAAGTTGCCGGCTCCATCGGCAAGGAAGAAGTGACCATCATGCCCGGCCGCGCCGCTTTGCAACAGGCTCGACCTGTTGTCAGCGTCCGCGAGCACTTCTGCTGCGATGGCTCGCACGTCGTCGGGGGTCAGGGTTGATCCCTGCTGCTGGGGTGCTGCAATGGCATGACCGGCGAAGGTCACCAATGCAAACGCTCCAAGGCATCCTGCATTGCCGCAGTTCATTTCGAACCTCCTCTGCAAGGCGTCCGAAGCGGGTGAGCGACGCGCCCTCGCCATGACGCCGGGCGGGTGAGTCTAGCAAAACGCGAATAACAGGTCTGCACATCGGCAATCTGTCCACAATGACTTCAAATTCGTGGCAGGCCGCGGCTACCGAGGTTTTGTCGCCCGGTACGACGCCCGAGATGCCGGCGGCGCTCCGTTGCCCGGCGCCCGCTGCTCGGCAGGGCCAGCCTCGGCAAAGCCTTGGAAGGTCGTCTCGTGGAGCATCTGGTCCATCGCTGCTTTCACCTGCACGAGCCGATGGTGCAGTGGGCAGTCTTCGCCAACACCACAAGTCCCGCCTCCGAAAGGACATGCAGTCGACAGATCCTCGCGTTCGAAGAGGCAGAACACGTCGTAGATCTTGATCGAGCTCGGTGGTTTGGCAAGCGTGTAGCCGCCGCCCGGACCCCGTGACCCCGTCACGAGCCCCGCCTGGGCCAGTGCTCCGAGGATCTTGGAGACCACCGGAACGGGCAGCCCCCGTGATTTGGCGATCTCCGCAGCTGAAAGCCGCGTTTTGCCGCCGTCATACAACTCAGCAAGCCGACTGACGGCTGCGATCGCGGTTTCGGTTTGTTTGCCATACATGCGGGTGTCAGTTTATCCGTGAAAGGGTCGAAACGGAAAGACCGTTCTGTTATTCGCTTGGGATGACCTTCCCTTGCGGATCGCGATCGGGACCTCGGTCGGGCGCGATTGGGCGCTGACCGGCGTCCCTGACGTGTTCCAACAACTCGGCCGGGGCGTGGGTGTGGTCCGCGGCGACCCCGGCCTTTTCGACCAAATAGCTCTCCCACAGTCGGTGGCGTCGAATGATGGCGGCGGCCTCTCGACGCCCCTGCGGCGTCAGGCCGATGGCGCCGTTGTGCCGCGCGACCTGGCTGGCGGAGGTCGCACGTTGCAGCGCCAGAGCGCACCGATGAGCGCCGAGCGTCTTGTTGGCCTCGGCGAGCGGCAGCTGAGTCCGTCCGGTTTCCTCCGTGCGATACAACAGCGCAAGCAAGTCCTCGATGGCGATGCGAGCCCTCATGCGCCGCCGCGCCAACGCTCGCGCGCACACACCATGCGATGGCGAAACCACCACGGCCCCTGCAAACGCCACACCAAGGGCCAACGTAATCGCCCCCGCAACGCTGACCGCAGCGCCACCCCACAACACTCCAGGCAGGGTCACGCCTGCGACATAGCCCACGACTGCGCAGTTGATTGCGATCAGTGTGCTCCATATCAGTTGGCGAGCAAGGTTGTCGGTGCAGAGGCGCGCCGTCGCCGCCGGAGCAATAAGGGCGGCAATCACCAAGATCGACCCGACGGCTTCGAAGGCCGCCACCGCGCACGCCGCGACCAGTGCGACGATGACCAGGTGTGCCGTGCCCGCACGAAACCCCTGTGCCGTGGCAAGCGCCGGGTCAAAGCTGATCAGTCGGAGCTCCTTGAAGAACACAATCACCAGCGCCACGATGACCGCCAACACGCAAAACAACACGCCCACCTGATGGGGCATGGTGCGCAGAGCGCTCATCGAAAAAACGCTTGCCAGCGTTTGCGGTGCGTCAAACCACAAGAGCGTTTCGGGTTGCCCATACAGCACGCAATCAGCATCCAAGTCAACCTGCCGCGTCGCGCCACTTGTGCCGACCGTCGCACGCTCGAGCAAGAATACACCCGTGGCGAAGGCGATCGTAAACATCGAACCAAGCGCTGCGCCAGGTTCAACACGCCCCAGCTTGCGCACCAATTCGGCGAGCAGCGCAACAACCGCGCCCGCGATCGCCGCTCCCAAGAACATGGGCATCGCAGCCCGTGATTGCGTGATGATGAACGCGATCACCAGCCCGGGCAGCACCGCGTGCGAAACAGCATCCCCCAGCATGCTCTGGCGGCGCAGCACAAGGAAGTTGCCGATCAGGCCGCACGCAAGCAGTGCAAAGGTCACTGCAAGCAGCGGCATGCAATCGACCGCCAAGAACACCTGGAGGGCCTGGCTCATGCCGCCCCCGGCGCTGGTGATGCAGCAGCGAGCTCGGATTCAAGCTCGGCAATCAGTTCAGGTGAGAGCACGTGCTCAACTTGGTCGACCGACCAATCAACGTGCGACGGCGCAATCTCCGCCTGGGAAATGAGATACTGCGTCCACAACCGATGATTCCGCTCAATGCGCGTCGCCCGTGCAGCGCCGGCCGTCGTCAGGACAGGCGAACCGTTCTCGAGGCGGACGAGCCCACGCACGCGCAGCATGGAGAACAAGCACCGTGGGCATCGAAAGTGCAGGTCTTTCGACTCAGCATGCAACAGCCTGCGCAGCGCGTGGTCCTGCGCAACCTGCATCCGCACGCGCATCCGTCGAAGTGCCGAGGAAATGACGCCCCGTCGCGGAGCAAGCGCCATGCTCACCAAGAACACCGCGCCGGCACTCAGCACGATCAGGGGGCCCGTCGGTGCGCGTGGCGCCAATGCTGAAACCGCAACGCCGACGTAGGCGCTTACCGCACCCATCGCCCCAGAGAGCACAAGCACGCGGGCGACCCGATCCGTCCAGAACCGCGCCGCCGCCGCGGGAATGATCAGCATTGCAACCACCAAAATGGCGCCCACGGAGCGCAAGCCGGCAACCGTGACCATCGTGATCAGTGCGAGCAGCACCCCGTCCAACAGGCTGACGCGCCACCCGCCAACGCGCGCAAACGCCTCATCGAACGCGACAAGCGCAAGCTCCTTGTGAAACGCCAATGCAGCGATGATGGCAAGAAGTGCGATGGCGCCCGTGATGCCGACCTCGTTTGGAAGCATTGAGGCAGCTTGCCCGTACACAAAGCTCTTGAGCCCACCCTGCGCGCCGCCACTGGCTTGGATGATGCTGAGCAAGACAATCCCGGCTCCAAAAAACACGCTCAACGACATGCCGATCGCCGTGTCTTCGCTGAGCCGTGTGTGTCGATGCACAAGCTCGACGCACCACATGGCAAGCAAGCCTGTCGCCGCAGCTCCCGCGAGCAGCAGCGCGCTGTTCGGCGCCACACCAAGCCAGTGCGCAAGCAGAAACGCAAGCGCGAGTCCGGGCAGCGTGGCGTGACTCAGGGCATCAACGCCAAGCGATCGCTTGCGCAGCAGCGCAAACGCGCCAACCAGTCCGCCCGCCAGGCCCAGAAGCGCTGCGCCGAGCATCACGACGGTCGTGTTGTGTCCGCCTTGCAGCGTCAGAATCTCAAGGAGCGCTCGCAACCCAGCAGTGTCAACTTGTGCGATCACGGTGATCATGGTTGGGCGGCCACAGCTTCTGCGGCTTCAGTCAGCAACGTGAGACGCCCGCCATAGGTCCGGGCGATCTGTTGAGCGGTCAGTACCTCCCGCACCGGGCCTGCCGCGACCACGCGCATGTTGAGCAGCAGCGCGTGATCGAAATACGTTGATGCTGTCGCAAGGTCATGGTGAACGCAGATCACGGTCTTGCCTTGCGAGCGCAGCTCGCGGAGCAACTCGATGATGGCGCGCTCTGTCGCGGCGTCCACCCCTGCGAAGGGCTCGTCCATGAAGTACAGGTCCGCCTCTTGGGCAAGCGAACGAGCAAGGAACACGCGTTGCTGCTGACCGCCAGAGAGTCTGCCGATTTGGCGATGGGCAACGTCGCCCAGTCCGACGCGATCGAGACATGCCAGCGCAACATCCTTGTGCGGGCGAGACACAGGTCGGCACCACCCGATCCGTGAATAGCGCCCCATCGCGACCACATCCAGCGCCGACACTGGGAAGTCCCAGTCGACACTCTCGCGCTGGGGCATATACGCAATGCGCTTGCGCACCTGCTTGTAAGGCCGACCCCAAAACTCGACCACGCCGGCGGCGCGAGGGAGCAGGCCAAGGCACGCTTTGATCAGTGTGCTCTTGCCCGCGCCATTGGGGCCAACAATCGCGATCAACGCGCCGCGTGGTGCGTCGTAGTCCACATCCCAAAGCACGGGTTTCTTGCCATATGCAACGGTCATCGCGTGAATCGACAGCGGACTCTCTGAAGAGTGCTCGGGGCGTCCAGCCAGAGCGCTGCGCGAACCTGCATGCTGATGCGACGTGTTCATTGCGGTGCCGTCAATTCGTCCTGCATGCCGCGCACCGGAGCCGCGCCTCCCAACGCTCGAGCAATAATTGTCACGTTGTGATCGATCATGCCCATGTAGGTGCTCTCATATGTCCCCGCAGGACCAGCGGCGTCAGAAAAAAGTGAGCCGCCCAGACGCACGTCGTGTCCCTCCGCTTGTGCGCCGTCGCGCAGCGCGCGCACATTGCGCGGTGCAATCGTCGACTCGATGAACACCGCCGGCACATCTCGCTCCACCAACGTGTGCACAATGACCTGGAGGTCATGCAGGCCCGCCTCGCTTTCCGTTGATATTCCCTGCACACCAACGACCGTGTAGCCATAACGCCGCCCGAAGTACGCAAACGCGTCGTGTGCGGTAAGCAGCACGCGCTGGCGCTCCGGCACGGAAGCAAGCACACGCGCAGCATAGCTGTCGAGCGCGAGCAGGTCCTCATGCAATTGCGCCGCGTTGGCGGCAAATGTCGCCTCTGCGTCCGGCGCAAGCGTCGTCAATTCCGCAGCAACCATGTCGATCGTGTGTGCCCAAAGCGTCGGGTCCATCCAGACATGTGGATCAGGTTGCCCCGCATGCATGAGCAGCTGATCTTTCGGAATTGCGCCGGTCACCGCTACAACGCGGCGTGTGTGCGCCGCGCGCTCAAACAACTCCGTCATCTTGCCTTCGAGGTGCAGCCCGCTGTACAGCACCAGGTCGGCGCCCACGATCGCGCGGGTGTCATCCCGCGTGGGGTGATACAGGTGCGGGTCGACCCCTGGCCCCATCAACGTTGTGATCTCGCAAAGCTCGCCCCCAACGCGTTGGACGATATCCGCCACCATCTGCGTGGTGCACACGATCCGGAGCTTCCCCACCCCGGAAGCCGCGAAAGGCTCGCGCTGTGTTGCCAGCCACGTGAGCGAGAGGGTCACGATGACCGCTGTGGCCAATCCAGCCAATGCCCCGGCCAATACGCCGCCCGTCCGCAGGGACGCGCCGGGGACGGGCCTCAATCGCTTGTTAGTAGTCACGGCTACAAAGATATGCTTGGCCCCCCGACTGGGTCAACTGCAGGCGAAAGAACCTGGCTATTCGTTGGTATCGGCTGCGGGAACAAGCTCGCGCAAACGTTCGGCTTGGTCGAGCCGCCCCGTCTGCTCATAGACCTGGATGAGGTATGCCCGCGCTCGTTCCGTGTATCGGTGGTCGGCGCCCAGGGCGTTCGTCAGCACCTCCATGGCACTGGCCGCCAGGGGCTCGGCTTCGTCCAAGCGCCCGAGTTCGATCAGCAACCGCGACAGATTCGCCTTGGACACGCCAATATCCGAGTGGTCCGCCGGCAGCGTGCGCTCGCGGATCGCAAGGACCTCTTTCATCTCGCGTTCCGCCTCCTCATAGCGTTTCAGCTTCTGAAGCGTGAGGGCCAGGTTGGCGCGGGCCGTCAGCGTAAAGAGGTGCTCGGGGCCAAGCGTCTGCGTGTACCCCGCAACAGCCTCCTCATTCATCGCCACCGCATCTTCCAGGCGCCCCAGCAACTGGTATGTGAGCGCCAGACTCGTCATGGTCGTGTAGACCTCTGCGTCAAGGTCGAGGCCAAGTCGCTCGCGATCGACGATCTGCTGTTCAAAGAGCGCCGCCGCCCCTGCATAGTCGCCCAGGCGGAACGTGACGTTCGCAAGATACGTTCGGCACTTGTCGACCTCCGTATTCGTCGGATCGAGAATGCGCTGCGCGATCTCCAGATTGTCCACCAGCATCGCGCGCGCCGGCTCGTCCTCACCCAAGTCGATCATGATCGCCGCATAATCCGTGCGAGCGCCAATCGTCTGCTCATTTTCGAGCCCAAACAGGGCGCGGCGCGTCTCAAACGCCTTCTGAAACTGCACGCGTGCTTCATCCCATCGGCTCAGCCCGACCAGCGTGTCACCCAGGATCATGCGCAGATTTGCCTTGGTAACGGGAAGCAGGTCGGCGTTGGTGTCAATCGCAGATGTAATGTCATCAAGCAACTGCGAGACCGTATAGTCGGCACTCCCATACTCATTGAGGTTCACGTTGTACAGCGCATCAGTGAGCAGCTTGAGCGATGCCTCTGTTTGCTTCTGCTCATCTTCCGCCAGCTGACGAGCTGCGATGGCCTCCTCGCGCTGAGCTTCCGCCTCAGACCGAGCGGCCACCGCTTGACGCAATCCGATCGATGTCGCAATGAGCCCCGCGCTCAACGCAAGGAACACGACCGCTGCCGCCGACACCAGCGCACGGTTCCGCTGCGAGAATTTTTTCAGCTGATATAGCGTGCTGGGCGGGCGCGCGCTGATGGGTTTCGCCTGCAGGAATCGCTCGATGTCCTCGCCCAAGTCGCGTGCAGATTGATACCGCCGATCCTTCTCCTTGGCCAGCGCCTTGCGCACGATCGTGTCGAGGTCCGTCGACCGCCCGCGTGAAACGGTTGACAGCGAAGGCGCCTCGCGCTCTTGGATCGTGCGCACCGCCTCGTGCAGCATTTGCCCCTTCAGGTCAAAGGGCAACTTGCCGGTCAAGAGCTCATACGCGATGACACCAAGGGAGTACACATCGGCGCGCTGGTCGACCTCATCGCGCCCTGAAGCTTGCTCCGGGCTCATATAGGTCACCGTGCCAACAAGCTGGCCAGTGCGCGTATGCACCGTGATGTCCGATGCATGAGGCTCCGCGGGGCGCGCGATGCCAAAGTCAAGCACCTTCGGCTTTCCCGCGTCGGTCACCAAGATGTTCGACGGCTTCAGGTCACGATGAATCACGCCGCGCTCGTGCGCATGCTGCACCGCATCACACACCTGCTTCAACAGGGCGAGGCGCTCGCGCGTGGGCAGGGCGTGCTTCTCGGCGTACTCGGTGATGGGCAGGCCACGCACCAACTCCATCGCGAAATAGGGCCTCGGCCCCGCATCGGTGTCGAACGAACCCGCGTCATACACCTGCGCAATGCCTTCGTGCTGCAAACGCCCCAACAGGTCCGCTTCGCGTTGGAAGCGCTTCATGATGCCTTGCGCTTCAAGGCCTGGCGTGATGACCTTTAGTGCGACCACACGCCGAGGGTGCTGCTGCTCTGCTTCATAGACCGTGCCCATGCCGCCAATACCAAGCCGCGACAGAATGCGATAGGGCCCGATCGTTTCCGGCATGCGCACGGACGTTGGCGTCGTGGCTGCATCAGGCGGCGGCGTGCGCAAGAGCGTCGAGTCCGCCGCGTCTGCGCGCAGCAATTGTTCAACCTGAGCGCGCACTTCCGAGTCGTCGCAGAAGTGACTCACAAACTCCGAGCGTTGCTCGGCAGGCAAGTCGCACGCCTGTTCGAAGAGTGCCTTGGCCCGTTGATACTGCTCGGGCGTCGTCATGCCAGCGAACCTTCGCCTTCCAAGCGCGTGCGCAGCCACGCCCGCGCCATGCGCCAGTCAAGCTCCACCGTGCGCTTGGAGATGCTGAGTGCCGCCGCAGTCTCTTCGATCGTCATCCCCGCGAGAAATCGGCACTCGACGACCCGGCACTGGCGCTCGTCCAAATGCTCCAGTTCCGCCAACGCGTCCGCCAGGTCGATCGGTTCGACTTCACCAAACGAAGGCGTGTCGTCCAGCCCCGCCAGCGTGACCCGCTCCCAGCGCCCCCCGCGCTTCTCGGCGCGGCGGGCCTCGGCGTGGTTGATCAACACCTGCCGCATCGCCCGCGCCGCGACCGCCAGGAAATGCTCGCGCGACTCCCACGCGCGCGAGGCGTCGCCCACCCGTGCAAGCTTCATATAGGCCTCATGCACGATTGCGGTCGGCTGCAGCGTCGAGCCCCCGCGACCCCCGAAGTAGGCCGAGGCCAGGGCGCGCAGCTCTTCATACACCGCCGGCAGCAGCGTTTTGGAGCCAGGCCGATCGGGTTGTGGGGTGCCCTGAGCGGGGTCCATGGGTAGCCCAATGGTAGCCGGGCGATCCCCGATTCCGGCGCGGAATCAGCAGGCGTTGCGCGGTCTGAGGCCCGTTCCTGTGGTTATGGGAGAGGCCCCGCATTGGGCGCGGGGCCACCGGAACTGCAGAAGGGCAAGGTCATGGGCATCGTTCAGAACAGCATCGTGGGCGCCTTGGTAGCGGTCGGATGGGCTTCAGCAGCTCAGGCGGTCGACATCAACGTGTCGCCCGTCAACAACCTCCAGGCGACCGTCAACTCGGCAAGCAATGGCGATCGCCTGTTGCTCGCGCCGGGCACGTACAACCAGACCATCTTCATCGATGGCAAGTCGCTGACCATTGAAGGCACCGGCGGTGCCGCAGCCACCACCATCACCGCAGAGTTCCTCAACGACACCGTCATTCGCGTGAACAACGCGCCCGACCCGGGGGTGACCCTGCGCGGGCTGACCATTCGTGACGGCGTGGCCCCGACTGCGGGCACCGGCAATGCCTATCCCTACGACGGCGGCGGTGTCTCATCCTTCAACGGGGCGCTGACCATCGAAGACTGTCACCTCACGATGAATCATGCCAGTGATGATGGGGGCGCGGTGTTCAGCTCGGGCACACTCGTCTGCACGAACACCACGTTCGACATGAACACAAGCAACGATGTGGGCGCGGGCGTGCTTGCTTCACCCACCGCGTCATTCACGAATTGCGAGTTCACAGTCAATATCGCCGGCGGACGTGGCGGTGCAGCTTATGTCTACTCTTCGGGTGATCACGACTTCACAAACTGCACCTTCTCCGACAACGAATCCGGTTCGGAGGGCGGCGCGCTCGCCGTCTTCGGAACGAACAACTTCGATCAGTGCGTGTTCGAACGAAACTACGCGCTCGTCCAAGGTGGCGCCATCTTCACCAATAGTGGCACGCTCACATGCGCGAACACAAGCTTCACGGAGAACTACGTCGATCAGAGCAACGGGGACGCTGGGGCCATCCTCTGTGACACTGTCACTGCCACCTTGACCGATTGTGCCTTCGTGCGCAACAGCGCACCTGATGACGGCGGGGCCATCCTCTGCTGGGACGGTGGGCGCATAGACCTGTTGCGCTGCGTGTTCCTCGGGAATACGGGCGAGCGCGGCGGCGCATTCCGCATCAGCGCGCCCACCGCGGCAGCCGCGGACAACTGCCTGTTCATTGGCAACACTGCGCTGACGACCGGCTTTGGCGGCGCCTTGTACACCGCGCCGAATACTGCGGCGTCCAGCACATACTTCCGCAACTGCTCTTTCTATGGCAACCAGGGGCCGCAGTCGGTCGTGGGCGGTGCGCCAAGCAGTTCAGGCGTCTCACGGTTCACCAATTGCGTGATGTGGGCCAGCCAGACGCTTGACTCGGCATTTGGCAGCAACCAGCAGGTGCGGTATTGCAACGTGCAGCGCTCCAGTGGCGTGCAGTCCGGCGTGGGCAATATGAACGCTGCGCCGATCTTTGCCGCGTTGCCCAATCCCGGCGTCGATGTCACCTGGGGCACGATGGACGACGTCTATGGCGACCTGCGCCTTCTGGCGGGTTCCGCGGGCATCGATGCAGGCGACTCGTTCGCGGCGTCAGACTTGCTTGGCGACTACGACGGCAACGATCGCAACGTTGACGATCCCGCCACAGTGAATACGGGCGTCAGCGCCTGGGCCCTGTGCGTGGACACGGGGGCCTTCGAGTTTCAACCCACAGGCGCCGGCTTCACTTGCGAGGGCGATGCCAATGGCGACGGCGTGATCGATCTCGATGACATCCAGGTCGTGCTGTTTGGCTTCGGGACAAGCTGCAACTGAGGCAGAAGGCAATGGCATACGGGCCCCAAGCGCAAGCGCGGGGGCTAGAGGCACACGAAATAGGAACAAACCATGAAAACGAAGACACGATTGATTTCGGGCATGCTGGCTGCGGCCGCACTTGCCACCGCGACGCACGGCGCTGAATTGACCGTACCGAGCGCAAGCTATCCGAGTTTGGCGATTGCGATCGCCGCAGCGGCAGACAACGACACCATCACACTCTTGCCGGGCGGGAGCCCCTTTCTCGCGGTGCCAGGCTTTGTGATCTCGAACAAGACCATCACACTCCGCGGTTCAACCGGCAACCCGAACGATGTGGTCATCGACGGGTTCAACGTTGCAAACAACGTGGTCCTCGAACTCAACGGCGCGGGCGCATCAGGGTCGGTCTTACAGGACCTGACGATCACTGGTGGCAGCACGCCATTGATCAACAACTATGGCGGCGCGGGCCTGCGGCTTGTCGACGCGGGCGCGGTTACGATCGATCACTGCATCATTCGCGACAACGTCAACCCCACGAGTGACGGAGACAGTGCGGGCGTCTTTGGCACAGGGACTTCCGTAACGTGTTACGACACGCTGTTCCAGAACAACATCACGATGACACCAAACTCCGATGCCGGCGGCACCATGTTGCACACGGGCAATCACCTGTTTGTCAATTGCCATTTCATCAACAATGGCGTCGATGCCTCGGCATCTCCGGACAACGGCGCCGCTGCGGGCGGGATGTATATCGGCAGTGGCGTCACGCAGCTCATTCGTTGCCGCTTCGAAGGCAACCGGGGCGGCAACGGCGGCGGGGCAAGCTCTGGCGGCAACGCAACGATGATCATCGACGCGTGCGAGTTCATCGGCAACGAAGCGCATCACGGTGCGGGCTATTACATGAGCACCGGCGGCACTGGCGCCGTGCCTGTCATTCGCAACTGCCTCTTTGATGGAAATCACTCGACAGTCAACGATGCCGCGATCTTCACGAACAAGGGCGCACAGATTCGAAGCTGCACGATGGTGAACAACATCGCCGACAACAGCTATATCGTTGGCGGTTCGCCGACGCCCGGGACGGTGGTGATCGACAACTCCATCATCTGGGGCAACACGATGAACACGAACATCATCCCGGCGCCGATGGCTGCAGTCGTGCGCAACAACATCTTCCAGCAGGCCTACACAGGTGGTGGGGGCTCGAAGAGCAACACCGTGGCCGACCCGGGTTTCGTGAACTTGGCCGGTGGCGACTATCGCCTGGCCATGGGTTCGCCGGGGATCGACTCGGGCGATTCGAACCTGTACTTTGGTCCCTTTGCCGATCTCGATGGCAACCTGCGCGTGCTCGACGATCCGAACACGCCCGACACCGGCTACACCATCGACGGGCCGATCATCGATGCGGGCTGCTATGAATTCCAGCCGGATGGCGCGGTCATTGATACCTGCCCCGTTGATACGAACGGCGACAGCATGATCGACCTCGACGACCTGCAGAACCTGCTCTTTGAGTTTGGCAGCAGTTGCCCGTAGGTATCGAGAATGAGCATTGGATCAGAGCCCGGTCCGGTGTGGGCCGGGCTTTATCGGGTGTTCCGGTGGGCATGGCGATGGCGCCTCGATGTTTTCGAAGTGGACGTCCACTTTCTCGCGCGTATTCGGGGCAGCTCCTGTGATCATTGGAACATGGAGCGACTCAGCATGGGCATGAGATTGGAGGCGATATGAAGAAGATCGTGCGAAGAGCGTTGGGTGTGATCGCCTCAGGCGCTTTGGCAAGCACAGCGCTCGGGGCAGAGCTGATCGTGCCAAGCGAGACCTATCCCGATCCCGGAACTGCAGTCGCCTTGGCGGCCAATGGCGACACAGTCACATTGCTTGCGAGCGGCAGTCCATACGTGGTGAGCCCACCACCACGAATTGCCGGAAAGGCGATCACACTGCGCGGCTCCACAGGCGATCCATCTGACGTTGTGATCAGGGGCCCGTTTAATAACAACGCTCTAGAGATTCAAAGTGGCGCCGGTGGCACCGTCGTGAAAGATCTCACGTTTGAATTGGGCCCGACTCCCATTAACCCAGTGGTCTTCGCGAGCGGCGCTGGTTTGGTGACTATCGAGAACTGCCTCTTTCGCGGAGACCCCGGCATAAGCGGAGGGACTGTCGGTGTGTATGCCAGCGTGACCACGCTGCACATCTTCGATACGCGATTTGAGGACCTGATCGCATCGGGACCTGAAGCGGACGGGATTGCTGTGTCGGTGTTCGTGGGCGATCTCATTGCAAAGAACTGCCAGTTCATCAACAACAGGATCCACCCGAGTTTGACGCCCAGCAATGGGGCTTTCGGAGGCGCCGTCTATGTCTTGGGCGGCGACGCACAATTGACACGATGTCACTTCGAAAGCAATCGAGGCGGATGGGGCGGCGGTGTCGCAGTCAACAACGGGTCAGCCACCATTGATGCCTGTTCGTTCGTGAACAACGAAGCCCATCACGGCCCGGGGGTCTACGCGGGCGACGCCGCCTTTGCCGTCATTCGCAATTCCCTGTTCGCGAAGAACCACTCGACGACCAACGACGGCGCCATCTTCACGAACACTGGCGCCTTCATTGCGAACAGCACATTCGCAGACAATGTCGCTGACAACAGCTACATCATTGGTGGTTCGCCGCCCCCGGGATCGGTGACGATCGACAACTCGATCATCTGGGGCAATTCGATGAACACCAACATTATTCCCGCGCCAATGATGGCCGTGATGCACAACAACATCATCCAACAGGCCTATACCGGCGGCGCGGGTTCATTCGATAATCAAATCGTCGATCCGATGTTCGTCGATGCGCTGGGCGGCGACTACCGCCTGGCCCCGGGATCACCTGCGATCGATGCGGGCAACACAAGCCTGGGGCTGGGCTCCTATGTCGACTTCGACGGCAACCCGCGCGCAGCCGACGATCCGAACACGACGGACACGGGCCTGAGCTATGACGGGCCGGTGATCGACGTCGGGTGTTTCGAGGTGCAGCCGCCAGCATGTCCAATCGACACGAATGGCGACAACATGATCGACCTCGACGACCTCCAGAACCTGCTCTTTAGCTTTGGAGCGAGTTGTCCATGACCGACGATGTGCCGCGCAGATGTGCCAGTCGGCGCGGCGACATCATCACACGGGCCCACGGTGGGCCAGGTGGGGCTCGGCGTGCGACGGCAGGCCGGGCCCTTTTTGCCGACTGCGTCATGATCAGATCTCGAGCACTTCCTTGCTCTTGTGATCTACCAGCGTCTCAATCTCGGTCTCGTGCTTCTTGAGCAGGTTCTGAATGCTGTCCTTCAGGTCCGCGATCTGATCCTCTGACATGTGCGCATCTTTGTCTTTGGTCAGCTGATCGGCGTGCTTGATCGAATCGCGCCGGATGTTGCGGCAGGCGACCTTCGCATCTTCGCCCATCTTCTTGACCTGCTGCACAAGTTGCTGCCGGCGCTCTTTGCTCAAGGGCGGCACCGCAAGTCGAATCACCTTGCCATCCGCCATGGGGTTCAGTCCAAGGTTCGCCGACTCGATCGCCTTCTTGATCTCCTGCAGCGATCCGGGGTCGAAGGGCTGGATCAGAATCTGCGTGGCTTCCGGCACCGAGACCGCCGCCAGCGCCTTCAGGTCGGTGGGGGAGCCGTAGTAATCCACTTTCACATAGTCCACCAGTGCCGTCGATGCGCGCCCCGTGCGAATGCCCTTCAGCTCGCTCTTCAGGTAGTCCATCGACTTGTGCATGTGCGATTCTGCGTCTTTGAGAATCTCTTGAGCTTTCGTCATTCCGGCGCCTCCAGCGTCAGTGTGGTCGCCGCTCACGACGCGGCGGCGAAACATGATACGTGCCCGACCCAAGCAAGGTCATGCCTCGATGATTGAACCCACGTCCTTGCCCTTCAGCAGCGCGGAGAGCGTGCCGTCCTGCGTAAAATCAATGACCGCACAGCTGATCGAGTTCGCCAGGCACACCTCCATCGCCGAGAGGTCCATAATGCCGACGCGCCGCTCAATGGCCTCACGCATCGCGAGCCGCGCGAGCCGCTTCGCGGAGGGGTCCTTTTTCGGGTCTGCGCTGTACACCCCATCGACCTTGGTCGCCTTGACGATCAGGTCGCAGCCAAGCTGGGCGGCGCGCAACGCCGCCCCTGAATCCGTCGTGAAATAGGGCTGCCCCACGCCGCCGGTGGCAATGACCACATCGCCCTTGTCGAGCGCCGCCCCCGCGACATCCGTGCGAAAGACATCAACCATGGATTCGACGGCCCGCGCGCTCAACACCCGGGCTCCAATCCCTTGTGCCGCCAAAGCGTCGCGCAACGCGATGCCGTTGATCATCGTGCCGAGCATCCCCATTTGGTCGGCCGATTCGCGCGATACGAGCCCTTGCCTTGAGAGGGGGCCGCCGCGCACGATATTGCCGCCGCCCGGCACAATCACGAGCTGACCGCCCGTCTTCGCCGCCGACGCGATCTCGGCGGCCGTCCGCTGGATGTGCGAGCAATCGATCCCCAGGCCGCCCTCGCCAGCCATGGCTTCGCCGGTCAGCTTCACAAGGACTCGGCGAAAGGGGTTCGTGGCCATCGAGGATCCTCCCAGTGCGGGCGGGCATTTCAAGGCCCTGGGCCCTCGCGGTCAAGCGGGGCCAACGTTGGGCGGAACTTGGGGGCGTGAGCCGATCTATAACCTGAGCAGGATGCCGAGCTTTCGACCCGACAACCCGAGCCCCGCGACCACGGCGCGGAGCGCCCCTGGCTCGGACGAGTCGCCGGCGGGCGTCGAGCCCATTCGCCTGCGCGGCATGGGCCTTCGCGAAGCTGTCATCCGGTCATGGCGCACCCCCACGGTCCTCTTTGCCATCGCCCTCTCCGTGTTCGTCCACCTGATGATGCTTTCCGTCGCGGCGGCGGTCCTATTCCAGCGCCCGGGAGCCTCCGCCCACGACGGCGCCAGTGAAATCCCTCTCGCCATCATCTCGGAAAGCCAACTCACCGAACTCGCCGACGTATCCCTTGCCGACAGCCTCACAAGCGACTCCGCCCTCGACGACTTCGAACAACTCAGCTTCGATGACCTCGCCACGCCCGCGCAGGAAGAACTCGCAGGGCTCGACATCTCCGAACTGGGCGATGTTGGTGGCGCGGGCGATGTCAGCGCCGAAGGTGGCGCCGCGGTCTTCGACGCGGGTGGCGGCGCGGCGCGTTTCTTTGGCGTCGAAGCCCGTGGCTCGCGCTTCGCATACATCGCCGACATCTCGGGCTCCATGGTTGGCGATCGCATCGCCGCGCTCCAGAACGAACTCGTCGCCTCCATTCGCGGACTGCTCGAGAACACCACCTTCTCCGTCGTCCTCTACAACAGCAATGCGGTTCCCATCACAGGGACACGCTGGATGCCCGCAACCGATCGCTTCAAGCGCCAGGCGGAGATCGACGTCATGGCCATCCGCGCAAGCGGTGCGACCAACCCCATTCCCGCCTTCGAACGCGTCCTGGCGATGCGCCCGCGCCCCGACGCGATCTACTTCATGACCGATGGCAAATTCGCCCCGGAAGTCGAAGACGAACTGGTCGGGCGCATCCTGCAACTCAATCGCACCGGCGGACGCCAAGCCGTCATCCACTGCATCACCTTCATCGAAGACGATTCCGCCGAAATCATGCGCGCCATCGCTCGCGCCACGGGCGGCACATACACCCACATCGCAAGGCGTGGCTCATGAGGCGCACTCGATTGACATTGCTCGTCGCGCTGGCGATTGCGCACGCCGCGCACGCCGAGACAATTATCCTCCGCGGCGGGCAAGTGCTCGACGAACCCGTCGTTGCGGTCGACATCAGCGGCTTGCACATCGGGGGCGATGCGCCGCGCACCATCGGCTGGGACGCCGTCCGCAACGTGGAAGGTGCGCATGCAGATGACGCTTCGCAGTTCTCGGCGTTGTCCGAGCTTGCATGGCGCGCACGCGTTCGTCTGGATCGTGGTGATATCACGCTCGCTGCGCCGCTCTTCGCCGAGCTCTATGAGCAGTGCTCGGGCCAACCGGGCCCAACGCCCTTGCTCGCTGCGGAAGGCGCAGCGCGCTGTGCCCTCGCAAGGGGCCAGACCACCGCCGCCGTGCAGCCCTGGCTCGATGCCGTGCGCTTGCGCCGCCTCGGGGCGCGACTCGCGGGCGAGCAGGAACCGGGCGAGCGCGAGTCTTGGGTCGTTCGCCGACCTCTTGTTGAGCCCGAGACGCAACTCGTCGAGGCCCTGCCGCCCATGTGGCTCGATGGTCCCGAAGTCGATGGCCTCGCACTCGCACTCGCACTCGAATCCTCACTCAACACCACCGTCTCCATGGCCGCGCCCGAGGATCGCTTGCGCCGCTGGTACGCCCTCGCAGCGACCTGGGAGAGTCGGCGCACTGCAGACCAAGCCCAACTCGCCGAACTCACCCGCGCGTCCTTTGCCCCCGGCGCGCCACCTGGCGAACGCCTCGTTGCCGCCATCGTCGCCTCGCGCGTGAGTGACGTCGACCGGCGCGCGCAGGCGCGTGCCATTCTCGAAGGCATCGTCGTCGACGACATCGGGACATGGCGCGAAGCCTGGGCCCGCGTGGCGCTTGGACGATCGCTGCTGCTCGAACCAGACGTCGCCGATCACGATCGTGCGCTCATCCATTTGCTGCACGCCCCCGCACGCTTTGAGTCCAGCTTGCCTGCGCTCAGCGCAATGGCATTGGCACATGCCGCGCTCGAGGTCGCGCGCACTGGACAGCCCACCGTAGCGCAGCGTTTGCGCGATGAACTCGCCACGCTCGCCACATACCATGGCAGCGCCGCCGCGGCCTTGGCATGGCTCGACGCCACACTCGCCTCGCTGACCCCAACAGAGGAGCGTTCATGATTGCATCCCTCGTCGACATCGCAGCCATGCCGATCGCGGCCGCCCCACCCGGCGCGGATGAAGTCGCGCCCTCGATGTCCTTGCTGGACTACATCGGCGCCGGCGGCGTCATTGGCTACGTGATCATCCTGATGTCGATCGCTGCCTTCGCGCTCCTCGTGACGCACATCATTCAGATCCGCGCCGCCGCGCTTGCGCCCCAGCACGCCATCGACGAACTCAACAACATGCTCTCAAAAGGTCGTGTCGATGATGCGATTGCCTTTTGCAAAACGCCGGAAAACGAATGCTTCCTCACGCGCGTCGTTGGCTCGGGGCTGGATCGTTACCGCCGCTCACCCTTCGGCGCACTCGAACTCAAGGCCGCGCTCGAAGAGGCTGGACAAGAACAAGTCGCCCGCCTTGGCCGATCCCTCGATGGAATGGCGCTCGTCGCATCCATCGCCCCAATGCTCGGCTTGCTCGGCACCGTTGTTGGCATTCTCGGGGCCTTTGGCACCATTTCCACTTCGCAAGGCTTCGCGCGCCCAGATCAACTCGCCGGCGACATCTCCCTCGCGCTCGTAACCACCATCGAAGGTCTGGTGCTCGCCATTCCCGCGACCTTCTGTGTCACCTTCTTCCGGAACCGCATCGAGAAATTCGCGGCCGACACCGCTGTCGTGATCGATGACCTCGCGGTGCATCTGGAAGGTGCTCGCTCGGCGCCGTTGCGCGTCGCGCCTCCGCAGGCGCCGACACCGCCGACGCAAGCGACACCCGCGCCCGCGCCGCCGGTTGCATCGCCCGCGCCGCCGTCGCCGCCGCAACCGACACCGCCTGCACCTGCAGACTCCAGCGCGCGCCCCGCACGGCCTGCAGAACCCACCGCTGCGCCCTCGCGCCGCCCCGATCATCCCGCAGGCGCCTCCTCGACCTGAGCCGAAAAAGCCACACATGCGTCTCTCGCCAAAGACATCCAAAGAGCGCCTCGTCTCGCCCGACCTCACCGCGATGGTCGATGTGGTCTTCTTGCTCATCATCTTCTTCGTGACGACATCATCCTTCGTCAAGATGACACGCGCGGAACTGCAACTCACCGAAGCACCGGGCGAATCCGGGGCCGACTCGGCAACACCGGGGCTCGTCATCAATATCGAGTCCGATGGCGTGTACGTCGTTGATGGTGAGGACATCCCCTTCGACCGCCTGATGGCCATGATCACGGTCGAGATCGACAAGGTCGGTGGCGACGCCCAGAGTCTCGATGTCGTCGTGCGCGCCGATCGATCCGCGGGTCTCGTCCACATCAATCGTCTTGCGCAAGGCATGATCGATCGTGGCGTGCGCTCCTGGCGCCTCGCAACCCAGGTCCCGCCCGGAGCTGCGTTGGGCGGGGGGCGCTCATGAACCTCAGCCCAAATGCCGGCCGACCCAAGCGCATGCCACCACTGCAACTCGTCAGCATGGTGGACATGATCTTCCTCTTGCTCATCTACTTCCTGGCATCCACCTCTTACGCGCCGCCCGAAAGCCATCTTGCGCCGGCGCTCATGGCCCAGCAGGTTGCAGGGGGGCGCGCCGCTGATTTTGCGCCACAGGTCGTCGAAGTCGCGCCCGTCGCAGGCGAGCCTGCTTATCGCATTGGCGAACGCGTCCTGCGCAGTGTCGACGCCCTTCGCGCCGTGCTCGAGGAGCTACCGAAGGAAGGCGGCGTCTTCGTCAAGGGCGCCGGCAACGTCGAGACACGCTGGGCCATCGAGGCCATCCAAGCGGCGCGCGATGCGGGATTTGTCAAAGTGACATATGTGCCCATGGAGCTGCGGTGATCAAAGGCGTTGCATGCACTGTGGGACTGGTTGGCCTCGCGCTCGTTGCGCCAGCACGTGCTGCGGACACCACCGAGCAAGCGGACGCCATCGTCGATCGATACCTTGAGCGCATTGGACTGGATGAGTTGCTGGTGCGCCGCCTCGCCGATCGAATCGCACTCATGAAGCCGGGCGATGATCGTGCCGAGGCGGTTACCCTCCTTGCAAATGCATATGCGCGTCTGCTCGACGAAGCCGAGACCGATGCGCAGCGCCAGCGTTGGGAGTCTGCCGCCGCCGACCTTATCCAGAACGCGCCAAACGAAGCAACTACGGAGTTGCGGCTCAGTCTGGCGCGCGTCACCTACCGACAGTTGGAAGACACCGCGACGAAGTGGATGATGGCGATGGTTGATGAAGGTGATCGCCAGATCACCCTCCGCCGTTTGATGGATCTGCTGGGTGAGCTCGATCGCCTCGCGGATCGCGCCCAGGGCGAATACCAAATGTACGAGCAGCGCGAGTCGAACGAGCGTCGCCCCGGCGCGGTGCAAGCATGGTCTGAGCGTAAGGCCGAGGCCGGGCGCCTGCGCTCGATGACGCACTACCTCGCGGGGTGGACCGCGCTGCACGTCGCCGACCTCGAGCCGGATCGTGATCGTCAAGCCGCACGCGCGACGCGCGCCCTCGCGCACCTCGGCTGGCTGCTCAATGCCCCGCGCGATCGTTCGCCCGAGCTCGACCGTGTGCCCGAAGGCACCTTGGTCTTCGAGCATGTGGCCCGCGCCGCAATCGCGTCCGCCGCTGCGTTTGCACGCGCTGGTGAGCCATCAACAGCCGACGCTTGGTTTGAAATGCTCGAGTCGGCAGCCAATCTGCACCCCGGCGCGCGCGATGTGCTGCGCCAGCGCCACTGCATCGCGCTCGCGCAGGCCGGCCGATGGGCCGAGCTTGCAGATCTCATGCTGCCGACCTCGACAGACGCCATCGATCAGCCGCTCTCCGTCGCGGATGCCCGCCTGCTCGCTGCACTTGCCCTTTCCCACACGTCTGACCAACCATGGGGCCAGCGCGATGAGCGCTCGCGCGAGCGCGTGCGCGATCGTGCGCTCGCGGCACTTGTCGCCGCCAACGAGCTTGGCCATGTGCTCGATCTCTCCAAACGCTTTGGCCTTGACCAGCTCACGGGTGATTCGTTCGTCGCGCACCAGGTCAAAGCGCTTCGGCTCTACCAACAGGCTCGCGAGGACCACGAACTCCAAGGCGCAAGCGATGCTCCAACGAGCGATCAAATCACTGCAGATAAGTACCGCCTGGCGGCCGCTCAATTCGAGGCCGCCCTGCGCGCTCCCGACGCCGCCGCCTTTCCGGACGCTCTTGGAAGCTGCGTCATGCTGCTCGGTCTGGCCCAGTACTACGCGGGCATGGTCCCGGCGGATGGCGCGACCCTCGAGCCAGGCGCCGGTCTACTCACCGCTGCCGACGCCTTCGAACAAGCATCGCGCGACCTGCGCGATCCAAATCGCGCAGCCTCAGCCCTCTGGATGGCCATCCACGCACTCACACAAGTGATCGATGCCGGTGACGCGCCTGACACGAGCGCACTTGTCACGCGCCGCGACCGCCTCGAAGCCCGATTCCTCTCGGCATATCCGGATCACCCCCAGGCCGCCGCAATCACCATCCGCCGCGCGGGGTCCGGCTCGGGTGGCGACTTGGAAGAGCGCATCGACATGTTGCGCCAAGTCGATCCTGCAAGCCCCATGCGCGCCAGTGCCGAGCGACAAGCCGCTCGCTTGGCCTATGACGCCTGGCGCAGTGCTGCAAACGCCTCGGAACGCGACTGGATGGCCTCGCGCTACCTTGCCCTCGCCGAACCACTGCTCGCCGACGATCGGCGCGGCGCACGGGAGAGCGAAGAGGCCGCCCAGCGAGCCATGCTGCGCGCCCGCCGCATGGCTGAGGTCGCACTCTCCATGGGCGCACCCGACATCGCGCGTGCGCAAGCGGCGCTCGACGTTGCCGATGCGCTTATCGCCGAGCACTTGGTCGATCCCGGCGCCGCCGATGAACTGCAATACCGTCGCGCACAACTTGTCTTGGCGACAGGCGATTTCGATGGCGCTCGCGAAATCGTCGACCGCCTCCAACTGGCCGATCCTCGGTTCGCAATCGCTGCCCAGCGCCTCTTCTTTCGCCACGCCCAACGCGCATGGCAACGCGTGCAACCCGAATCGCTCGTCCCTTCCGCGCAAGCGCTCACAGAGCCACAGCGCTTGGCCGCCCACCATCTGATCGATGCGGGCGAAGCGCTCCTGGCCGGACTCGCCGCGCGCACGGATGATCCCGCGGCCGATGCCGAGGTGCCACATGTTTGCCGCGCAATGGTCCGAGCACTCTGCGCTCTGTATTTCGCAGATCAAGATGCGCCGGCAGGCGAACAAGCGCTCGCGCTCAATCAGCGCATTCTCGACACCCAGCCGCGCGATGCCGAGGCCCTCCGCCGTGCCGCGGAGTTGCTTGAAGCGGGGGGCCACATCGAGCCCGCGATGGATGCATGGCGCGCGCTGCTTGCAGGCCTGCCACCCACAGACACCGCGTGGTTCGAAGCCAAGTACCGCTTGTTGCGCCTCCTTGCTCAACAAGATCCGGCCCGCGCGCGCACCGTCCTCGATCAGCACCGCGTGCTGCATCCTTCCTATGGCCCCACCCCGTGGGGCGAACGATTGCGCGAGCTCGATCGCCAAATCCCCCCTGCGCCGGCGCAAGCGAGCGAGGGCGCCCCATGACCCAAGCCCCGCCCAGACCAATGCTCGACCAGCGCGCACTCATTGAGCGCGTGCGCCACATCATCTTCCAGGCCGGCGGGATCAACAGTGCATCGCGCGCGCGCCTCGCAGCGCTGGCATCCGCACATCAACTCACGATGCCGCAGCTGGCCGCCCTCATTCGCGCAGTCGGCGCGGCAGAAGAAATCGAGCCCGCGTCCGGCTGGTCAGTGTCAGCACCGATGGCGCCACCAGCACGCGTCTCCGTGCCGCTCACCGCAGCTCCAACAACGCACCCTGCGCCCCCCCAAGCTGCCGACGATCTTGCGCCTGCTGTCACTGTCACACGCACACATGCGAGCCACCTGCGCATCGCAGCGATCGTGATGCTGGCACTGAGCGCTCTCCTGGCAATGCGCTTATTGATCATCGTGGTGGGCGCGATCCAACGCACGCCGCCACGCGATGCAATCGTCCAGCAAGCACCCGCCCTGGATGCAACCGCCATCACCGCATCCGCCGCGGCGGGGCTGCAGTCGCTCACCTTGCCCGATGCCGCCGCGCTTGACTCGCGAGAGCTTTTTCAGGCCCTGTCCAACCTCGATCAGCATGCATTCGCTGCGCAACCCCAAGCTGCGCAGGCGATCTTCGAGCGCGCTGTGGCGGCGCTTGCGGAACAGTGGCTCACGCTCGAACCAGACTTGGTTGAGGACATCACGGTGCTGCTGCGCGATGCCATCGCTGCTGCGGGGCAGCACGACCTCCCGCGAGCGGTCGAGATGACCGATGCGCTGCTCGAGCCTGCGCAACAGCTCGTCGCGGAGGCCCCCGCACAGTCCTTGACGCCAAGTGCAGTCGCTTTCGCGACAGCGTGGGCCGGGGCCGTGGACACGCTGCGCTTGCCGCCAGAAGTCGAGCGTCGCGTCCGCGCGCTGCGCACGACGCTGCCGAGAGAATCCACACGCAGGCCCATCGAAGCCGACTTTTGGCGAGGTGCGTCTGTTGGGCTCGAACGAATGGCGCTGCAAATGGTCGAGCAGGAGGCCGGTGCAGCGGCATGGGAACGATGGAGCCAGACCGCCCAAGCCTTCGCTCGCATCCAACCCAAGGAAGGCGTCATCACACTGGCGCGCGCTCTGACACATGTGCTTCGTGACAAGAACGCCTCGCGCACCGCAGCCGGTCGGCAAGCCCTTTCCATTGTGGCCCAGCGCATCGACTGGCGAGCCGATGATGCGATCGATGCGCTCTTGCGCTGGTTCGAAGATCCGAGCATCTCCAGTGAGCACCTTGCTTTCCTGGTGCGCGAACTTGTCGAGAGTCGAGCGCTCCCGGGTCTCCCAGCGGATACACGCCTTGACGCCGATGCGGATGCTGAAGCACGCACGCGCGTCCGAGATGCATTTGCCCTAACCGTTGGGCGACCGCTTCGCGCGACCGATGCGTTTGCCCTGCGCTGGCGACGAGCCACGGACGACCTGCTCGCGGCGACACCGGCTCGTGGCGCCACCGCTGCACGCCAGGCGGCTGTTGCTGCTTACCTCTGCGCCGCGGCAGCCCAGCGTGTTGTCGGGCAGGACGACGATGCTGAGCGAGCCGTCGATTTGGCGCTCGCGGCGGTGGATGCTTCCGATGCGCTTGCCGCCTCGCCAAGCGATGTCATTCGCACAGGCCGTTGGGGCGAGTTGTTCCTTGCCGCACGCAGGGACGAGCAAGCACGCCTGGAATTGCTATACCTCCTGATGAATGAGGGCGGGCCCTCCACGCAGCTCGAAGCTGATCTCCTTGCAGAGACCGCAGCATTTGGAGCGCCGCGCTCCGTGCAGCAACTTGCCCAGCGCATCATCATTGACTTGCCCGATGACCTTCGCATCGTCGATGGCTTGCTCAAGGCGCTGCCGCTCGCGGCTTCGTCCAACGACGGCCTCTCAGAAGTGATCGAGCGCAAGACCGCGCGGCGGTTGCCGCAGGCGGGTGATGATGGTTGGCGCGATGCCGCCCAGCAAGCGCTTGCCGAGCGATGGCTCGAATTGCAAAGTGTTACGCAGCGTCCGCCATTTGGCGAAGCGCCGAGCATGCTTGCCGATGCCTATGAGTTGTCGACGGCGCAGATGCGCGCCTCCGTGGGCGCGCTGCCGGAAGCGTGGGCCGCTCCCCAAGATCTAGTTCCCGAAGCCGTAGCGCAGGACCCCGCGCGTGCTGCAGCGGAGCTGTGGAACCTATGGCGACGGCGCGCCGAACGTTTGCCCGAGGGATTAATCGCGATTGCACCGCTCGCCGAACTCGTGGCGCGCCGGAGTGGGCGACTCGCGCTGGCGCGCGGGCCGGTTCAACGGTTTGCCGCCGAACAGGCCTCCGTTGCCGAACTCATCGCCTATGCGACCGCGATCGAGCAGCCCGTGCGCGCGGAGAGCGCAGCTTCGATCATTGCCTCCATGCGCGCCGAGGCGCGGTCCGCGGCATCGGTCTACGAGCAAATCAACCGCAACGAGCGCTCGATCCTCCGCCTCTGGCGCTTGCGTCTTGGATTCGAGGAGCAAACGCAATGAGGCCGCGAGCCGCAATCCTGGGAACACTCCTTGCACTGTTGGCGCTCGCTGTCCGAGCGCAGCCCACCGCCACGACCTACCGCGGCATCGACGAGTTGGATGTGCGACTCGGGGCCCTCGATGGCTCCGATGCGATGGCGTATTTCCAACTCGCCGAAGAGATTGCCTATGAAGAGGCAGGACCCAGGGCCCTGCCCGTGGCGCGCCAACTGTTCGTGCTCGCGTATGAAGTAGATCGTGCGAGCGATCAGCCAAGGCGTTTGGGGCCTTCAGCATGCCTCGCGCTGGCTGACCTTGCCGAGTCGCATGCGGACCGACGCTGGTTGCTCATGCTCGCCGATGCGATGCGCGGCCGAGCGATCCAGCCCGGTGCGCCCACGAGCGCCGATGAACTCCTGGCCGACCAGGACGAGACCGATCGGCTCATCGAAGCCATCTCACACTTTCGAGCGGGCCGATTCCGCGATGTCCGCGATGACCTCGTGCGCATCGGGATCAATCTGTCACGCGCGCAGGGGGAGCGCCTGCGCGGCGGCGGGGCGCTCGAAGCTGGGGGAAAGTGGGGGGCGCGGCGGTTCCGGCTGGCTGGGCTGGAAGGCGCCCGCGCCGACGATCTCGCCGATGCCCTCGTTCGCGCCGCCGGAACCGTGCCATGTTCCACGTGCAACGGCACCCGGGTCGTCGACCGACGGGACCCGGAGGACGGTGCGGTGATCGGCGTCGACCTTTGCCCAACCTGCCGAGGGATGCCGGCGTCGTCAACGATCAATGAACAGACAGATGCTCTCGCCCTGCGCGCACAGGCGCTGCTGCTCGATGCGCAGCCCGCGACTTGGAGCGCGCAGCACCTGATCGATCCGCAGGGCGCGCCGACCCGGGACCTGGACCCGGACGAACTGGCGCCGGCGTTCGGCGTGGACCCTGCGGCGCGGTACTGGCAGCCGCTTGGCATGACGCCGCTCGACGGAACCTGGGTCAGGCCGGAGTGATCGTGCCGACTAGTGCGCGCCGGCGAGCGCGCCTTGGGCCGTCATCGCTTGCATGAGTGGCTGCAGCGAGTCGTGCGTGTCGAGCGACATGATCAGTTCGCCTAGTTCACTGCAGCGTTCCGGACCGACGACATCGCGCCCGAGCGCATCGAACTTGACCTTGATTTCGTCGCGGGTCATGGGGTCGCGCGGGTCGCCCTTGGGCACGTCGACTTGCTGGGCGTGCTGCGTGCCATTGGCCAGGGTGATTGTGACGCGCGAGGGCTGGAACTTGGGGAAGCGCGCTTCGAATTCCTCGTTCGCGACAACCTTGATCTTGTCCATGATCGGGATCAGCTTTGGATCGCGCACGCGTTCGTCATCGAATTGCAACGGCGTGACCATGCCATCGACCAGTCCCACCGCCAGTGAAAAGGGCAGTGAGTGGTCGGCGGTCTCGCGGCTGGTCGGGCGATACTTCGAGGGATCGCCCAGGATATCCGCGGCGCGGGCGATGACTTCGACCTTGATCTCCTTGACGTCATCAGGATTGATCTTGTGATCCTTGACGATCTTCATCATTGCGCTGAGCGGCGCGTGCGAGAGCGCTTCGATTGGGAAGGACTTCATGCCACAATCGATGATGCGGTAGTGATCGCCCTTTGACTTGGGCAGGTCGCGCGTCAGGCCGTCGGCATCGAATGCGCAGGGCTTTCCGGCATGCATCGCATGCCCGAAGACATGGAAGAGGCCCTCCTTGCCATCGAAGATGTGTTCGGGGCCTGAATAGCCGCGCGAAGCGAGCAGCGCGCTCTCGACACCCATGCGCGTCGCCCAGGGGTCGACGGTGTTCTTCATCATGGTGAGCTTGCCAGCGGTGACGGCGCCGAGTGATCCGGTGCGCGATGCGCAGATGCCGCACGCCGCGACGAGCTGGTCGCGCGTGAGGTTGAGCATCTTGCCCGCGGCGAATGGCGACGCGAAGCCGGTGAGCGTGGCATGGTGCCAGCCATATTCGCGCACGCCGGGCTGGCCAATCTCGACAAGGCGCATTTCGATTTCGTAAGCGATGATGGTGCCGAGGATGACATCGCGCCCAGACAGGCCCTTCATCTCGGCGAGCGCGAGCGGGCCGCAGATGATGTCCGACGGGTGCGACGGGTCGGCCTTCCAGTAGATGTCGTTGTAGTCCATCGCGCGGACCATGTGATTGTTCAGGAACGCGGCGTCGACGGGGTTGGTCTTGTAGCCCGTGACGAAGCACGTGCAAGGGCCGCTGGATTCGCCGTGCATTTGCTTGTGGTGTGCGAGGAGGATGTGCGCATCTTCGGTTTGCGAACCGCCCAGCGCACACCCGAGCGAGTCGTACCAGAAGAGCTTTGCGGTTTCGATGGCCTTGGAGGAGAGATCCTCATACTTGAGGTTCGCGACCCACTGCGCGATATCGTAGGAGATGAAGTCCTTGGTTTTAAATGCGCCCATGATTACCTTGCCCCCACCGGTTGACCAAGTTTGCCCGCCACTGCTTGCGCCATCTGCGTGGTCGTCGCGGCGGATGCATCGCCCGCGCGCACGCCCTTCATGTCATATGTTTGCACCTTGCCTTCGCGGATGACCTCGGCGACAGCGCTCAGCAAGCGCTCGGCCATCTCCTTCTCGCCAAGCCAATCGAGCATCATCTTGGCGGTCATGATCATCGCGATGGGATTGACAACGTTCTTGCCGTCATACTTCGGCGCACTGCCGTGCGTGGGTTCGAACACGGCGTACTCATCGCCAATGTTCGCGGCACAGGCAAAGCCAAGCCCGCCGACCAAACCTGCGGCGAGGTCGGAAATGATGTCGCCAAACATGTTCTCGGCAACGAGCACGTCATACGTGTTCGGGTTCTTGACGAGCCACATGCACATGGCGTCGATGTTGGCTTCCCAGGCTTCGATGCCGGGATAGTTCTTGGCAACCTGGCGGAACACGCGCGTCATGAGGCCGCCCGTTTCGCGGAGGACGTTTGGTTTTTCAACGAGCGTGACGGACTTGCGGTTGAACTTCTTGGCGTACTCAAATGCCTGGCGGCAGATGCTTTCGCACCCTTGCTTGCTCATCACGCGCGTGGAGACAGCGACGTTGTCGAGGCCCTTCTCATACCACTTCTTCATGCGCGCGGCGTGTCCGACTTCGGGATCGGCCATGGCGTCGGCGATCTTCTTGGGCAGCGGGAACCACTCGATGCCGCCATACATGCCTTCGGTGTTCTCGCGGAAGACGACGAGATCGATGTCATCGCCCAGTTTGTTCAGCGGATTGCCCGGAAAGGCTTTGCACGGGCGCAGGTTGGTGTGCAGGTTGAACTTCTGTCGCAGCGTGACGATGGGCGAGAAGTAGGTCAGCCCCTTGCCTTGGAGAGAAGGATCAAGTTCCGCGGCGGCCTCCTCGCGCGGCTTGCTCGTGATCGCGCCGAAGAGGGCGCAATCGGTTTGCTTGAGAATGTCGAGGGTGCGATCGGGCAGCGCGTTGCCTTCCTTGCACCAGAATTCCCAGCCGATGTCCGCGGGGATGTATTCGGCATCGAGCTTGAGTGCATCGAGCACGATGCGCGTCGCCGCCATCACTTCGTTGCCCACGCCGTCGCCCGGCATCCACGCGATTTTGTACTTGGCCATGTGGCTCGCTCCGTCTCCAACAAGGGGCCCGTTCGAGGGGGTCATCCGGGGCTCGACACGGCTCCCGGGGCGAAGAGTGTAACCGAGGGTGGCGGAGTGATGGGAATCGAGCGTCGGGCTTAGGCGGGGCTCAGATTCGTCCGAAAAGCGATCCGGAGGACCCCGCTCGATGGCTCAAGACACGATGGCAAACCGGTGGTTGGTGTGCGAGCTGGCAATGCAGAAGTTCGCGATTCCGGCGGCGTACATCACCGAGATCATCAAGATGCGGGGGCACAAGCTGTGGAGCGTGCCCGGGCAGCCGCGCGTGGTGCGGGGCGTGACCCTGTTGCGACAGCAGTCAGTGCCAATCGTTGACTTGCGACTCGTCCTCGGGATGCCCTCGCTCAATGACCAGCTCGCAGAGATCATCGACATCCTTGACGGGCGCGAGCAGGACCATGTGAACTGGCTGCGCGAGCTCGAGTCCTCCGCCGTCGAACGCCGCGAGTTCCGTCTCGCCACCGATCCGCACAAGTGCGGCTTTGGCAAGTGGTACGACAAGCTCATGGGCGATGAACGAGCATTGCATCAACTCACCGATGGCAACATGGTGCTCATTCACACGCTCCAGGCTTTTGATGGGCCGCACCAGCGGATTCATGGCATTGCGCTGCAGGTGGAGGACCTCGTCAAACAGGGCAAGAGCGATGAGGCGCTGGCGATGATCGAAGCGACGCGCAAGGGTGACTTGGGCGCGATGATCCGGCTTTTTGAATCGGCGCGGCAGATGTTTCAGGAGTTGCGCCAGCCTGCGGCAGTGATCGTGCAGCACGATGGGCGCCCGATTGGTCTGCAGGTCGACTCGGTCGACAACGTGACGATCATTGATCCGGAGCGCACGTTGCCCGTGCCAACGCATTGTGCGCACGACTCGCAGAGTGTCAGTGGCATCGCGCGCACGGACACGGCGCTGATCTCGATGGTTGATATGGACAAGCTGTTCTGCGAAATGGGACTGGGCGAGATCGCGTGCGGCGAGGCGAAGGCCGCGGCGTAACGTCCGCAGGTTCGATGTTCGCCTCGGAGCGCTATACTGCCAGGGTTTGCGATCTGTCATCAGAGGAGGAGATCATGCAGGCATGTGTACGTTTCGTTGCGATTCTGCTTCTCACGAGCTTCGCCGTTGCAGGACCCCTGGATCCACCGGCGGGTCCCATTGCACCAACGCCAGGCCCTGAGCCGCGCATTCCGATCGGCCCGGACACAACGCCGGGCGATTCCGATTCGACCTATCGGATTGCTACGGGTGGCTCGTACTACCTCACAGGCAATCTTGAAGGCGAGGTCGGCAAGCACGGCATCGAGATAGCGACTTCGAATGTCACCATCGATCTCAACGGGTACGTGCTCAACGGCGTGGCTGGTTCCCTGAGCGGTATCAGCGGTGGGGCTGGTGGCACCACGAGTATGCAAATCCGCAACGGCTCGGTGAACAACTGGGGAGGCTCGGGCATTGAGCTCTCATTTGCAGTCACTGTTGTCGTTGAGGATGTTGTTGCGGAAGGGAATGGCTTGCACGGCATCGCGAGTGGTACAAGCTGCATCGTTCGGTCATGTATTGTTCGGGACAATGATACCGCAGGAATTGTTGGTTTCGGGAACTGCCAGATCGAATCATGTGTCGCAACTGGCAACGGGTTTCTGGGGATCCAGCTCTCCAACGGCGTGGTTCGGTCGTGCACGTCCACCTTGAATGGTGGGCGCGGCGTGACTGGCGTCGGACGTGTTGTGATGAGCGATGTGCAGGTCGCAGAAAATGATGGCGGAGGCATGGCTGGCGGCTCCGACAGCGTCTTTACGAATTGCTCAGCGGCCAACAATGGCGACTTCGGCATCTCGGTTGGCAATACTTCGATCGTCGAACGTTGTACCGTGAACTCGAATTTCGCGGACGGCGTCTTGATCACAAGCCGCTGCATCGCGCGCGACAACGTTTGCGAAGGCAATGGCGATGGCGGCACCGGGGCGGGCGTGCACGCCACGGGCGATGACAACCACATCGAGGGAAACCTCCTGCTGAACAATGATTCTGGCGTTGATGCCGATGGCAATCGAACGCTTGTCGTTCGCAACCATGCGCGCGGCAACACCGCGAACTTTGCAAACGTGAGCGGCGGGAACTTCCTTGCGCACATCGTCAACGATGCCGCCGCGATGAACGCCGCGACGAATTCGAACGTGAACTGGTCGTTCTGAGCTACGTCTGTCGGCCGGCGAGTGAATGACAACCTTCCGCGTGAAGAATGGGCTGGTCGGTGGCGCGGCGCTCGTGGCGACGGAGCTGGGGCGCGAGTTCTATCGCCCCTACATCTACGAGCACAAGCTGCATGACTTTGGCATTGCCGACACGCTTGGTAACTCGCTTGGGACGGTCGCGACTGTGTTCATCATCCTGGCGATCGTGGGCAGGAACACGCTTTGGGACTACAAGTTCATGGGCATTCTGGTCGGCGGGCTATGCGTGTATGAACTGTTGCAGGGGCCCATGGGCGGCGCGATCGATCCGAAAGACATCGCAGCGACCCTGGTGGCGGGGGCGTTCTGTGCGGGCTTGTATTGGAAAATGCACGGGCGGCAACGGGAAAGCGCACTTATGCGCCATTGAACTTCGCCGCGCGCTTCACCAGCGCCTTGAACGCCGTCGCGTTGAGCGTGTCGCCCTCGAAGATGTCGATCGCACGGCGCACATTGCCATCGAGGCTCGCATTGAACAGCCCGGCGGGATCATCAAGCGCGGCCCCCTGCGCGAAGGTGAGTTTGACCTTGTCCTTGTAGGTCTCGCCCGTGCAGATGATGCCGTGGTGCGACCAGACGGGCACGCCCTGCATGTTGTTTGACGGCTTGCGCCACTTGACCTCTTCGACGACGCCCGGCACCGCTTGGGTGATGAGGGTGCGGATGCGATCGAGGGTGTCGGCGCGCCAGTCTTTGGGGGTGGGGGCGGGCTTTGCGGAGGTATTCTTTTGGGTGGTGGGTTTGGGCATGGGAGTCCTCATTTACGGGCCTTGGAGAGTGTCGTAACGAGGCCAGCTTGTGAACCGACGAACTCATCGCCAGCAATGTCCCAGAGGCGCCATGAGCCTCGTGGCTCCATGTTCGTCCGCACTCGCCAGCACAGCTGGGCAATCGGGCCCGGGCTAATCGCCGTCGGCACCTTGCCCTGGTGCCATGATTCAGAGGCGAACAAAGGGTCATTTGTGTGCAATGCGCACTTCACGACTGCCGCATCTTCAAAGCAGTGAATAGTAATGCCCAGAGAGTGGCGAAGAACAAACGGGGCTCGATAGGACGCGGTTGCCGGGAAACCCCAGCTGTCGTCTCCACCGTGTCCAAGTTGCGTGAGGTCCGGGGCGACGGTAGTGATCGCATCCGCGAGCGATCTCGAAGCCGTGACCCACCGATCGTAGTCTCTGAAACCTTGAGGGTGGCGCTGCCAGCCACTTTGATACTCTGCCACAAATGCGCGCAGCTCGGCATCTGAGTACTCCATCGAAATGAGCGCAAGGTCATAGCCCATGCCCTAGCTCGCAGCAAGCTGCCCCTGCACCACAGCCTCGCTTCCGCCCGCGACGACCAAACGCTGGGCGGTCTCACTGAGTGTGCCGAAGGTGTGCGTCTTGCCGTTGCAGGTCACGGTTGATTTGGCGAAGTCGATGTCGATCGTGGGCCCTGGGATGGTGCGCGTGCCGGACCTGGCTTGATCGGCGAACATCTCGGCGAGTTGATCGGTCAGCGCGGGGCATTCAAGCACGATGAAGCCATTGTTGAACGCGTTGCGCTTATAGGTTTGGCCCGAAGTCGCGGCGATGACCAGCCGAATGCCGCGGCTCGCAAGCGCCGTCGCCGCCTGTTCGCGCGATGAGCCGGTGCCAAAGTTGCTGCCGCCCACGATGATGTCGCCGGCTTGCGCGATGGATTGGAAGTTGGGGTCGTAATTGAGCATGGCGTATTGGCCTTGCTGCTCGCGCGTGATGTCATCGCGATAGGTGACATCTTTGCCATAGATGCCGTCGGTGTTGAGATTGTCGAGCGGCAGGTAGAGCGCGCGACCGGTGATGCGCTCGGGGAAGCCATCGATAATGTCTTGCGCGCCGGCATCGCGCTTGGGCGCGGGGAGCACTTTGCAATCGCCGCGCACGTCGGTGGCGCTGCCTGATGGCGCTGCGATATAGCCGCGACAAGCGCTTTCGGCGACGACGACGGGGCTTGCGAGATAGCACAGTGCGGTGCGATCGCCCATGCGGCCTTCGAAGTTGCGGTTGGTTGCGCTGATGCCGACTTCGCCTTCTTCGAGTGTGCCTTGGCCCAAGCCGATGCATGCGCCGCAGCCGGGCGGAAGTGCGATCGCGCCGGCGTCCATGAGCGTTTGCCAATAGCCCAGCGACCTGGCTTGCGATTCGACATCGCTCGATGCGGCGGCGACATAGAAGGCAACGCCACTCGCGACTTTGCGCGCGCTGCCATTGCCTGAGAACACCTTCGCGGCGGCTTCGAAGTCGGACAGGCGCGCGTTGACGCAGCTCATGAGATAGGCACGGTTGACTTTGATCTTCTCGCGCTCGAGGGCCGCGGCGGGGGCCATTTCCTTCACGGAGTTCGGCCCGGAAACGTGGGGCGAAACCGTCGAAAGATCGAGCGTGACGATCTTGGCATAGTGCGCATCGGCATCGGCGGCGAAAGTATCGCGCTCGTTCCACCAGCGCTCGACATCGGCATCGGTGTATGGAATGCGCTTGCCGCGTTTCGCGAAGTATCGCGCTCGTTCGAGCAGGAATTGCTTGAGCACATCGTCGAAGGGGAACATGCCGGTGAGTGCGCCCCACTCGGTGGTCATATTCGAAATCGTCATGCGTTCTTCGATAGATAGCTTGGCAACGCCTGGGCCTGTGAATTCCAGGCAGCAATTGAGCACTTCGTCGTTCTTGAAGTGGCCGCAGAGCGTGATGATGACGTCTTTACCTGTTGCGCCCGCGGGCAGTTGACCTTCGAGCACCACTTGCACCTGGTCGGGAATTTGCCACCACGTTTCGCCGGTCGCCCAGATCGCGGCCGCATCCGTGCGCACGACGGGTGTGCCACATGCGCCGATCGCGCCGTAGATGTTCGAGTGCGAATCACTGCCCACGCAGAGCGAGCCGGGCGTGACATAGCCCTCTTCGATCATGACTTGGTGCGCGATGCCGCGGCCCGGCGGGTAATAGTCGATGCCGTGCTCGTGCGCGAACGCTTCGATCTTGGCGTACTTGCCGAGATTCTCGGGCGTCTTGTTTTGGATGTCGTGATCGATCGCGAAGACGGGCTGCTTGGGGTCGAAGACCTTGGTCGCGCCGATGGACTTGAACTTCGGAATGACGGCGCCGGTGTTGTCGTGCGTCATCAGATGCTTGGGGCGGATGGTGACGTAATCACCTGCGCGGACGGTTTGGCCCGGGCGCAATCCGACGGCGTGACGGGCGACGATCTTCTCGGTGGCGGTGGTTCCCATGGCGGCTAGCATACGCACCGTCCGGGCGACCAGAAAGGGCCCAATGCGATGACCACCTACTCTTCCACCCGCGACATCCCCGCGCCGCCCGAGCAAGTCTTCGCCGCGATTCGCGACCCCGAACGCCTCGCGCGGTGGTGGGGGCCCGAGGGGTTCACAAACACGTTCGCGGTGTGTGAGTTTACGCCGGGCGGGCGATGGATCTTCACGATGCACGGCCCCAATGGTCGCAGCTATCCCAATGAGAGCACGTTCGTGGAGATCGACCCGCCGAGCAAGGTTGTGATCGATCACACGTGCGAGCCGAAGTATCGCTTGACGATCGAAGTTGCCGCGACCGGCGCCGGCACGACCGTGTCATGGACGCAAACCTTCAACAACGCGGAGACGGGAAAGCGGTTGGAGGCAATCGTTGCGCCGGCGAACGAACAGAACCTCGATCGGCTCACGGCCGAGGTGCTGCACACAGTCAAGGCGAGGTGACATGCCAATCAAAATGAAGCGCATCTATGACGAGCCGGCGGCGAGCGATGGCGTTCGTGTGTTGGTCGATCGGTTGTGGCCGCGGGGGATTACGAAGCAGGCGGCGGCGGTCGACGTGTGGGCGAAGGACATCGCGCCGTCGAACGAGCTGCGCAAGGCGTATCACGCGGATCGCGAGCAGTGGGGCGCGTTCAAGAAGGCGTACAAGGCAGAGCTGCGCGCGAACGCGCCGGCGGTGGATGCGGCGGTTGAGGCGATCAAGACGGCTCTTACTCCCCCTCCCTCTGGGAGGGGGCCGGGGGGAGGGGCGCGCACGGTGACATTACTTACGTCGGCGAAGACGGTGGAGCGGAGTCATGTGGAGGTGTTGGGGGAGGTTTTGGGGGGAAGGGTGTAGTAGAGGCCCATTACTGGGGGCGGCAGCGTTGTATCATTAGACAGGTCGACTATTAAGGAGAGCCACAATGCGGGATCAGGCCTTTGCGATCGGACTTAGTCTCTTGCTTGGCAGCGCAAGTGCAAATGGGGCGTCTGGGGATGAGTTGGCGAAAGCAAGTCCCAGCGATGGCGCAACGCATGACATCTTTGGAATATCAGTGGCCGCCGACTGCAGCCTTGCCCTGATTGGGGCCTACAGAAGTGGGAATGAATCAGGTAGTGCCTACTTGTTTGACTTCGCCGATCCCACAAATCCTGTTCAGCGAAGCAAGCTCCGTGCTAGTGATGCAGCCGCTATAGACAACTTTGGGTATTCGGTTGCCATTGGTGGCGGACGGGCAGTCATAGGCTCGTTGCGAGATAGTGATAATGGCAGCGAATCGGGGAGTGCCTATTTGTTCGACATCTCCGATCCGTCAAACCCGATTCAGGCGAGCAAACTGCTCCCCAATGATGGTGCTCCTATAGATCGGTTTGGAGTATCAGTTGCCTTGCATGGTGGCATTGCAGTGGTGTCAGCGGACCAAGATGACGACCAGGGGATCGACTCAGGGAGCGTGTATGTGTTCGACATCTCCGTTCCTTCGAATCCCGTGCAGTTGAGCAAATTAGTAGCTGCGGACGGTTCAGCTGGCGATCACTTCGGAAGGTCAGTAGCGATATCTGGATCGGTCGTGGCCGTCGGGGCTGAACAAGATGACGACAATGGTAGTGACTCCGGTAGTGTCTATTTGTTTGATATTTCAGATCCAGTCAATCCCTTGCAAGTCTCTAAGATAGGCCCGAGTGATGGCTCGTCAAATGACTACTTCGGTTGGTCAATCGCGATGAGCAATGATGTACTACTCATCAGTTCTCCTGGAGACGATGACAGCGGAAACGGATCAGGAAGTGCTTACTTGTTTGATGTCTCGGATGCCTCTGCACCGAGCCAGGAGAGCAAGTTGCTTGCCAGCGACGGTGGGCCAAACGACGAATTTGGTACATCTGTAGCTATTGGCGCAGGTATCGCCGTGATTGGAGCGTATCGCGACGCGGACAATGGTGCCGCCTCGGGCAGCGCGTACATGTTTGATATTACGAATGTGGCAAGCCCCCTTCAGTTGAGCAAGTTGCTTGCGAGCGATGGCGCTTCGAATGACGATTTTGGATACGCAGTAGGCCTAGATGGCATTACGGCCATTGTCGGGGCCAGTGGGGACGATGACAATGGTGTCGATTCCGGCAGTGCCTATTTTTATGAAATCGATAGCGCACCCTGTCCAGGTGACGTCACAGGTGATGGCACCACAGACTTGAACGATCTCTCCACCGTACTTTTTCATTTTGGAGAGTCGGGCTCAACGGGAGATACGAACTGCGATGACGTTGTGGATTTGACTGACTTGTCGGCTGTATTGTTTTTCTTCGGAACGGTCTGCTGAACTGATAGTGTTATACACACAGGTCAGAGACCTGTGCCGCGAAGAGTTACTTCTTCCCCGCCTTGGCCCCCAGATACTTCGCGATATCAAAGTCCACGAAATCCGCGTGGTGGAAGATGATGCTCTCGATCGAGCGTTGCACCTTGTCGCCCTCGTGCGAGTGGGTCGCAACGATGTGCATCACTTCGGGCGGGATGTTGTGCTTGTAGCACATCGCGACGCCCGAGAATGGGTGGCGCAGCATTTCGCCATAGAAGCCCTTGATGACGTTGCCGCGCGCGTCCTTGTCGAACTCGAGGGGCTTGCCGACGTCAGCGAGCAGCGAGCCCGCGATGAGATGGTCGAGATTGATCGGGATGCGATCGCCAAAGGTCTCGTTGAGCACGCGCGCGATCGCGATGCACTGTTTGCAGCAACTGTTCAAGTGTTCGATGTAGCGCAGGTCGATGTCGCCGGCGAGGAGTGTGAAGGGGACTTGGCGGAGTTCGTCGGTCGACCAACCTTTGCCGCCGCAACCGGTGGTGAGCGCTTCGTTCCAGACCGCGGCGACGTTGTCGCGCAACGTTGCGTCTTTGATGTCCATGAGGTTGGGGAACAGCTCGGCGATGTCTTTGGTCGAATAGCTCAACGGTTCTTCTCCATCTCCAGGAATTCGTGGCGAAGCAGGCCAACGTGGACGATATCGCGCGAGCGGCCGCCGCGCAGGGAATGGGCGCGGAGCACGCCTTCGTGCTTCATGCCGATTTTGTCGAGGATTCGGCCGGACGCGGGGTTGTCGTGATACCACGATGCGTAGATGCGATCGAGGTGAAGCGTGTTGAAACCAAAGGCGAGCGCGGCCGTCGCGGCTTCGGATGCGTAGCCCTTGCCTCGATGATCGCGATGCAACCAATAGCCAAGCTCGGCGAGGCGATCGGCGCGTTGCAAGTGCAAGCCGACGGTGCCCAGGAGCGGCCCGGCGTCAGTGGTGCGGATGGGCCAGACGATTTCGTCGCCCGTGCCGTAGCTGCGCTCGATGCGATAGACGAATTCGTAAGCGTCTTCAAGGGTGTAGGGATGCACGATCCGCGTGTTTTCGGAGATGTCTTTGTGGTTGACAGCGCGCGAGAGTTCCGGTGCGTCGGCGATTGTCAGCGGGCGCAGCACGAGGCGCTCGGTGCGTATTGTCTCAAGCGGGAAAGGGCGCGGGATGGGGAACTCGCTCATGGCACCGTCCGTGGCGCGGG
>JAGQOH010000021.1 GCA_020427635.1 Phycisphaerales bacterium
CGCCCGCTTGTCTTCCCAGGCAATGTCGAATTGGACGAGGTGAACGTGCATGCGGTGAACCTACTGCGCGGGCGGCTCAGACGCCTCCGGGACAGATGCTTGTTCCTCGAAGAAGTGCGGCTGCCCATTGATCGTCAGCCGCGCCGGATGCCCGAACCATGAACTATACGGCTTGTCCTTCCACGCCCCGGGTGGGTACTTCTCCGCAAGCACATCCGCAACTTCCTGCATCCCCTGGTCCGCCGGCACCCACCCCCCAAACACATCCGGGAAGTCGATCGCACAGTTCTTGCACTTCTTCTCCGACGAGAACCGAATCGGGCACCAGAAGCTTTCGACATTGCGCAGCATCTCGGAGCCAAGCGACCACACGCCGGTCATCCAGTCGCAATAGAGGCACCAGATGAGGTCGTGTCCAACCAAGCCCTTGAACTTCTGCCGCGAGACATTGACCCAATCCGCGTGCTTGTATGGCGGCAGGCCCACGATCTTCGTCAAGGGCGGATACACCACCAGCTCCGCAATGCGCACGAACCAGAACACCGGCACCGCGAGGGCGGTGATCCAGACCGCCGTGTGATTCCGCCACCGCCCCACCGCTTTGTTGAGCACCTTCACGATCCGTGGGCCGCGAATGTGCTTCACGTTCACCGCCTCGTGCGCGAACTGCCACAGGAACACGCTCAGCACCTGCGCCATCACGCCGTAAACGAAGCCGAAGATGGCGCCGACCCATGTGCCATAGTGCCACCCGCCTGCGATGATGCCGCCAATCATGGGCAGAATCGTGAAGTAGGTGACGACGACATCCAGCAGCGGCGCCTGGCACATTGCGCTGGCCAGCTTCTTGCCGCCGCCGCCGAGCCGCGGAATGAGGTGCAGCACCAGCGCCCCGAGCAGAAGGGCGGCGACAATCGAACCGATCAATCGGAGGGGAAACATGGCATAAGCCTATCCGCCCGCTGGATCGGCTGACGTTCGTGCCTACAATCCCCGCTGTCCCGCCGTTCGCGCCGGGGCATCTTTGACAATCGGGGCCGACAGGTATCGACCGGACAGGGAATGTGCAGTGTGGCGTGTCGCGGCGAACGTGGACCGCGTCAACAAGCGTTCAACACTTATAACTGCCGAACCGCAGTTTGCAATGGCCGCCTGAGATTCAGGCGCCTGAGCGTCGCCCGACGCCCGATGGGGCGGCGCTCAATGACATCGGGCTTAGCTTCAATGGGGCGTCTCAGCGCGGCGAAGCGAAACTTTTCTGAGACTGGCGCGAAGATGAGGGTGCTCGCCCTCGCATCAAGCGTGAGATCAAATGGTGAGACACACACGTAGAGGCGCTGCGCGGACTGTTTCGGCACGGGGGTTCAACTCCCCCCGGCTCCACTGATGTGTTCGATAGTCAGGCTGCGCCAAGCCTGTTCTCCAAAACCTCTTGGAAGAAATGTTGAGCAATGTCATCGGGTGTGACTGCCACGTCGTTGTCGTATCTGTCTGCGATTGGATCGTATCGCACCCGAGTCAACTTGCCTCCAGACATTCCGATCTCTCGCAGCGAAATACTCGCTTCTCCAAGGTCATCAAGCAGCTCAAAGCGCTGCTCAGATTGCTCAGCAGAAATCAGCAACACCGGCTCGCGATCGAACTGGATCACGTCCCATGGCTTCTGATGATGGCTGCCATACCAGAACACGAATCTGACTCGGAGTTCGCCAAACCTGAAGTCCAGACCAAAATCCCAGGTCCGGGAGGCGCTTCCTTTGCTCACGATTTCATCGTACTGATCGAAGCCAATACCCCCGTAGTCTCTGAAGCGCACTGAAAGTCCGCCAACTTGCTCATCGAGTTGTGATGCCACCATCTCAAAGTATTGCTTGATTTCTCCGAAGTGGCTCCGCCAGCGCTGGAATTTTGCGTACCTATTGTTCTTCTGGCGCTCATTCGCAGCGGAAATGAGCCGGGAGAGCCACTTTTGCCGCCCGAGCGTAACATCAATCGCGGCGTTGTAACGCAATAGTGACTTTAGCAGGCCATTTGCGACCAACTCTATGAAAGCCTGAGGTTGGGATTCGTCCGCGTCTTGCAATGCGCTGTAATAGTCTGCACTCTCGCCAGCTGGGACGACAACCGGTACGAGCCGATGCCGCAGCAGGACGACGTCCTGCATAAGCCGCGCCATACGACCGTTGCCGTCAACAAACGGATGGATGCGCGCAATTGCCCAGTGCGCAAACGCCGCCGCACAAATCGGCGACTGCTCTCGCTCGGCATGGCTGAGCTTCGAAACTAGTTCTTCCATTAGTGCAGGAACCGCCCCGGATTCAGGGGGCTGATACTCTGCCCCACTGATCTTGACCGACTGAAGGCGGTATCGCCCGGCTTCTTGATGAAGGCCGCGCAGAAGCGTGCCGTGCAGTTGGCGAATGTCAACCTCGCGCAGTCCGTTGGGTTCGGTCAGGTTCTGCGCCTGCTCAATAGCGCCAACCAGATTGAGAACTTCTTCCGCGGCGCGCCGCTTGCCTTGGACAATCTCTCCGGTTGCGATGACTCTCACCGTCTCGCGCCGATCGAGAGGGTTCCCTTCGATCGCGTTGGACTCGTAGACACGATCAATTAGCAGTTGCTTTTCGATGGCCGCCACGGTCTCTGGCGGCAGCCCTTTCCCTTCGTCCCGTGCTGCATTCACGCGCTCGGCAAGATCACTGATCTGATCAAGGAGTTGTATCCGTAGTCCGGTTGGCTCGAATGTCTTTGGGGCAGGCAGACTGGTAAGTGGGTCCATGCGGGATGTCCTTCCCTCGTTGGTCAGGAACATGATACGACTTGTGACGGCTCTTACTCCCCTTCCCCCGCCTTCGTCCCCCACTCCGCCGCCTGTTCCGGCTTGCCCCACGCCGTGTACAGCTTGAACAAGTCGCTTGCAATTTGTACGTGAATGCGGTGATCAGGCGGGAACGCGGCATCGAAGATCTTCTTCGCCGCCATGAGCCTTTCCTCGGCCTCTTCATACCGCCCCACTTCGCGCAGCGCCTGCCCCAGGAAGCCAAGCGTGAACCCATTGCCAAAGTACCCCTCGGGGAATGCCTTGAGGCCGATCTCGAGCGCGCGCTCAAGACGCGGGATCGCATCGTCATAGCGCTCGATTTCCATGAGAAACCTGCCGTAGTTCGTCAGCGAGATCGCAAGGTCCGGGTGATCCGGATCAAGCGTGCGCATGCTGATCTCAAGGTCCCGCAGATACAAGGGCTCTGCCTTCTCTGGCATCCCAAGCGCACGGTACGAGACCGCCAGGTTGTTCATGGCGGAGGTCGTCTCGGGATGTTCTTCGCCCAGCACCTCAATCTTCTTGGCAAGCACCGGCTCGCCTAAGTCGACCGCCTCCTGGTATCGCTTGTCCCAGAAATAGAGCCACGCAAGGTTCGATTGCGTTTGCAGCGTCATGGGATGATTAGGCCCGAACACCTTCATACAGTGTTTGATCGCGTCCTCGTACAGCGGCTCCGCCTCATCGAATCGCTCCTGGTCGGCGAGCAGCAATGCGAGATTGTTCGCGTTGCCGATCGTGTCTTCGCTGTCATCGCCATAGAGCTCTTTCGAAAGCGCGAGCGCCCGGCGCAGCGGCGGCTCAGCTTGTTCATAGTCGCTCACCTCGGCGTAGAGCATGCCAAGCCGCGACACGGCAAATATCGTGGTCGGGTCATGATCGCCAAGACGTCGCTCGGCTTCTTCCAGCGCCGCTTTCAGCGTGCTTTCAGACTCTTCGTACTGCCCCAACCCGATCTGCAGCTCGCCCAGATAGACCTTCGATCGAATCGTGTCCGCGGCTTCCGGGCCTAGTTCTTTCTCACGAATGTCGAGCGCCGAGCGAATGTGGGGTTCTGCTGCATCATTGGCACCGAGGCTCGAATAGGTCCGCCCAATCGTTGAATGGAGCCGAGCTGCAACAAGCGGTCGGTCGGCAAAGTCCTTCTCAATGTTGCTCGATGATTGATCGAGCACTGCGCGCACTGTGACATCTTTGCCCATGGCGCCGGGATCAACCGCCGCGAGCATGTCATCCAAGAAGCTCACGGTCGCTTCGGCCTCGGCAAGGCTGTTGCGCGCGGTCTGCTCTGCACGTGTCGCGCGCACCGCCTGCAACGACGACGCCAGCACGCCAAGCACGAGCACCACAAACACCGCTGCCAAACCGACCACAAGGGCCCGGTTTCGGCGCGCAAATTTCTGCAGCTGATAGACCGTTGAAGGCGGCCGCGCCACGATTGGCTTGTTGTCGAGATACCGGCGGATGTCGTCCGCCATCGCCGCAGCACTCTGATACCGCCGCGCCGGATCTTTCTCGAGCGCCTTCTCGACGATTGTCTCAATGTCGCCCCGGAAGCTGCGATTGATGGACGACATGGGCGTGGGATCGTTCTCACGAATGATCCGCGCTGCTTCATGAATCATGCGTTGCCGCAAATCGTGCGGCATCTGGCCCGTCAGCAGTTCGTACAACACAACGCCCAGCGCATATACATCCGAGCGCACATCGATCGCGTCGGATCACCGGTCACTTGCTCCGGGCTCATGTACGGCACGGTGCCGATGAGTTGGCCAATGTCCGTCTGAATCGTCGTGACTTGAATGTCCGCATCAGTCGCGCGGGCAACACCAAAGTCAAGAATCTTGGGCTGCCCGGCAAGCGTGACCAGAATGTTGCCCGGCTTCAGGTCTCGATGCACGATGCCGTTCTGATGCGCGTGTTCAACCGCATCCGCGACGCGCGCCAGCAACTGAAGACGATCGCGCGTCCCGAGCTGGTGCCGATTGCAGTATTCATCCAATGGCTCGCCGCGCACCAGTTCCATCGCGAAGTACGGCACGGGCCCACGCGATGAAGCAAACGTGCCGGCTTCATAGATTTGTGCGATGCCCGGATCCTGCAGTCGACCAAGCACCTTCGCCTCGAGCTCGAAGCGTCGCAAGAGCTTCTGTGAAACATACCCAGGGCGAATCACCTTCAGCGCAACCTCGCGATCAGGGTTCTTCTGCCGCGCCAGGTAGACGGTGCCCATCCCGCCCTCGCCCAACACCTGGTCAATGGTGTAGTCGCCGATTGATTCCGGCACACCATCGCTGCGCAGCCCTTGAAACGTTGGCGCATCCGCAACTGTTTCAGCGTGTGTCGAGAGCTTGCTTGCCTCAGGTTCCAGTCCCTGCGTCACATCTTCAGTACTCATGGGGGCCCCTTGCAGTCCGCAAGACAACAAGATACTCCGAGCCCCAGGCCAAGGCTACAGTGCTGGAATATGTCGTCCACTGCCGCCAACATCCGCCGCCTAATTGCCGAGCGCAATCGTGAGCTGGCACTGCGTGCCGCGATCGAGTGCTCAACTGGCGTGTTGTTCTCGCTGTTCGTCTTTGGCGGCGTCTTCGTGTTTGGACTGTTCATGGGCCTGCTCGTTGCAGACAAACTTGGCCTGAGCGCCGTGCAGTTTGCACTCATCGTGCTGACGGTCTTCCTGGCTGCGTGCTTCTGGTCAGCGTGGCGACGCGTTGATCCATTCGAAGGGCTGAGCCCTGTGTCCGAGGGCGAATACTTCGCTGTGCTGGTGGCGGCATCCGGCACGGCAATGTATTTCCAGCCTCGGCTCGTATCTGCCGGTGGCGCCGCGTTGTTGCTTGGCGGCCCGGAAAACATCTTCAACTCGATCAGCACCTGGCGCCACCGATTGCCCGATGACGACGCGCTCGTCAACGACGCCGCCAACTTCCTCATCCTCGCCCAACACGGCATCAAAGTGAGTGACATTCAATCCATGCCTGCGGCGGTCCTCTTGCGCCGACTCGCACTGATCAAACCGATTCAGCTCGATGGCCAGGACGTCATGGTGCTCACGGAGAAAGGCAAGCAAGCTGCGGGACTTGCGTAAGTGCCGACTGACACACCCCTTCCTTGAAAAGTGAAGATTCTATTTGCCCCGCTTCAATCTGGGGCTATATCCAAAGAGAAGGGGTGGAACTGCGCACCGAACGTCGGTGGGCGGCTGTTGCCCGAGGAGAGGGGAAATCATGAACACACTGAGCTTTGGCTTGGCGGTTGTCGCATGCGCCGGCGCTGCCTCACTCGCACATGCCGGCGGCACGCTCGGCACCGGTTTTGCGGATCACGCTGCGTTCACGACCTTTGTCGAATCACAGGGCAAGTTCTTGAAGGGCGTCGAAGACTTCGAGGAAGCTGTCGTTGATGACGGCGCCAAGCTGCCGTTCCCAAACTCCTTGCAAAGCGGGGTGCCGCGGCCTGGCTTTGACTTTGGCATCAGCGCCACCAATCTCATCATTCAAACCAACATCACGCCAAACGCGAGCCCAGTCGAGCCGAACCCCTCCACGAACCAGGCCGCCCTGTGGGTTAACGGCGCGGGCTTCATCGGCTCAAACAGCATCAAGGTCGGCACCGATGAATTCCTCAATGGGCTGTACTCCAGCATCGATTTGATCTTCACGGACGACAACAAGACCGCCATTGGCGTCGACCTCGGACTCTACGACGGATACACCTCGGGTCACGCCGGCTGGGTCATCACCACCTATGACCCCGCGGGCGCGATTATCGATGTCTTCAATCTCGGCCCGACGTCAACAGAACCGTCCAAGTCGTTCTTTGGCGTGTGGTCGCCTGTCCCGATCGGCCGTCTAAACATCTGGGGCATCTTTGACATGCCCGAACCCTTCGCCATCGACAACATCGAGATGTGGACCGTGCCCACACCAGGCGCACTCACACTGCTCGGCGCAAGTGGGCTTGTCGCCATGCGCCGACGTCGCTAGCAGCGCATCAGCGATCAGCCAAGCAACCGACAACGACCCGTGGGCGACGATCGCTCGTGGGTCGTTGTTGTAGCTTCACCTGCTACCGCCACAGTTGGTTATTGGCCATCTCCTTGGGCTCGACCCCCCACAATCTTCCCTTTGGGGGCACAACCCAATGGCCAACTGCCGGCAGGCTGTGCAACCCCAATCAAGTGACTGTGGGACCCTCTCGATAGTGCTGAAGCGGGGCATCGCCCGCTGTGCGCCCACCCGGCGCGCCAGGAGTCGGCACGTCATGTCCCCACACCAAAACGCCATCCGGCTGCTGATCGACGTCCTGCTGTCGATCGTGCTTACGGAGGTGCTGGTCATGTGGCTTTTGCCCATGATCGCACCCTCGGCCGATGGGTGGCGCGCAGCTGTACTCGACGGCTGTTTGCTGGGCGTGATTGCAGGCCCGCTTGTCCTCTGGCGATGTCGCGCCGCCATGATGCGCTGCAGGATGTCGCACGCGAGCAAGAAGCCTCGGTCGACTGAGCGCGTTCGCGCAAGCCTCGCCGCCGGTGTTACGCTGGCCATTGGCATCTCGGCTTCCATCGGCATCGCCCTGGCCACCAACAAGGCGATTACGCGAGCCGCGGAGGAGCGATTCGTGCTCGATACGCGCGAGAACGCGGCGGCCCCCGTGAGTCACATGAAACAGCCGCTACTCGTGCTCGAAGGCGTGCGCGCGTTGTTCGCCGCAAGCAAGTCTGTCGAGCGTCATGAGTTCCGCCAGTATGTGCAAAGCCGCAACCTGCACCAGCAGTATCCCGGCCTGCAAGCGATCGGTGTCATCGAACGTGTTGCTGAGGGCAGTATCGCGTCCTTCGTCGAAACCCAACAAGCCGATGGGGCCCCCACCTACACCGTCTATCCAAGTAGCGCGGCGTCAGAGCACTGGTTCGTCCGGTTCGCAGAGTCCGCAACAAGCAAAGATGCGCTGCTTGGCCTCGACTTTGGACGCGATCCGGCAATCCTCCGTCTTGCGCACCAAGCAGTCAGCGAGGATCTTGCGCTGCTCACGCCATTGCTCAACATCGCATCAAGCGATGCCACGCCGAACCAGCTCCTCTGGCTCTTGCCCATCTACCGCAACGGCGCCGCCACATCGAGCGCCGATGAGCGATGGAACGCCCTTGATGGCGTCGCGTTCGCCGTGATCTCCCCGGAAGCCATTGCGACCTCACTTGCCACCACGCTGGACCATGGCGCTTCACTCGATGTATACGCTGGCGCCGACGCGATCAAGCTCATGTCGATCCACCACGCAGATCGCCTTCACAACGACAAGCGCGCATCTACAAGTCGCTATCACTGGATGCAGCGCGTTGAAGTTGGTGGACAGCCGTGGACCATCCAAGTCCAGAGCACGCCAACGTTTGAGGCGACTGCTGATCACTCGATGCCGGCACTCATAGCAATTGGCGGGTCCGTGCTCTCGATGGCCTTGGCGGGTGTGCTCTGGTCGATGAGCACTTCACGCCGACGAGCCATCGAGCTTGCCAAGGAAATGACCCAGCAGCTGCGCCGCTTGTCGATGGTCGCTCAAAACACGACCAATGCGGTGCTCATCACCGACGCTCATCAGCGCATCACGTGGGCCAACAAAGGGTTCGAGCGCTTGTCTGAGTACACGCTCAAAGAGGTTGAGGGCAAACACCCCGATTGCATCTTGGAGAGTGAACAAACTGATTCGCACACCATCGCACGCATGCGTGAAGCCCTGCGCAATGGCCAAGGCTTCCGAGGCGAAATCTTGAATCGCTCGAAACGTGGCCGCGAGTACTGGATCGAAATCGACATCCAGCCTGTACACGATGATGATGGGCGCATCAGCAGCTTCATCGCAGTCGAGACGGATCTCAGCGAACGCAAGGAAGTCGAGCGAGCGCTCCAGGAAGCAAAGGCCGCAGCGGAGAAGGCGTATGAAGCCAAGAGCCGCTTCCTCGCCGCGATGAGCCACGAGATCCGCACGCCACTCAACGGGATCATTGGGTTTGCGGACCTCCTGCGTTGCGGCGCCGATGAGGGTGACGAAGCACTGCGCGCAGAGTGGATGGGCATCATCCATGGCAGTGGCGAACATCTCCTTGCGCTCCTGAATGATGTCTTGGATCTTGCAAAGCTCGATGCGGACCACGTCGACATCGCGTTGGCGCCCTGCAATCCACGCAAGGTGATCTCAGAATCCGCCCTCGCGCTGCAATCACGGGCGGTCGAAAAAGGAATCTCACTCCACATCGAGTTTGACGATGCAATCCCGACAGCGATCCGATCGGATGCCACGCGCTTGCGCCAGATCCTGATGAACCTCGTCTCAAACGCAGTGAAGTTCACCGAGCACGGCGGCGTGCGCGTCGAAGTGAGCGCGACACAAGATGCTTCCGTCCCACGCCTGCGCATTGCAGTCCGTGACACCGGCATCGGCATGACGCCAGAGCAGGCGCAGGGATTGTTTCAACCCTTCCAGCAAGCCGACAAGACCATCGCCGATCGCTTTGGCGGCACGGGCCTCGGACTCGTGATCTCGAAACGACTGGCTGAGCGATTGGGAGGGGACATCACCCTGTCAAGCGAAGTCGGTGTCGGCAGTGTCTTCACGCTCGAAATCGCGGCGCCGCCACTCCTGCCCGGCGAGTCGCTCCCGCATGCGCTGCCCACTCGACACGCATGGGACAATGGCGCGCCCGGCGCGGCTCGCCCACTCCAAGGCAAACACGTGCTCGTTGCCGACGACGTTGAAGCTAACCGGAAGGTGTGCAAGGCCTTGCTCGAACGGGCGGGCGCTACCGTCACGACCGTCAATGATGGCCGCGAGGCCGTTGCGACCTGCCAAGCCCAAGCATTCGATCTCGTGCTCATGGACGTGCAGATGCCCGAAATGAGCGGGCTGGATGCCACACGCGCGCTCCGCGCCGCGGGTTACGCAACGCCGATCCTTGCACTCACAGCATTCTCCTCGGGCGGCGACCGCGACTCGTGCCTCAGCGCCGGGATGAACGACTTCCTGTCCAAGCCAATCGAGTCCGCAACGCTGATTCACCTCTCCGCACACTGGGCAGGCCAAGCGTTTCCATCGGAGTCGGACGAGTCGCCCGAGGCACACCCATTTGAAGACGATCCGGCGCTGTTCGCGATCGCCCGAGATTGGCTCACCAAGCTTCCAGCCATGCTCGCCACCGCCCGGGGTGCGCTCGAACAGAATGACCTTGAGGCTGTTGCGCGCATTGGCCATGCCATCAAAGGCACGGGGGGTTCGCTCGGGATGCCCACCTTCACTGAACCCGCCGCGGCCCTTGAGCGTGCAGCACGTATTGGCGACGTACAACGAGCCCAACTGCTGCTCGATCAACTCGAGCGCCTACACACCGACCAGGTCCAAGACCCGCGTCGCGCCGCCTAGCTCAGGTTCATCGTCATCAAGAACTCAGCGTTGGTCTTGCTCTTGCCAAGCCTGCTCTTGAGCAGCTCCATCGCTTCAACGACATTCATGTCGCTCAGCACCTTGCGCAAACGATACGTGAGCTCAAGCTCCTTCGGATCAAGCAGCAGTTCCTCACGGCGCGTGCCCGACGCCGCCACATCGATCGCGGGCCAGATGCGCTTGTCGACCAGCTTGCGATCGAGGTGCAACTCGGAGTTGCCCGTACCCTTGAACTCCTCGAAGATCACTTCGTCTGCTTTGGAGCCCGTGTCCACGAGCGCAGTGCCCAGAATGGTGAGCGAACCGCCGCCTTCGATCGCGCGGGCCGAACCGAAGAACTTCTTGGGACGCGTCAGGGCATTCGAGTCAATACCACCTGACATGATCTTGCCCGAACCAGGTTGCGCCGCGTTGTACGCGCGCGCAAGACGTGTGATTGAGTCAAGCAAGATCACAACATGCTCACCGAACTCAACCCAACGCCGGGACTTCTCCATCACCATCTCCGCCACTTGCACGTGGCGCGAAGAAACCTCGTCAAACGTTGACGCAACGACTTCAACGTCATCCACGGTGTTGCGCCGGAAGTCCGTGACTTCTTCAGGACGCTCGTCGATCAACAGCACGATGATTTTGACATCCGGGTAGTTCTTCGAAATCGCCTGTGTGATCTTCTGGAGCAGCACCGTCTTGCCGGTGCGCGGCGGCGCGACAATCAGCCCACGCTGCCCACGACCAATCGGCGCCACAAGATCGATCACACGTGTCTCTAGGACGCTGGGCTCGGTCTCGAGCACGTACCGCTCCTCCGGGTGCAGCGGCGTCAGGTCCTCGAAGATCGACAAGTGCTTCACATCTTCCGGGTTGTGCCCATTCACCTCATCAACACGCAGCAGCGCGAAGAACCGCTCGCCTTCGCGCGGCGGACGAATGGCACCTTTCACTTCCATCCCAGGGCGCAGTCCATACCGCCGAATCTGCGACGGCGTGACATAGATGTCGCAAGGCCCGGCCAGGTACGACGCCTCGGGCGAGCGCAGGAAACCAAACCGCTCGGGCATCACTTGCAACGTGCCCTCGCCAAACATCAGTTCGTCTTTATCCGCACGAGCCCGCAACAGCGCAAAGATCAGCTCAGGCCTGGGCAGCTTGGCGACATCCTCGACGCCTTCCGCTTCCGCAAGCTCATGCAGCTCGGTGATCGGCATGCGCTGCAGGTCGGAGATGTGCAGGGCCTTCGCCGCGGCTTCCTTGTACGCCTTCGTCGACGCCATCTTGTCGAGCTCTGCTGCTTCACGCGCAAGATCATCGTCGTTCGGAAGCGCGTGCATGGGCACTGAGCCACTGCCCATCCCGCCGCCACCCATGCCCATCCCGGGACGACGCTTCTTGTTCTTGTTCTTCTTGCGGCGATTGCGTCCACCGCCACCGCCACCCATGTCATCGCCACGTTGCATGCCGCCCTGCCCTCCGGAACCGCCTGACTGCTGCGTGTTCTGCTGTTGCTGACGTGTGCGCAGATCGACCGCAGGCTTGGAATCGCGCTGCGCCGAATCGGCCTGTGCAGGTGCTTCAGCACGCGCGGGGCGAGCCTCGGGCGCGGGCTTGGGCTCCGGCGCACTCTTGGCAGCCTCCTTCGCCGGCGCTCGCTTTGGCGACGATGCGGATTCCTTCGCCGGCGCTTTCTTCGCGGGAGCGCGACGCACCTTCTTCACGGTTTCACCGGTCTGCGTATCGGTCGGCATGATTCATCCTGCGGCGCGCAACGCCAAGCCCATGGGCTTCTGCGACGAGATCACTTCACGCTGCGCTGGTTCGTGTGTGTTGCCTGAAAAGCGGAACGGCCCAAAGACCTTCGTCCCATCCCTCACCAGAATCATCGCTGGAGTTGGGGGCGAGCCCACGCACCGAAGCTGATACGCCCGGAGTCGGCCCGCCTACATGTCGGCACTGCTGGGGTCCCCCCTGCCGTCCGACGAGAAGATCATAGCAATCACCTCCGCGACCTGCCCATCCAAATCAGGACCCTGCCCCGAGTTATCCACAGAAAAGCGGCAGCGTCGGCGTTTTTCCTCCAGGGCCATCTGGGCCAGCTCTCGCCTGCCGAGCTCCTCCGCCGACCAACCCCGGCTGGCGTTCACCCGCGCTTCCCGGGTCGCCTGGTCCGCCTCGACAAACACCACCGCGTCGCACTCCGCGTCCAAGCCCGCCTCAAACAACAGCGGCGCATCGAAAACCACCCCTGGCGCACGCGCCGACCTCACTGCAGCAATCGCCTGCGCTCTCGTGCGCCACACCATCGGGTGAATGAGCTCCTCCAGGCGACGCCGTTGCACCGCATCTGCAAACACAATCCGCCCGACGGCCTGGCGATTCACCTCGCCCGCCGCCGTCACCACCCCTGGGCCCCACCACTGCGCGAGCGTTTGCGCGACCGACGCGGCGCCGAGCGCCTCGCGGGTCAATTGATCGAAGTCAAAGACAAGCCAGCCGCGCCTGGCAAAAGCAGCGGCCACGTGGCTCTTGCCCGCACCGATACCACCCGCAATCCCAAGAATCGGCGGCACGCGCTCGCCAGGTTGTGCTGCATCGCCCACGGCGCAGAGACTACCGCGTCATGGCCCAACCGTGACCCAGAACCACCCGCGCAGGTCACCCGAGGCAAACCCCGTCGCCTGATCCTCCGGATACAAGCGGGCAAGCTGATCACGCACCCTGGGGTCGAGCTGCTCGAGCTTGCCGTGACACTGCAGGCACGTTCCCGCGACCCGAATCGGCAGCAAGGCACCAAACTCACCTGCGGGATTTGCCATGTACTTGGGCGCTTCCGGACGCTCGTCAATCAGCAACGCCGCCCACGTTGGCGGCGCATTGTCCTGGTTGCGCAGTTTCCATGATGTGCGCCCGATCTCCACCCCGCGCGACTCCGACACCTCTTTGGCAATCAAGGGCGCGCGCTTCGAGCACACCTCCACCGCGCCGCTCGCCCCGCCATCCGCCATCCCCATCATCAGTTCACCAAGCACCGCCTTGTACATCGCATCACGCGCACTGGTCGCCCGCTCGAGTTGCTTGCGCTGCGCCTCCGTGAGCGCGGCTTCCTCCACACCCGTCCACCCACTGCCATGCCTGCTGAAGGCCGGAAGATGCCGCTCGACCGAGGCCGCCTTGAGCCGCTCAAACACGGCGCGCACCTGCTCATCGTCACACGCCGCGATGAGCTCGTCATACATCCGAGCATTCCGCACTTCCGCAACGACTGATTGATCACATGCCTCGGCAAATGAGTCCGGTACTTCGAATGCGTGATCGGCCCAAGCATTTGCCGGCGGCGTCAAACCAAGCCGCTCATACTGTGCGAGCAACGCATTCTCGTGACGATCCTCTGCATGCACAATGTTCGAAAACGGCTTGCGCTCGCCGTGCTTCGTGAGGACCGCCTCATAGAACGCGAACGCGTGGCGCTCGTCGGCAAGCGCACGATCCAGTGAATCCTGGACCGCCGTCGGCGCAGACGACGCGCGCAGCGCCATCGCCATGAACAGAACCAACAGTCCAACAAAGCCAAAACGGAGTCCCTGGATGCGCATGGGTATCCCTTCTTTTCTCGATGAGCAGGTCACGCTCCCCGACCATGGTAGCCCCGCTCACCGCGTCATGACGCCTTGGCGGCAGCCAAAAAGGAGTGCTACGCTGGTGACGATCGCGGGGCGGACTTCAGCGGAATCGCGTCAGCCTCGCAGGCCGGCAGCAATCGCGGGGTCGTCTATGAAAACCATCATCGAGCCATTCCGGATCAAGACCGTCGAGCCGATCCGCATGACGACGCGCGAGCAGCGCGAAACAATCCTGCAACACGCCGGCTTCAATCTCTTCCTCGTTCAAGCCGAAGACGTCTTGATCGACCTCCTCACCGACTCCGGCACCGGCGCCATGAGCGCCGAACAGTGGGCGGGCGTCATGCGCGCCGATGAGTCATACGCCGGCGCCAAGTCATTCACCCGATTCGAAGAACGCCTGCGAAGCATCACCGGCTTCGATCACATCCTCCCCACCCACCAGGGACGCGCAAGCGAGCGCATCCTCTTCGCGCTGCTGGGTGGCAAAGGACGCGTCGTCCCAAACAACGCCCACTTTGACACCACACAGGCCAATATCGAGCACTCCGGCGCGCAAGCAATCAACCTCCCCATCCCCGAAGCTTCCGACCCCACCAACCGACATCCCTTCAAGGGCAACGTCAATGTCGAAGCGCTCGAGGCACTGATCGCAGACGTCGGTGCGGACCGCATCCCGTGCATCATGATCACCGTGACAAACAACTCCGGGGGCGGCCAGCCGGTCAGCCTTCAAAACATCAAGGATGTGCGCCGCGTGTGCGACCAGCACGGCCTGCCACTCATCCTCGACGCCTGCCGCTTCGCTGAGAACGCTTACTTCATCAAGCTTCGCGAAGAAGGCCAACAAGACCGGCCCGTCGCAGACATCGTGCGCGAAATGTTCGACCTTGCCGACGGCGCAACCATCTCCGCCAAAAAGGATGGCATCGTCAACATCGGTGGCGTGCTTCTTCTGCGCAACGCCGACCTCCTCCGCCGCGCGAGCGAACTGCTCATCCTCACCGAGGGCTACACGACCTACGGCGGGCTTGCCGGACGAGACCTCGAAGCCATGGCTCAGGGCTTCGAAGAAGTGCTCCACGAAGACTACTTGCAATACCGCATTCGCAGCACTGGCTATCTCGGCGACAAACTGCTGGAAGCCGGCATCCAGATCGTCGAACCGCCAGGCGGACATGCGATCTACGTCGACGCAAAGCATCTCTGTCCGCACATTCCTCAAGCACAATTCCCAGGCCAAGCCGTCGTGTGCGCGCTCTACCGCCTTGGCGGCATCCGCGCCTGCGAGATTGGCAGCGTCATGTTTGGGGGCAAAGGCCATGCCCCGCCTGCAATGGAGCTCGTGCGCCTCGCCATCCCTCGGCGCGTCTATACACAAAGCCACATCGACTATGTCATCGAGGTGTTCCGGGACGTCAAGCAAATGGCGCCCGAGCTGCGCCCGCTGCGCATCATCGAGCAGCCCCCCGCCCTGCGCCACTTCACCGCCCGCTTCGAAGAACTGTGACTCAAGCCCAGTCCCGCCAACCGCCCCCTTGGCCCCGGGAGGCCATCCCGACGTATACTCCCGTCAGCAAAAGCCATTGCCCGTCAATGGCGTGCGGGTGTAGTTCAGTGGTAGAACGTCAGCTTCCCAAGCTGAATGTCGTCGGTTCGATCCCGATCACCCGCTTTTTCCCAGGCAAACACACCACGCTCACCACTGCCTAGCCAACGACCTCCGCCGTGCCCTCGCGCGCAAGCTTCGGGTCAGCAGTCTGCAGCTTCACAAGATCCGCGTAGCGACCATCTCGCGCCATGAGCTCTTCATGCGTGCCGATCTCGCGGATCACGCCGCGCTCGATCACCACAATGCGGTCGGCATGCCGAATCGTGCTCAACCGATGCGCAATGACGATTGACGTGCGCCCGCGCATCAGCTTCGCCAGACTGCGCTGAATCAGCTGCTCGCTTTCCGCATCAAGATTGCTCGTCGCTTCGTCCAGAATGAGAATGCGCGGATCCGCAAGCACTGCCCGGGCGAGCGCAAGCCGCTGCTTCTGTCCGCCCGACAACCGAACACCCCGCTCGCCAATCAGCGTGTCATACCCATCCGGCATCTCGATGATGAACTCATCTGCATTAGCCACCCTCGCAGCAGCCACAATCTGCTCATGCGTGACCTCTCGCTTTGCATACGCAATGTTCTCGCCGATCGTCCCGTCAAACATAAACACGTCCTGCTCGACAATCCCCAGCAAACGCCGATAGCTGATTGGATCGATTTCACGCAGATCCGTGCCATCAAGTTGAATGGTCCCCTCAATGGGGTCGTAGAATCGAGCAATCAGATTGCAAAGCGTTGTCTTCCCTGAACCGCTCGGGCCCACAAGCGCAATCGTCTCGCCTGGTTCAATCTCAAGCGACACGTCTTCAAGCACCAGCCGACCAACTGCGGGCGTTGATCCGTCTGCATCGCCATCGATCCGTTGTCGTCCGGTCGGATATGCGAAGCTCACCCGCGAAAGTGAAAGTCTCCCAAGCGCCGTCGCCGCATCCACCTGCATCCCTGCCGTCTCAGCATGAAACTCGCGCGGCTCATCCAACAAGTCGATCACACGATCAAGCCCCGCAAGCTGGTTCTGCACATTCGCCGCGCTCGATACCAACGACTCCAATGGCCCGAGGAGCCAACCCAGGTACATCAAGAACGCAATCAGGTCCCCTGTCGTGCGCTCCCCAGCAAGCACGCTGCGCCCAAAGACCAGCAGCACCACGATCGTCGCCAGCGGAATGAGCACCTGCCACAGAATCTCAAGCCATCGCGCCCACCACCACGCTCGGATCTCCTGCCGCGCCATGAAGTGACCACGCAAAGTGAACCGAAGATTCTCTGCTTGCTCACGCCCAAAGCCACGCACCACGCGCATGCCGCCAAACACCTCCGCAGACTGCGCATCGATGCCTTGGCGCGTGCGCCGAATATCGCGATACATCGGACGAATGCGCCCAAGCCACGTCCGATGGCTCACCCAAACCACGGGCAGGATCAAGAGCGATCCAACAAGCATCCGCCAGTCGATCAACGCAAGAATCACGAGCGTGCCCACCAACTGCGTCACCGCACGCCACGGGTTATAGATCAAGCTAAAGATCAAGTCACCGACGCTACCGGCATCCTCTCGCAAAATACTCGCAGCGCCGCCCGACTTGATCGCCTGGATGCGATGCAATGGCAGGTGTGCAGCATGGTCAAACACCCGACGACGCGTCTGCACCTGCACACGTTTGACCAGTCGCGTGCATTGCCACCGCCCCCACATGCTAAATGCGATCGCCACAATCGACACGCCGAACACCACACCGCAGATCAAGTACAGCAGCGTCTCGCGCCCCACGTTTGGCACGACAAACGGCGCCTCCCCCGCAGGAGTCGCCGAAAGCACATGGTCAAAGACGAGCTTGGTCGCGTATGGCGGAATCAACCCCAGCACCGTCGCGATCGAGAGCGTTGCAAGTGACGCCCCAAGCGTCATCCTGTAACCGCTCAGCAGATTCCAATAGGCGCGCAACAGCACGAAGAATGGTCGCGCCCGAGGCGAACGCTGTGCAGCACTGTTCGCGGCAGCAGTCTCGCTGCCCTTTCCCCTGCGCTTCCATTCTTCAAACCGTGCCCGACTTGATCGCCCAACGCCGCGCATCCCGCGATTGTAGCGCCAACGCCCCCGGGGCTGTCCAGTCACGGGCCAACCAACTGCGACGAGCCCACGGTGCCGATCGCCGTACTAATCTGCCGGAATCGAATCAACAAGCTCGCACAGCGCCTGGTAATAGGTGTCAGTCTCGAGGCCGAGCAATGTCGCGCCATATAGCTCCGCCTCATCGTGCGAGACAATCTCGCCATAGTTGATCGCCGGGATGTGATACGCGATCAGCAAGGGCCAAATCTCCGGCTGATCTTCAAAGTGAGGGTGAATGAAAAGGCAAAACCCGGCCTCCGGGCGCTCACCGAGTGGCATCGCCCATGCAAACTCGCCCGTTTCAATCTGCGTCGCATCAAACCGCACACCCACCGGGTAGCGCACGATCGATCGATCCTCGAGCAATCGCATCGCGCGATCCGCATCGATGTATAGCCCGCACTTGAGCCGAGCCTCCATCGCCTTCTGCTGCACGTGATCGCGCAACGCTTCGCGCCCGTCCTCCTCAGTCACAGGCTTCCCCATCGGGCTGCGCTCCCCTCGAGCTCGGCCTGTGGTGCAAGCAGCTCGCCCTGCAACACGGGAATGGTCACACGCACGAAGATCGTATAGAGCAACAAGCCAAACGCCCAGATTCCGAGACTCACAAGGGTCTCGTTGAGCGTTGGGATGTACTCGACGATTTCGCCAAGCGGTGACGGCACGAACCCGGGCACGATGGCCCCCATGCCCTTCTCAATCCAGATGCCAATGATCATCGCCACGCAGGCCAGGTTCAGCGCGGGCAACCTGCGCGCCCAAGGCGTCAGCAAAATGACCATCGCTGTGCAGTCCAGCACAATCGCGGTCCAGATCCACGGCACCAGCGCAGTGCGCCCATGCAACCCGAAGTACAGATACTTGGCCGCCGCAACGTGCGATGAATCCGTATAGAACTCCGTGAAGACCTCCGACCCGAAGAGGAACAGATTCACGCCCAGTGCGATCGTGACAAACCTGCGCAACATGTGCAGCGCAGCATCAGTCACCGGATAGGGCGTCGCCCACCGAATGACTTGCAACGTCAAGATGATCAGCGCGGGCCCCGACGCAAACGCGGACGCGAGGAATCGCGGTGCAATCACCGCCGAGTTCCAGAACGGTCGCCCGCCCAAGCCCGAATACAAGAACGCCGTCACCGTGTGCACACTGATCGCCCAACCCACCGTGATGAACATGAACGGCACGTAGAACAGCTTGCTGGGTCGTTTGCGCTGGTATGCGCAGTGAATCAGGTACCCACAAACGTAGACATTCAGGAACAAGTAGCCATTCAACACGACCACGTCCCATGTCAACATGGACACGGGAAAGTGGAATCGAAACAGCAGGTGGAGCGAACGGTCAGGCCGCCCCATGTCGACGACCACGAACAACAGGCACATAACGACCGTCGCAACCGCAAGCAGCTGACCCAGAATCACAAGATCATCAAGTTCGTGGTTCTTGAACAAGAACACCGGAATGACCAGCAATACCACGGCAGAGGCATTCCCAACCAAGTAATCGAAGTTGGCGATGTACAGCCCCCACGACACCTGATCCGTCATGCCCGTCGTGATGAGCCCGTGCACGAACTGTCGGCAATATGCATTGAGCCCGAGCAGCGCAACCGCCGTCAACCCAAACATCCAAAGGTGGTACTTCCAGTCGCCCTTGAAGCTCAGCCGGAAACACTGCCACAAAAAGGTCAGATACCCCTTCATGACGCGACCCCCACCGCCTGCGCCGCCTGGCTTGGGACCACATGCTCGTCAATCGGGTCCCGCTCATCGAAGTAGTAGAAGAACCGAGGCAACGTCCCGACCTCCGCCTTCAGCACAAACACGCGCTTCGTGCGCAAAATCTCGGCCACCTCACTCTTCGGATCAAGCACATTGCCAAACTTGCGCGCCCCCGTCGGACACACCTCCAAACACGCCGGCAACTTCCCCTGACGCGTGCGGTGCAAACAGAAGTGGCACTTCTCCACCACGCCCTTCTCGCGCGGACGGTTCGACAGATAGGCCATCGTCGGGTTCAAATCGTCCTTCGGAAGCTTGGGCTTCGTGAAATTGAATCGCCGCGCCCAGTACGGACACGCCGCTTCGCAATACCGACACCCAATGCACCAGTCATAGTCGATCACCGTAATGCCGTCCGCTTCTTGCCAGGTCGCTTCAACCGGACACACCTTCACGCACGGCGGATTCGCGCACTGGTGACATTGCACCGGCATGTAATAGTGGTGCTCATCCGGGACAGTCGACCGCTCGTAGTGATGATCGCCGTCCTCGATATCAATCGAGCCACGCGGCATCTCGAGCACCCGGATGTATTGAATCTCCGGGTCCCGGCTCTGATTGTTCTCCTCCACACATGCGTACACGCAGCGCCGACAGCCAATACACCGCGTCAGGTTCAATGCATATACAAACTCAACACCATCCATCGGCTTGAAGTCGCGGATGTCCGGGCGAACCTGATACCGCTTCTCCACTTCTTTGCGAATCCGATCCAGCGCCGCCTCCATCTCTTCAGGCGACATCTCCTTGTAGTGCTTCTGCAACAGCTTCTGGAACGACGGCAGGTCATCGCCATCCAGATCGCGCAGCGGACTCATCGCCGCCGCAAGCGCCGCCAGTCCGCCCGTCACCGCCGCCCCGCGACGCAAGAAGCTCCGCCGCGTCATCCCTGGACGCGAAGCGCCGCCATACGGGCTCGCACAACCATCTCGATTGCCGATCACTGGCAATTGCATTAGTGCTCGCCCTCCTGGCGCCCCGCCGGTGTTTCAGGGTCGCCTTTGTGTGTGCCATGTTGTGCCGGCGCCCCCGTCTCGTGCACCTCCGGCGCCAGCCAACGCCGCAATGGGTTGCGCTCCGCTCCATGCTCGACGATCGGGCCCTGCCAGCCCATCCGAAGCGTGTTTGGACTGGGCAACGGTGCCATCGGCTTGTACGCCGGCGCATGCGGGTCATGACACTCTGTACACCGCAGCCGCACCTGATCTGGAGATCCAGTCTGCCATGACCCCATCGTCTTTCCGTGCGTGCCCCGCAACCAATCCGCATACACGGGCCCGTGGCACTGCTGGCACAATCTCGGCGTTTCCGAAAAAGCGATCTCCACGCCACCACGCAAGATCAGCTTCTCTCGGTCTTCCCGCGCATGGCAGTTGGCACAATTATTGTTGATGCCATGCTCCAAATGGATGTGCCCATGCTGCGCGAGCGGTCGCGTCTGATCCATCTCCGATGTAAACAGCTGGTGACAGTCGTTGCAGCGCTGCATGAAACCGCCAATGTTCGCCATCGGCTGATCCGCGCCCTTGCGGAAGGCGCCGCGCGTCAGTGCAGACTTGTCGATCATTGGGGCAGGGGCGCTGGGTGTCTTGAAATACTGCGACCCGAAAAACATGATCACTGCGAGCACGGCAAATCCGGGCCCGATCCACAAGCTCTCAAATCGTGCAAGGATCGATCGCGGTCGAGTGGACGAAGATGTGGATGGCGTCGCATCGGTCATGCTGAATTGCTCTAGTTCAATCGAGTCGATCGCTTCATGGGTGCTGCTGGTTCGACACGCGAATGATGGTGATGATAAACCTTCCAATCAAAAGTTTCGATCAACGCATCAATGGTCTCATGCGTTGGGGTCTGCACGCCGAGCCGAAGCCCATGCTCGATGATCTGCCGATTCAGCTGGCCCACTTCCGATTCCCGCCCGCGCCGAATGTCCTCCACCATGCTCGGCACATGCTGCCGCGCAAGCTCGTACAAACGGAACACCGCCTCCGGAAACGTCGCCGGCAACCCAAGCCCCTCGGCATTTGCCACCGCCACGCCCTCGTCCAGCAACCGCGCCACAATCGTCCGCGCAGGCGCGTCCAGCACGTCGCCCACCGTACAGTTCGCCAATGCCGCCACGGGATTCATCGCTGCGTTCACGATCGCCTTGCGCCACACGTGCTGCTCAATCTCGTCCGTATACGCCGTGTCCAAACCTCCCGCAGTCAATGCCCCAGCAATCGCCTCGCACGCGCTCCGAAACACCGGGCTCGGACCACCAATGACATGCGGCGGTGAGTTCATCGACACCTGCACATGGTCCCCCTCGAGCACCGCCCCAAGCGACAGCACAATGCGCAGCACCGCCTCATGATGCAGCAGCCGCATCAGTTCCTGCCCTGGCTCGATCCCGTTTTGAAACGAAACCACAAAGGGCGGCGTCCCGTCCTTGCAGAGCTTGGGCAACACCGGCGCAAGCGCGCCAGCCACGCTCGGAATCGCCGTCGTCTTCGTCGCAACAAATACTGCATCCGCCCCACCTGCGTTCGGCAATTCCTCGATCGATCGGATCAGGATCGGCTTCGCCGAACCCTCGATCTGCCCGTGTGCCTTGGCCCCGAACTTGAACAGGTGCGCCGCGCGATCCGGGTTTCGGCACACCACAACCACCGGCACCGTCGCACCAAGCACCGTCGTCAACAGCGTGCCCATCGCACCCGCGCCAATCACCGCCGCCCGCCGGAATGTCCATGGCGATTGAGATTGCTCGGGTTGGTGCTGCGTGCTGGTCATACAGGTCTCACGTTGTAGCCGCCGTTGGCGCTCCCTGCGTCGCATGGTCTTGGACAACACTCAACTGCCTGCGCCCACGCGCTCGAAGCCAACACACGCCAAGCAACGCCAGCTCAGCAACCGCCCACACGCCAACCCAAAGTTCGCCGCCCGAACCAAATCCATAGCTATGCAAACCCGTCGCCATGACGTAGTTCACGCCATAGAACGTCCAGACAATCGCCGTAAACGCAAGCACCGCCGAAGCTGCCAAACCAAAGTCCTTGAGCCAGCGAATGTGCCGCGCGTGCAACACTGTGAAGTAGATCACGATGCTGATCAGCGCCCAGGTCTCCTTCGGATCCCAGCCCCAGAACCGACCCCAAGAGTCCGCCGCCCACACACCACCCAGTATGGTCCCCGCCGTCAACAGCAACAATCCCACCTGAATCGTGCGATAGGTCTGGCGAATGATCGGATCAGACTGCGCCATCTCCACCTTGGGGCCCTTGCCAAGCAGCACGTTGCGCACCAGATACACATGCCCAAGCACCGATGCCACGGCCAACACGCCATAGCTCGCCACGATCGTCAACACATGCAACGTCAACCAGTAATTGCTCCGCAAAACCGCGGGCAACGCGTTGGTCTGGTCCTGCAGTGGCACCATCCCCGCAAAGAGCACCGACACAAATGCCGCCCCAACCCCCGCAAAGAGATACCACCCACGCCCACGGTTGATCAGCTGCGCAATCAGGCCAATCACAATCCCCACAAGTCCCATCCACAACAGTGATTCGTATGTATTGCTCACTGGCGCGCGATCGAGAATCGCCACGCGCAACCCAATCCCAAGCACATGCTCGACCACGCCGCCCAATCCCACAAGCACCGCCGCGATCCGCAACGGCTTGCGCAGCATGAGCGTCGACAGCCCAAAGAGTACGATCGCCAGTCCATACAACAGCGCCGTCTTGCGCCAGGGCGCATGATCGTTATAGAACAGCTCGAGCTTCATGTTGCTCGCGTGGGCCGGATCAAGCGTGCCCGCCGCGTCAATCGCTTGCACCAACGCGCGCGCTTGCTCTTGCATGGGCTGTCCCGCCAGGTACGCTGCCTTGAGGTGCGCCAGCGCCATCACCACCTGTTCTGTCCCAGGATCGCCACTCACCGTCCCGGCACGCAAATACGTCTCGAGCCCGGGCCGCGGCACGATCGCAATCGGATCCGCACGCTGGAACGACGCGATGGCGCCCAATGCGCCCATCAAGTCCAGTGCTCGCGTTTCATCGGGCGAGGGAGGCGCACCGCTGTCCGTTTGACGCCGATCTTCAAAGCTCTGCAGCGTCGACATCAACCCGCGACACGCCATGATCTCCGCTGGCGTGAAGAACTTCCGGGTCTCATCCAGCCCTACACGCTTCTTGAAGGGCCGATTCTCCTCCGCAATCAGTTGCTTGGTCGTGAGCGTCTGCGGCTCAAACAGCAGCACGCAAAACAGGTCGATCGGCTCGAGCCCCGCGTAGCCTTCAGGCCCCCGCTCCGCCGACCACTTCGTGCGCCCCGTCAGCTGCACCGCGAGCTTGCGCGCGTATGAGTCGAGCGGCATCACCCGGCCGTTGTCCTGAATCGCGATCTTTCGCAGCAACGTCCGCGTCTCGTGGTCCAACGTCGCGCCCCGCGCGGCCAGTGGACTCAACATCACCAACATGCTGAACATGACCAGTAGATTGACGGAGAGGCGCTTCATGGTTCCGCTCCTGTTGCACAAATGGCGTCGCGACGCCAGGGTGACCCCAACTCAGGCCGCGACTGTAAAACGTGATCACGATGCCCACGCACAGCACGATGCATCCCACATAGGTCAGTGGCAGCCCGGGATCCTTCATCACGCTGAAAAACGACACGTTGTCATTCACAAACCCCGACTGATACACCTTCCACCCGCCGCCGGCATATGGCTGGTTCATCGAAATCGTGAGCGATGCCTCCGATGCATCGTCCGCATGAATCGCAACCACCGACTCATACGCCATCGCCATCTCGGTCCCCGGATAGTCCGTCTTCCGAAAATCAAGCAGCTCGATCGTAAAGGGCAACTGCACCACAGGCGGGCCATACCGCAGCATCAACCCGCTGCCCTTCAACACCACCGAATCCTTCCACACCAACGTCTGCCCAGCCTCGCCATCCACCTCCACGATCAGCGCCGAGCGAAAATCTTCCGCGGGCGGCGCCTCGACGAACCGGCTCGCCATCCGCGCCCTGCTCACCTCGCCAAGCAGCTGAATCGCGTGACTCCCAACATCAAGCCGCCAAGGAACCCCCCCCGCATGCTCAAGCTCGCGTACCTCACCAGTCGCACTCACATAGGTCGCGCGCATCGGATCATGCGCATCATGCAACACGAGCGTCTCGCCCACGCTGCCCACCGCCTTGAGCGATGCGCCCGACACCGCCATGCCCTCGACGGGCCTTGAAAGCTTCATGTCCGGGAACTTCTGAAACGCCGTGTGACGCTCCGTGTTGCCTTTGCCATCACTGATCGTCACCTCGACGGCTGGATTCGGCACCCCGCCGCTGACTTCTTGCAGCCCCTCAGGCCCCACCTGCGCCGATGCAAACCGCCGCACCGACACTATGCGCCATCCTGGAAACGCGCTCGTCTGGGCCTCACCCAGCGCAAACGTCTGCCCATTGAAGGTAAATGCGTAGTCGGCGCTCGCGCTCGGAGCCGCCGGCGCCGTCCACGTCTCACCGGCGCCAAGCACTCGAATCGTCATCCCATCAATAAACGCCGGCCCGCCGCTCTTCGACGCTTGCCCAATCCAACGCGGCGCACCAGGCGCGCTGCCAAACGCAAGCTCCACCGCGCGCAACGGCTCAGGACCGTCATCCGCGACGTAGCTCTCTTCCTTCACGTTCTCCCAACGCTGCGCAATCCGAATGCGGTGCCCATCCAACTCAATCTGACGCGTGTCCTGATGCACCAACGTCGCGGCTTTCACCTGCACCACGCCATGATCAACCGCAACCAAATCAACCTGCTGCGCATCCAGTTCGATCGCGCTCTTCGACATTCCCTCCACCAGGCCGATCCGTCCCTCGACGCGCCCGAATAGCGACCAAAACCCGCCAATCATCAGCGCGACCAGACCTGCATGCACCGTGATGAAGCCAATGTGCCGACGCTTCCAGGGATACCGCGTTACCACCGCAAAGATCAGGCTCAACGCCACAAGCACCATCAGCGCCACAAACCACCAAGAGCCATACACGAGCCGCGACGCAACCTTCGCGCCCTGTGTGGAGTCAAGGTAGGTGCCGATGGCCAACGCAACCGCCACGAGCACCATGATCGGGACGGCAAAGCGCAGCCCACCGACGAACACAACGGCTCGCCCGATCGGTGTGGTCCGCCATTTCTGCCTGCTGGCCATGGTGAAACAAACCTCAATCCGCCTTGCACGCTGCGCCGGTGACGCCGCGCCTACTTGCCGTAGCGCTCCTTGAAATCCTTGGCCGCCTGCTCGCGACGCGCCGCCTCGACAGGGTCGATCTTGCCCAGGAACCACTTATGCGCATCACTGTTGAGCGCCTCATTGATCTTCGTTTGCAGCGCCTGCGCCGCCGCCACCCGCGCCGGATCCGCATCGTGCAGATTGGCCTCCACCAACTCTTGAAGTTGGGGAATGAACTCCGTATAGAAGTTCTTGGCGACGTCGTACATCCCGTGCCAATGCGTATAGTCCGGCGCCATCATCGACGCGCCGTGACGCGCCCGACGGCCCTCATGGTGCCACAGCTCGAACCAAACCCAATCCAACTCGTTGGAGAATGCTTCCTTTTGCAGCAGCGGCTTCGCAAGGTCATACAGTGCCTTGCCCGGAGCGCCGAACTTCGTGTTGTATAGCTCAATCAACTCGTCATACTGCGCATAGAAGCCATCGATCCACAGCACCGAGTGGCAGTTCATGCACACTTCTTTCATGTTCTCTCGGCGCACGTTCCAGGGAACCGACGCAGAAGGCAACCCCATCTTCGCATCAGCAACCTCGGGGCGAATCGAAACCTCAGGACGGTTGTTCCAGCTGATGCGCAACCCAACGTCGTGCGTCACTGGCTGCTTCGACGTCGCCGACATGTGACACGTCGCGCACGTCGGCGCCGTCCAGTAGTCCTGCCCCACAACCCACTTGGGCGACTTCAGGTTCGCCGCGTCCGGATCCTGGAAGAACATGTTGCCATGTTTCGATTCCTCGTAGATCTCCTTCTGCGGGTGATCGGGACCCAAGTGGCACTTGCCGCACGTGTCCGGGTGACGCGCCTGCGCCGCCGAAAACACATGCCGGAAGTGACACGAACTGCACGTCCCCTCCGACCCGTCCGGGTTGAGTCGGCCAATCCCGCTGTTGGGCCAAGTCGCAGGGTCCGGCTTGCCGTCCTTATTGACCTTGACCTCAGACCCATGGCACTGCCAGCACCCATTCACCGCCGACGCAGAAACCCCATGCGGGAACATCGGGGTCACCATGCCTGCGCTACCCTCAACAACCTCCGCAAGCACGTTGTCAAGCGAGCCCAGGATCCGCCCTGCCTTCGCATGGTGCGACGCAGCAAACTCCGCCGTCTCGCGCGTGTGGCATCGCGCGCAGTCCTTGGGCGTCACCAGCACCGAAATACGCTGGCCATAGTGATCAAAGCCGTCTGGATCACCCTCGTTCGCCAAGTGACACTCATAGCACCCAATGTTCGCCCGGTAGTGCAGGCTGCCACCCCACTGCTGGAACAGCGCCGGGTTCTCGCTGCGGTGGCACCCAACGCACATCCGAGACTGCTCCGACATCTCCGCAAGACCAAATGCCTGTCCCAAGGCCGCTGATCCAGCCAACCCAATGGCCAACACGCCCGCCGCCACATGCTTGCCCATCGCTCGCCTTTCCCGGCTCAAGCCGGAAGCGTTTTTCAATCTTGACTCCCAAGCCTGAGACAAACCGTACCAAACGTCTCTCAATCGCGAGACACCTGCCCTCCACTGACGCGGCATTATCAGCCGCAAACCGAGTTCGGCAGCCATCTCACCACTATCCAAGAAGCAAGCCCTGTGCCGGGCACAGGCACGGCACACACGCCGCGCGCACAACCCGTGCCTCAGACGCCAACACCTGGCAGCCGCATCGTGAATACCGTCCGAACGCCCTCGACGCTCTCCGCGGTCAGGTCGCCGCCGTGCTCGCGCACCAGCGCGAGACTGATCGGAAGCCCAAGCCCCGTCCCCTTGCCAACTGGTTTGGTCGTCACGAATGGCTTGAAAATGCGCTCCGCCTGGCCCTTCGCAAACCCGGTCCCGTTGTCCTCGATCGCCGCAAACACCGACCCGTTATTCGCCCACGTCCGCACGACGAGCCGCGCATCCGGGCGATCCGCAAGCGCATCCAGTGCATTGATCACAAGGTTCAACAGCACCTGGGTCACCGCCCGCGGCACCATCGGCGCATCAGGCAAGTCCTCCGCCAACTCCAACTGCACATCCGCGCGCCGCATCCGATGGTCATATCGCAAAGTATCCAGGGCCGACCGCACGACCTCATTGAGATTGCTCGACCCACGCTCCCCAAGATCGGGATGCGCCAACCCCGTCAGCGTGCGCACCGTCGCTTGGATTCGTCGCACCTGCTCGCGCAGCGCCGTAATGCTTTCGTCGTCGCGCCGCTCCGGGTGCCGCAACATCACCTGCAGCAGGGCGTCCATGCTCGCCAGCGGATTGCCAATTTCGTGCGCGACACCCGCCGTAAGCTGCCCCATCGACACCAGCTTCTCATGCTGCATCATCGCGCGCTGCTGACTGCGCAGCCGACGACGCATGCGCTTCGCCTCCCGCCGCTGGTGCCGACGACGCTCCTCGCGCTGAAACAAACACCGCGTGAGCCGATTGCTCAGAAATACCGCGCCAGGCAGCATGCCAATGAAGCCCGCCGCAAACGCGCGCTCCTCAAAGTGCGCCGGCCACTGTCCATACCACCAAAGCCCAGTCGCGAACAACCCTGCCGCTAGAATGGCAACCCCATACGCATGCACGTGCGGCAGAATCAGGCTCGCAAAGATCATGTGGAGCACATACAACCCGAGCAACGGGCTGTGCGAACCGCCGGTCCAAAACGTCAAGCAGGTCAACACAAGCAAGTCGCAGGTCAGTTCGACCCACCCCAACGCCACCACCGACCCCGTGCTTGCCTGCTTCCAATCAATCCGACGATGCACCATCCGAAACATCGCGTTGGCCAACAAGATCGCCGCGCCAACGCCGATCCAGCCCGCCCAATGCCCCGTCCAACTCTCGACAAATGGACGCACCACACCCAACAGCACAACCAACGACCCCGCCACCCAGCGCAGGTCATTGATCCATCCAAAAGCCTTGGCAAGCAGCGGCCGCAAAAGATGGTTCTGATCGTCGATCATGCGTGCTCAGCAGATTTCGGCGCAGTTGCCTTCACGACAACAACCTCTTCATCGCGCTCTGTCGTGCAACGCGGCAAGTCCAGCATCTTTCGACCGCCAGGATACTCCGTCACCACAATCCGGCGCACATTCTTCAAAGACGCCACCGTGTCCGCCATGCGACCCAGATTGGCACGAATCTGACGCAGGTGCTCCGCAAAGTCATGATCCGATCCCGTGCGCCGATCAAGCAGTCGCAATTGCAACTCAATGATGCCGAGAACATTGTTCAACTCATGATTGAGCGACACCCCCAACTGCTGCAACACTTCCTTCTTGCGCTGCTCATTCATCTGCAGTCGACTTGCCAGTTCGTTGTACGCGTGCGCCAGTTCACCAAACTCTTGCGGCCCCTTCACCTCAACCCGATGATCAAACTCCTCGCGCGCAAGAAGGCGGCTCCCCTCCACCAACGCAGACACTGGGCGCAGAATCATCCCGCCTGTGTGCAGCAATACGATCACTGAAACATTCAGCATCAAAAGCGCACCACCAGTCAACCCAATGATCAACCAGCGCAAGCGTTTGCTGAAAACCTGCCGAGCACGCGATGCCTCGCTGCGCAACGCCTGATGCAATCCTGCGATCATCGGCGCAAGCACCACGTGCGTATCCAACGCATGCCGATCAGGCGCCCCCCGCAGCGTCTGTCCAATCTCGTCCAGCGCACTCCGATCGTCACTCGGCAACCAATGCGCATCCATCAGCGCTGCCCACGCACGGTCAAAACGCGCCTGCGCCGACTGCAAATCGCCCTCACCTACGCTGGCGCCCACCCCTGGGCTCACGAGCGCGGCGTTTGCCTCCCCCAACGTATCAACAAGCGCCGTCAACGACGCCGTCTGCTCGCTCGCTCGCTCCGCGTCACGCAACAACATCTCGAGCAACGCAATGGAAATAATCGCCCCGCCGACAAAGCCCAGCACCAAGAAGCCAATGCGCGCCAAGAGTTTCTGACGGAGCATGATTCACCTTCGCAGCCTGCGTCTCGCGCCGACTCCTTACCGCGTCGCCGCGTCCAATTGTTCCAAATCCTTTGGAATGCTCAGTTCGTCAAGCTTGCGATACAAACTCGACACCCCAATCCCCAAGTGCCGCGCCGTTTCAGACTTGTCGTAGTCATGCCGACGCAATGAATAGATGATGTGCTGCCGCTCATACTGCTGCAGCGCCGACTTCAGATCCTCGCCTGGCTCGCTCGCGTCTGACTTCGCCGTGAACGGCAAATCCTCAACATCCACCTCGCGCCCGTCCGCAAAGATCACGGCTCGCTCGATCACGTTCACCAACTCGCGAACATTGCCCCGCCATTCATGATTCAACAGCGCCCGCATCGCCGCGTTACTCACGCCCAACACGTTGCGATTCATCTCCCGTGCATACTTGTCCAAGAAGTGATGCACAAGCAACGGAATGTCCTGGCGCCGCTGACGAAGTGGTGGCAACTCGAGCCGCACCACATCCAGCCGATACAACAAGTCCTCCCGGAACTGCCCCGCTTGGCACAGCTCGCGCAGGTCCTGGTTCGTTGCCGCAATCACACGCAAGTCGACCGGCCGCACGCGCGTGTCACCCACGGGCGTGACCACGCGTTCCTCGAGCACGCGTAACAGCGTGCTCTGCACAGGCAGAGGCAACGTCGACACCTCATCCAAGAAAAGAGTCCCACCATGCGCCGCTTCAAAGAAACCGATCCGATCACGAACCGCGCCAGTGAATGCGCCCTTGCGATGCCCAAACAGTTCCGACTCAATCAGGCTGTCCGGAATCGCCCCGCAGTTCACGGCCACGAATGGCTTGTCGCGCGTCAAACCGTTGTAGTGAATCGCCCGGGCAAACAGCTCCTTGCCCGTGCCCGATTCGCCCGCAATCAGCACGCTCGAGCGCACGGTGGAAAGCTTGCGCACCGTCTCAAAAAGCTTCGTAATGGCAGGTGATTCGCCCACCAAATTGTGAAACGTGCTGGACGATGCCAATTGCTCCGTCTGCAGCCGCCGATCGCGCCGAATCTCCGCAAACTCCAACGCCCGCTCAATCCGCACCATCACGTCGTCAAACTGCACCGGCTTGAGCAAGTAATCAACCGCGCCCTCGCGCATCGCCGCCACCGCACTGTCCACGGTCCCAAACGCGGTCACCACGATAAAAGGCGTCTGCGGCGCCACCTGCTGCACCCGCCGCAACAACTCCAGCCCATCCATCTCAGGCATGCGAATGTCGCTCAGCACCAAGTCAAACGCTCGCGCCACGATCGCCTCGTAGCCCTCGCGCCCATTCGCGGCCTGAACGATCTCAAACCCTTCACCAGACAGCAACTCTGCGAGCGACTGCCGCAGCACCGGTTCATCCTCAACCAACAGAATGGATCGACTCACGAGAGGTGTACCTGCAACAGAGGCGAATGCATCATGGAGCCTGCTCAACCTCGGGACCAAGGTATTCCGCCGGAATCTGCGCGTCCGGACGCTCGTAATCCCAGTACAAATCAACGATCCACCAACGCGTGCCACCCTGCAGCAAGTGCATGCTGTAGATCCCCCGCGCATATGGCTCGGGGTCGTGCTCCGTGCGCCGCGCCTCATACGTCGACCATGCTTGTGCAATGTTGCCGAATGACTCCACGCGCCGCGCCACTTCGCGCTCGATGTAGCCCCCGCGCTCGAAATACTTGCGGTTCGCGTCGATGTAGTCATCGATCGTCAGAGGCCACACACCCGCGCCCCCCTGGGGCAACGCCCGTGCCGCCAGCATCCGACCACCTGGCACGAACAACGAGCGCAGCCGATCCCAATCCCGCTGCTCACCAGGCCCCGCGGACATCGCGTCGTAATACGCCTTGATGATCGCGTCCATCGATGCCACATCCTCCGGGCGCGCCGCCGGGGCCGACGAAGCGTCATTCGGCGCCGGACGCACCGTGCTCGGGTGGTCCGGAGGCATCACATCCCCATGCTGGGCAACCACCATCCCGCCGGCGCAAACCAGCGCACAACCCATCCAAGCCACTTTCCCACGCATGTCCGCCTCCAATCAGATCGATCTCAACACAGAGAACCCCTTCGCGAGCCTGCAATCCATGTGCCCCGCAAGGCCGCCCCCAGGCCACGCTCTCCCCAAGCCCGCCTACAGTGCTCACACTGTATTCCCAATACTGAGAACATATCCGGAACATGCTTCTAGATCGCGGGAACAACTCGGAGCCGCCGCACCACGCCAATGCCAAACCCTGGCACGCCGTATGCACATCGCCCGGCGTGACCCCAAGCCCAAAACTCGCACGAAACATCTGGCTCGCGGGTGCGAGCCTCGCCGCCCTCCTCGCAGGTGGCTTGCTCATGCCCGCACAGGCGCAGCTCGCCGCCCAGGACCGCGCCGTCAAAACCTCCAAAACCTGCGCCAACGAGTGCCACATCGAAATCTGGGACCGCAGCGTCATGCACGGCCCCGCCGCCTCCGACTGCAGCGCGTGCCACCTCCAGGGCAACCCCGATGAGCACAAGTTCTTCCTCGTCGCAGACAAGGAAAAACTCTGCCTCCGTTGCCACGATCTCCCCCATGACGACCAAATGCACCCCCCCGTGCGCGATGGCCTCTGCCTCGCCTGCCACGACCCGCACGGCTCCGAACACGAGAACCTCCTGGTCGCCGACCCCGTGCGCCTCTGCAACCAATGCCACCAAGACAGCTTCTCGAACGCCAAATTCGTGCATGGACCGGTCGCCGTCGGCGCGTGCGTGCTTTGCCACGAGGGACACAGTGCCCCGCGAGCCGCCCTCCTCCGCAAGAGTCCGCAGGAACTCTGCCTCACCTGCCACGACGACGTCTTACAAATCAAGGAAGGCGAGCACCTCCACGAAGCGCTGCAACAAGACTGCACCGCCTGCCACGACCCGCACGCCGCCGACCATCGCTACCTCCTGCAGTCCGCCGCACCCCAGCTCTGCAGCACCTGCCACGAAGAAGTCATTGCCGAAATGACCAATCACGCCGTGGTCCACGGCGCTCTACAGGAAGAAAACGGCTGCAGCGGATGCCACGCGCCGCACAAGTCCACTCTTCCCAAACTCCAAAAGGCGCCACAGCCAGATATCTGCCTGAATTGCCACAACAAGCCCACCGAAGACCACACGGGCAAGACACTGCCCAACATGGCAAAACTCCTCGCCGACAATCCAAACCATCACGGCCCAATCCGCGAGGGGCAATGCACCGCTTGCCATAGCCCCCACAGCGCCGACCACTTCCGCCTGCTCACCGATGAATACCCGACCGAGTTCTACGCTCCGTTCGATCCCGAGCGCTACAAGCTCTGCTTCGAGTGCCACATCCCCGATCTCGTCAAGACAGAGAAAGGCGTGGGCCTCACCAAGTTCCGCGATCGCGACCTCAACCTCCACTACCTCCACGTCAACCAAGAAAAGGGACGCACCTGCCGCGCATGCCACGAAGTGCATGCCTCATCACGTCCCGCACACATTCGAGAAGCCGTCCCGTACGGCAGCGCCGGGTGGATGCTCGAAATCAACTTTGAACAAAGTCCGACGGGCGGCACTTGCGCGCCGGCGTGCCATTCCCCGCGCACCTACGACAACACGGGCGGCGGCCCATCACAGTGGTCCAGCGAAGCCACCGCCGCGAAGTAGGCCCGCACGCCCACGCATCAGTCGTCCGGATAGCGCTCAGGACTATGGTTCTCGCCATGGCACTGCAAATAGCACGTGCCCGCAAACAAACCATCATCAATGAACTCCAACCGCCCTTGCGAATTCGGCAGCACTATCCCTGTCGCAAAGTTGATCAGGTGCGAATTGTTCATGAGTGTGCCCTGGTGCGACGCGATACCGTGCGCATCGTGACACGCGGCACACGGGGTGTCCTCCCCGACAATGTGCTTGCGATGCTCGGAGAACGATTCGTCGCCCAGAATGCTGTTGCGATCATGACACCTGTAGCACAACGCATAAGCCTGCGCACTCTCGCCCGTGTAGTCCTCCGTGTCATAACGAGCGGCCAGCAACGGCTCCTCCGCCGAGCCATGCACGCCACGAGCACCAAGCCCGCCCCCCAACGGCGCCACACTCGAGTTGTGGCAATCGCTGCAATAGATCACGCTCGACGTCGTCCAACCTGGCAGCAAACTTGGCACATCCTGGTTCCGACCCGGCCCCTGCACCGGATGGAACGAAACCGCGCCCGTTGCAAACTCCAACCGCGTGTTGTTCTGCGCAATCAACCGCCCGATCCACGGCATCGACGCCGCACCGTCAGCATGGCACTTGAAGCACACCTCATACTCCGTCGTCGCCGTTTGCAGGGGCGAACCCGAGGCGCTCACGCCATCAATCGCACCAAAGTTCGCATGCACCGCGGGCGCAACACCCGCCCCATTGAGCATCGTATGCGGCTCATGACAGTCCGCGCAGCTCACATGCGTCACCGGATCCCCATCTGGGTCGACCTGACTATGCGTCTCGTGAATTGAAAGCGATTCCAAGCTGCTTGCGATGTCCGCGGCGCCCGGCACACTCCCATCGTGGCACTGCAAACACGTCCCCGCGATCGTCGGCTGATGCAACAAGTAAGGCCCGCTCGGTGCGGTATGGGGCTGGTGACACGAATCACAACTCTGATGAGCCGTCACTGCCGTCTGCCCAACCTGGTGACACGCCAGACACAGTTGCGACCCCACATTGCTCATTACCAGGAAGTTGCCGAACGCATTGTTGTGCGCATCGTGACATGACGTGCATTGCAGCTCGCCGTTCGCATCAAGCCGAATCTCGTGCGGCAACGTCACCGGATCGCGCAACCGCGTGTCCTGCGCCGCGAGGCTCGAGTCATACCGAAACGAAATCGGATGGTCATCGCGCAAGTCCGTGCCGATGTGCGCCGCGATTCCCGCTGGAATCGACGTGATCCCACCGCTCATCAAGATCGGATCATCCCGCGAAATCACGCTGCCAAGCGCAATCGTCCCATCGTGGCAAGACAAACACATCTTCGACATGCCCGTCGGCTGCCCCGGCTCCGCGTCAAAAGCTCGGCTCGTATAGATCAGATAGTTGTCCGCGGGCATCGCGCGATTCCACAACGGACGCACGGGCGATGCATTGTGCGGCGCATGACAAAAAATGCACACCTGCTCTTCCGTCGCCGCTCGAATCGCGCCAGGCCCAGACGCCGATAGGTTATGCACCGTGTTGACAATGCTCGATTGCTGCCCCACAGCCCCCGCGCCAACCAACAAGCCCATCGCAGCAAACTGCGTCAAACTCATGGCGAGCCCTCCCTCACATAATCAAAGACCTGCACGCGGCGGTTATACGAATCGGCTACCCAAATGCGACCGCTCGAGTCAATGTGAATACCAACCGGAAGCCAGAACTGCCCGGGCCCCCGCCCCTCTTCGCCAAAGCTCATCAACACACGCCCCAATGCATCAAACAACTGCACCGCCTCGAAGTGCCCATCCACTACGTACAGATGTTCATCCGGATCCACCGCAACCCCCTTGGGCTGCGCAAAGTAGCCAGGCAGATCCCCCTTGCTGCCAATCGCTCGCACAAACGCATACGCAGTATCGAACACCTGCACCCGAAAGTTCAAGGAGTCACTCACATACAACGCACCATCACCGCCGATCGCGACCCCCGTCGGATAGTTGAACTGCCCCGCACCGGAACCCCGCGAACCAATGCGCTCAACCACTTCGCCCGCGAGCGACAACACCACAACCTGTTGCGCGCCCGGATCCGCAACCACGATCCGATCCGCATCAACCGCAATGCCGCTTGGCCGCTGGAACGCCCCCGCCGCCAGCGCGCCCAAGTACTCACCATGCGCCGCGAACGCGTCAACCGCACCCCGCCCCGCATCACACACGAGCACCCGACCATCTGTGGTCACCGCCACTGCCACCGGCAGCACGAAACTGCCCATTTCACCGCCCGGTGACCAGCGCGCATACGACCGATCCTCCAAATCAAACACATGCACCACACGGGCGCCCGAGTCCGCCACAAACAGGCGCGCGCTCGCGTCTGTGCAAACCCCCATCGGATGCACCATCATCTGCTCAGCATCGCGCCCAAACAGCATCGTCCCCAAGCTGCTCGCAAATGACTGCCCAGGCTTCAGATCACGATCGCTCGACAATTGCCCGACATACACCACATGCCGTTCATCAGGCGGCGGCGGCCAACCAATCTCACGATTCGCCGGATCGAAGATCACGCCTGGCGCAGTTCCACAGCCCGCGACACAAGCCGACACGCACACAAGGGCCGTGCGCCATAGCCTAGAACGATCGCGAAAAGCCGATCGCAAGCCGCTGCGAATCCGAATCGACATGATCGCCCTCCAACATCGCATTTGAGATCCCGATGAACACGCTCGTCTGCCGATACCTCCAGTTCAATTCAAAAATCTGCTCAAAACCGCGCGTGTGCCCCGAGAGCGTCTCATCTTCATCGCGAAACGTCAGACGAATCCGCGCATCCAGACCGCGGTCAAGCCGCCGCCCCCACTCCGCTATCACCCGATTGAGCACAACATCGTTCTCAGTGTCGTTGTAATGCACTTCGTCACGCGTCGCCCGCACATTCCACCACGAGCCCGGGCCAAGACGCTGCTCATACCGCGCCGACAAACGCGTTGAGTCAAATGGCGCCAGGTCGCTGTCCTGATGCTCCTGCTCCGCCAGCAAGGTCAAGTCGCCAATCGCGTACTCCGCCCCATACCGCAAGTTCCGCACGTCATTGGCCACAATCACCACCGATCGATCTGCATCGACCGACTGGTTCAACTCCCGATAGACCAGATACAACGACAGTCCCCGCAGCGCACCCTCCTGGATGCCATACCGCAGCCCGAACGAGGCCCCAAGTGAATCCGTCGTACTTGCCGGCTCCGGCCCAAGCGCATAGTCAATCAATACCTGCTGCCCATCCGCGATCGAGCCGCCTACCTGACGCCGAATCTCAATCCGATCATCCAACACCGTCAACGTGTAGTCCAATCCCTCGGCAAACACCTGCACACCCGCACTGTCCCGAATCACAATCGACGACGCAATCACAAACCGCTGCGAAATCACGATCGGAAACGGATCGTTAAACGTCCGCGAGACACCAAGAAAATCGATCCGACCGCCCCGGGTGCTGTTCTCAATGTGCTCATACTGACCCGTTGCCGATGCGTTCAACCGACCATACGGCACGCGCTTCGTGTAGTCGAAGTCAATACTGCCGAAGTACTCATCTCGCGTAAAATCTACGTCCGGCACGCGCTGCTGCCCACCACCCGCAACCAACGTCGTCAGCAAACTATCAAAGAGCTTGTGCCGCAACGTCGCCACGCCGCGCACCTGCTGCTGATCCTGCCGACCATTGGATCGGTCTTCCAACGTCAAGTCCCATCGCGAATCGAGCGTGTCCGTGTGACGCAAGCGCAGCAGCTCATTGAGCCGCACCGTCCGGTTCTCAAAGTCCCCCGACTGGTCGAACACACGCAACATCGACCGAAGCGAATCGCGCTGGTCTGGCCCCAACTGCCATGTGTGCACGATCGTCGCGTCGTGCCGCTCATATGAATCGTCAATACCCGACGCCTGACGTTCATCCACTAAGTCCAACGCATAGTCCACCGTCAGACGCTGCCGATCCGTCGGCGTCCACGCCGACTGCACCGCCAACGTGTCCTGCACACGCCGCGAATCCACAAGATCCCCAAAGTCATTCTGCTCCTGTTCCCGGTGAAAGAAGCGAATCGTCGTCGGCGCCACATTCAAGAACGTGCGCACCGACGCGCCGAACTCAGTCGTCGTGCTGTCAATAGAGCTCGCGAATTCCCGGTCGAGCTGCGTCTGATCGCGAAAAGCCCAAACCGTCACCGGTGCGGGCCCTTCGCTCAAAATGAGCGCCGTCGCATCGAAAAGCGTCAGAATCTGCGAGTCGTGCCCGTCCGTCGCTTCGACCGGGCTCTTCCTGAACTGGTCCTCAAACCCAAGGCTCGCATTGATCGACAAGTCCACCAGATTCTCATGCCCGATGAACGATCGGCTGGACAGCGACAACGTCTCGCGCGCCAGATGCTCCGTGTCCGTGCGCTCGCCCTCCACATCACTCTTGATGTGATTGCGCCGGTACTGATAAAAGAAGTCCAGGCTCAGACTCAACCGATCCAGCGTAAACCCCGTCAGCTCGCCCGCAGGCCCGCCGACAATCACCGGCCCACCGTCCGCTTGCTGCTGTTGCGCCAACACCATCCCCGCCGCCGTCGTCACAAGCGCCGCGCCACACGCCAAACAACACCATGGGGACGACGCCCTCGGCACGAATCACCCACCGCCTTTCGCCCCGGAGCTCCCTTCCGGTTTCGCGCCCGAACCAGCCGAATGCAACATGTACCGCTGGTCGCCCCCGTGCCCGGAGTGACACGCAATGCAGGACACTTCCGCATCCGCGTGCTCCGGCACACGCTCCGTGTCCAGCTGCTCGATCTCATGACACTGAAAACACACATCACGCACCGGCGCCTTCAGCAAGTGCGCAAAAGCGGACTCATGCGCCGCGTGACACCACAGGCACGCCGTCGCCGCCACCGGCCCATGCATCACCGGATAACGCGTCTGCTCCTCTTCATGGCACTTCAAGCACACATTCGATTCCACGCCCTCCATGTTGAAGGACGTCCCGTGGCACTCCACGCAACGCTCATCCCGGAACGGCGCATGGACCACATACGTCGCGCTCTGTCGCATCAGCGTCGGATCACCACTCGCAGATGCAATCGGCAACGCCCGCGGGTTCGGCACCCCGTCAAAGAAGAACGACAGCAACTCGTAGTTGCGCTCAACACTGCATGCACACCAGATGCATACAAGCCCCGCGCCCGCAACGCCTACTGCAACGCGCCGGCTGCCACGCCACGCCGCCTGCATTGGTTCGGCCTGATCATTCAAGTCCACCACCCTCGGGCGACTGCACATCTCCCTCGCCCGGTTCGGGCCCTTCGAGCGCACTGAGCCCCTTCGAAGCCTCATTCTGCCCAACGCCCTCAGACACCTCTACGGACGCCGGCGCAAGATCCGCCACGCTGTACCCCGGACGCAACTGCCCCATCACATACAAGCTCACCTTCGCCGGGCCAAACTGATTCGTCACCGCGACATACCGCTTGGGCTCAAACCCCTCATGCACCAAATCCTTCACCAAATCAAGGCGATCATCAGACACGCAGATCCCCGCCGGCAAATTCATCGCCCCGGGGAAGTTGCCGCCCGCACCAAATGACATCAAGAGCGCAAATTCATCATTGAACATCTGCACGTTCTGGAACGCCGCGTCCACCACATACACAACGCCGTCGCTGTCCACCGCAAGCTGCTTGGGCCGCGCAAACGAACCGGCATAGTCGCCCAATTCGCCCACCCCTCCCTTGTAGCCACCATCCGGCCCAAACTTCTGCACCCGACAACGCATCATGTCCGTCACATACACATCGCCCGCCCGATCAACATCAACCGCGAGCGGCACGCGAAACTCACCATCGCCATCCCCCGCCTGACCAAACTTGCCAAGCAGCTCACCTGTGCCCCGGTTGAAAATCGCCACGTTCTGGCCCTTGATGTCGCACACATAGAGCCGATCGCCGTGCGTCGCTAACGCCACAGGCGTCATGCCCGACTCGCCAATCGTCCGCGCATAGCGCTCGTTCGTGTCATACACGAGCACCGCATTGCGATCATTGTCCGCCACATACACCCAACCATCGTCCGCCACCGCAACATCAACCGGATGCGTCAGGTGATTCACACCCGTTGTGCCCATGCGACGCATCTGCCTGTTCGTCAAATCCATGACCGTCAGTGCGGGATAGCGAATGTCGCACACATAGATCCGCCCATTGCGCATCGCAACCCCATACGGCTTCTCAATCGCCGTGTCCCGCACGTCCTCCTTGCCGAAGATCAACTCCTGCAGCCCACTCGCCTTCTGCAAGTTCAAATCACCCGCAGCCTGGAACGATCGCACGAACTGAATCCTTGGCTCGGCAGGCGGCAGTGGCCAAAACGCAAAGCTCGTCGCCTTGGCGGCCTTCGGCGCTGATGAACTCGCGCACCCGCCAACCAAAAGACTCGCACCAAGCGCCGCTCCCAACACCAGCAACGCGCGATGCCGTGTCGCCCGCCCGCGCCGTCCGCAATACATGCTCTGCTGTTCCATCTTTCGCCCCCGATCATGTGACCCCGTGGCTCAAAACACAGAACATATCCCATGCCAATCTGATCAGCGAATACACGCCGCGCCCCCGCGCCCACAACGCCCGCGCAGCAAAAAGCCCCGCTCGCCGTGATTCACACGGGATGCGGGGCTCGGGAGGTCAAGTGTGGACCTTCTGTTCAGTCCGGCTTACTTGATGTGGCATCCCAGGCAGATCGCGCTGCCGGCATTGCTCGTGCGCAGCATCGAGTCCCACCCGCCGCGGTTGTGCGGCTCATGGCACGTGGTGCAAGACACCACCTGCTGCGTCACACCGTTGCCGTCCACCCAATCCCGCAACGGGGTCGAGGACGGAACGTCCGCCGGGTCGTGGAACGCGCCCGCCCACCATGTGGGCTGCGGATCGGGCGGATACAGCGCATCACTGCCGACCGGGTGATCGTCCTCGAAGTCCGTGCCCAGGTTCTTGTCGCCTGTCAGGAACGTCACACCCGATTGCCCACCGAAGCTGTCCAGCGCCACCGTGCCGTCGTGGCAAGACAGGCACAGACGCGACCGATAGTCAAAGTCGGCCTCCGCCGTACCCGGACCCTCGTGCATCGTGTAGTTCGCAGTCGTCAGCTCGTGGTTCCACAGACGCGGGATGCCCGCGATCGCATGGTGCGGCGTATGGCAGGGCTTGCAGATCTCGCCGCCCGACCACCCTTGGCTTGTGAAATTGTGGTCAGAGTTCACGATCTGACCTGACGCCAATGCCGCGCAAAGCCCCGCAGCCACCAGGGAGCCCAGCGTTGTGAACTTCTTGAATTGCATGACCTCACCTTTTCCTTTCTCTGCGCCGGGTCTGAATGCTCAGCTCGGCCCGCGCTCAGTCATTTTCCGATATACCGATTGCAAGTTCCATACCAATCCGACTCTCCTTCCCCATCCTTCCAAACAACCCCTCCAGGACCTCCTATCAGCCACCACGCCGACTACGCCTTCCCCATTCCGAGAACCTCCGGCAGACCAACCCTCTCACATTCCGGAGCGCTCGAGCTCACCCCTTGGCTGACACCCCTCGTTCGCCGATGCCACACCACAGGGGGGTGAGATGGCACATCGCGACCGATTTGTGCGCACAAGGCGGCCCTTTGCGCCGTCGCCTGGTCGACTCTTCGCCACCGCAGGCGCCGCAACCATTCTCGGACACACGATCGCCGCCTCCGCCGTGGCTCCAGAGCAACGCTCGACGAGGCTTCAGGACAGCGCCTTCCGCCAGGCCCAAGGCCGCTGCGACGCCTGCCACGCCGTCGATCCCGAAGGCTCCCACCCCATTGGCGTCACCCCATCGATGGCCGTGCCCCCGGGCCTCCCGCTCAATAGTGGCCAAATCACCTGCCTCACCTGCCACGAGCCCACCGCAGACGCCCACAGCGCCGCCCGGGCCGGCAATGGCGCTGCCCTCCGCGCCGGGGCCAACCCAGTCACCCTCTGCACCGCATGCCACGGGGGCTCCCTGACGACCGCCGCCTCCGCCCACGCCCTCGCCATGGCCCGCGCCCATCCCAACCGCCCAACCGGGGGCCCCACCGCCCTGCGATCCGGAGCTCACCGTGGCGTCGATGCCGAGTCCGCCACCTGCATGGCATGCCATGACGGCTCCATCGCCGCCGACGCTGGCCACATGACAGGCCTCTTCTCTGGTCCGGAGGCCCCACAGGACCACCCCATTGGCGTCACCATGCGCCATGGCCGGTCCCACGAATCGCTCCTGGCCAACCCCGCGGGCCTCGACGAACGCATCCAGCTCTTCAACGGTGCCGTGGGCTGCGGCTCATGCCACAACCTCTACTCCCCAATCGAAGACCGCCTTGTCATGAGCAACCACGGCAGCCAACTGTGTCTGTCCTGCCACCTCTACTAGACAACCACTCCCCACACACCCAGGCGTTTCTCACAACTGAGAGCCCCTGGCCAGCGATACTCCAGCAACTGGGAGCCTGAGGCCGACGCCTCTTCCAAACCCGGCGTTTTTCGGCACCCGCATTGCTCGACGCACGCCCGGGATGCCTGCAACCCCCACGGAGCCTCCATGCAAAGACGCGCCCTCCTCCTGATGACCTGGCTCTCCGCCCTCCTGGCCCTGGCGCCGGCGCCTGCCTCCGCCCAACCCGCCGGCCCACAGCTCGCGCCCGCCTCAACCGCGACCCTCGCGGTGCGCGGCGTCCAAGGCACCGCCAAAGGCGCACCAGTCAAGGGCGATGTCATCGAACTGCACCTCTTCCAAGGCAACCAAATCGCCCATCGCTTCGACGCTGTGCTCGACGACAACGGACTTGCAATGTTCAACGCGATTCCACTCGCCACACCGCTGCGCCCGCTTGTGCGCATCATGCACGCCGGTGTGGTCTACCAAGAGGTGGGCCCGCTGCTCGAGCCGACCAAGCCGACCGCCTCGATGGATGTCGCGGTCTATGACACAAAGCTCGACAAGCCCGCCTGGGAAATCGCCCTGCGCAGTCTCATGGCATGGCCCGATGCCCAACAGGTCTCCGTCTCTGAAATCCTCGTCGTTGAAAGCCCCGCAGACTACACCTGGCTGGGCGGCGACCTCGACGAACGCGACCAGCGCACCACCGTCTCAGTGTCGCTGCCAACCGGCGCACGCGACGTCAATCTCGACGAAGGGTTCCACGGATGGTGCTGCACCAAGTTCGACGGCTCGCTGCTTGAGATCCAAATGCCCCTCATGCCAGGGCGCGCCGCCTTCCGCTACTCGTACAAACTCCCCGTCAACGCTGGCAGCACCGAGTTGGAAGTCGCCGGGCCTGTCCTCACGCGCGTCGTCGAGTTCCAGGTCCCTGAAACCGTCGCAGACGTGCGCACGCATGCGGTCACCGCCGCCGGCATGAAAGCAGACGATCAGGGCGCGCTGCGCGTCTTCGAAAGCGAAAACCAGCCGCCAAATGAACGCTGCGGCGTTGTCCTCGCCGGGCTCATCTCAGAATTGCCACCCATGGCTCCCGCGCATCAACCCAACCTCGGCATGCGCATCGGAGCCGGCGTTGGGCTCGCCCTCGTGCTCGCAGTCCTGCTCTATGTGCTCTTCGCCCGCAAGCCCAAACCGAGGCGCACCTAGTCATGCAACGCGCCCTGCGCGCCATGTCGTCTCCCATGTATTGGATTGTCACCACAATCCTCGTCGTCGTTGCCCTTGTCGCGCTCTTCGCCTATGCGCCACTCGATCCCGCCATGGGGCCACCGCAAAAAATCCTCTATGTCCACCTTCCCGCCGCACTCAACACATTCCTCGGCGCACTTGTCATCGCCGCCGCAGGTGTCGCATTCCTCTGGTCACGCAAAGCGCGATGGGATGCCCTCGCCGCCATCGCCGCCTACATCACCGTCGCGCTCTGCTCATTGGTCCTGCTGACCGGCATGATCTGGGGACACTACGCCTGGGGCCGCTGGTGGACATGGAGCCCAAGCCTCTCATTCAGCCTCGTGCTCTGGCTGCTCTACGTCGGTTACATCGTGCTCCGCCGACGCCTTGGCGAAAACGAACGTCGCGCGACCGTCTGCGCGGTGTACGGCATCATCGCCGCACTCGATGTGCCCCTCGTCTACCTCTCCGTCAAGCTCATCCCCGATGTCCACCCGCCATCCATCGAGCTCACCGGGCCCATGCGCACCACACTCTTGGTTTGGACCGCCGCCGGCATCATGATCACCGTTGGCCTCATCGCGACCATGGCCCAACACCGAAATCTGCATGCATCCGCAGACCAGGAAGAGCAGCGCCGCGACCACATGAGGGCGTCCGCCTGACTCCCCCTTCCACCCAATAACCCTCACCCGCCCGCCCCCAGCATCCGATGATCCCTGGGTCATGCCGTCGCGGCACCAAAAGTCATCTCGCGCAACCGCGTTCGGCTGGGATCTTGTCGTCTGGCGATCCCTGGCGCTCCTCGCATGCATCGTCGGCGCCGGAACCGTCGGCTATGTCTGGATCGAAGGCTGGTCCGCCTGGAAATCCTTCTTCTTCACCATCGTCACACTCAGCACCGTTGGCTACAGCGACAACAACCTCTCCGAAGCCGGCCAGCGCTTCACCGCAGTGCTGATGATCGTTGGCATCGGCGCCGTCTCATACACCGCAACCAGCCTCCTCAACCGCGCAATCTCAACCGCTGCACATCCCGAAAGGCGCATCATGCAACGCATCCAACACATGCAGAATCACTACATCGTCTGTGGCCTAGGCAGAACCGGTCACCGCGTCATCGAGCGCCTGCGCCAGGCCGACGCCCAGGTCGTCGCGATCGATGCCGACTCCAAAGCCGTCGAGCACGCCCGCGAACACAACATCGCCGCCATCGAGGGAGACGCATCGCTCGACGAGACTTTGGCCGAAGCCGGTGTCGATCGTGCCATCGCTCTGGCCGCCGTCACGTCTTCTGACGCCGTCAACGCGCTCATCTGCCTCACCGCACGCGCACTCGCGCCCAACATCACTGTCATCGCTCGCGCGGAAGACGAAAGCTCGATCCGAAAACTCCGACGCGCAGGCGCCACGAACGTCGTCTCACCCGCAAGCTATGGAGGTGATGGCGTCGCCGAACACATGCTGCACCCCGAAGTCGCCCACCTTCTGCCCGGATTGCAGGGTGAAAACGCCGCACTCAACTTCGCGGAGGTCTTCATCACGCAGACCTCTCCGCACCACGAGCGCACCATTGCGGAGCTCTCAAACGAACACCCGCGCGTGGTCGTCATCGCGTCGCGCCCCCGCAACGCAGAGGTCATCGTGTGTCCGAGCCCAACGCACAAACTACAAGACGGTGAAGTGCTCGTCGTTGCGGGCCTCCCCGCAGACGTCAACGCCCTGCGCCCCGCTGGCTCCCTTGCGTAGGCCGCGCGCCATCAGGAACAGCTCAACCCGAAGTCAAACAGAACGTTCTGAATGTCGACCAGATCGACAAACCCCGTCCCATTCGTGTCGCCATTTGTCCCCGCAGGAACACCCTGTCCAAAATGGAACAGCACCTGCGTCAGATCCGCCAAATCAATCACGCCATCACCAGTCACATCATTGCAGTGATCGACCGCAAGGAAGAACGTCTGCGTGTGAAACGCCGTCGCGTTCGTCGCACGCACCGTCACCGCATACAAGAACTCCGACGCCACCGGGCTCGCCCAATTCATTTGCCCGGTCGACGCGTTGATCGTCATCCCGGGTGGCCCTACATCCAACTGCCACGCAATCGGCGCCATGTTGAGCGGATGGGTCAGCACGGGCGTCGGCCCCGACCACGCGCCGAAGTCACTTGCATATTGCTGCTGAATCGGCGTAATCACAGGCCCAAGCTGCTGGATCGTCAACGGCGTACAAATCACCGCCGCATTGTTGTCCTCATAGATCTCCGCGATCGAATTGCCATCATCAATGATCGAGCCAAACCAACGCGGCCCCGCCGCCATATCCGCATCCAACTGCACCTCGACCGCAAACTCCAACACATCACCCGGTGCCATGTCCCACTCGAGAAAACCAATGTCCTCGTCGGTCTCCTCGATCACCGGATCGTCTGACACGTAAAACCGGTGCGTCACCTGCAAGTGCGAAGACGTGCCGAAGTTCTCGATGCACGAAATGATGTATGTCGAATCGCCGGGCAACGCCGTATTGGGCACCGCTGCGATCGGGATCGCCAGCCCTGCAATCGTGCTCGAAGAAAACATCGACGCCGCCAAGTCACGCTGCGTCGCGCCCGACCCCGGATAAAGGGCGCGCAGCCCCGCGCGATCGTCCGCATGCACCTCGATGATGTTGTCTTGCCCAACCGGACCGCCCGCGGGATAGCCCGGATTCATCGTCGCGATGTACCAAAGAAATCCAGGCGGCTCATTGCCAATCGGATCGTGCCCAAGCCCAAGCGCATGCCCAAGCTCATGCGTCGCCACCAGAAAGAACGAATACCCGTTGGTGGGCGAAGGCGTCGCCACGACATCACAGGTCGGATTCGTCTCAAAGTCCCAGCCAACACCATCCGGGTTTGCTGAATACACCTGGTCCGTGTCATACCACGCCGCGTTGTTGTTCACGAGAAACGTAATCCCAAGCGTTCCCGGATCAAGCTGCGATGCATCAACCGCCGTCGTGTCGGAAAACCCATCGAAGTTGTCGATCGCGTATTCCTGGTCATTGCGAAAGGCGTCATAGTTGAATGTCGCGCCGGGCACGATCTCCCACAACCCCATCGCGCTCAGGTACAGATACTCCGTGTCGCTCCCCTCAGGGAACACGCCGGGCGAAAGATAGCGCGTCGCCGTCGCGCCGGGCCACGTCACAGGCGTTGACCCGAACGTGTAATACGAAAACCCAAGCGTCTGTGCCGAACAACAACACAGCACCGCCGCCACCGCACAAACCCGCATCACGTCGCGGCGCTTCACGGCTGGCCTCCGTCCTGCGCACCCGCACGCGGCGGTGCGGTCGCCACCGGCTGCTTCCGCGCCTCTACGCGCGCCGGCGCATTGCCTACGCGCCCCTCATTCGCCGCAACAAGCGCCACGGCGCTGTAGTCCGCCGTCACACGCCGCGCCACAGGGCCGCCCGCCGGATACGCATGGCTCTGCGCAAGCACCGGCTCGAGCGCCGCCTTGAACGCCTCATACGTCATCGCCCGCTCCATCACCTTGTTCGCCGGCACATCAACCACGCGCACGCCCTGCGACGCCTTGGGCTTGGGAACGTCATGCCCCCGCGCAAGCACAGGCAAACCATCCACACCAATCTCCATCACCGCATCGCCATCCACTGTCATCACACGCTGTGTGCCCGCTTGGTCCGCCACCAACTCGAACACCCCGCGCGACATGCCCACCGTCGGATACGTGCGATACTCGGGCAACACGAAGATCACATAGCTCTTGCCTGGCTCAAACTGCGGCGCGCAGCACAGGCGCATCTCCCAATCGCCCACCGTGCCGCCAGGCGCTGTCATCGTGAACCGCTCGCCCACGCCGCGCTGCCCCTTGAGCGGCTCTTCAATCGAAAGTGTCAACTCCGTTTCGATGCGCTGTGGGTTGTCCGCCCAATGGCTCTGTACACCGTCAACCCGCACCGTCCACACTTCCGCCGCATATCCCGCCATCTCCACCATCGCCATGGGACGTGTACATGCCCGCACCGCAGGCGTCACTGCGCCCAACGCCGCCAACGCAACCAGGCCCGCTACCGAGCATCGCAACATCTTTCCGCCTCCCATGGCCGCCATCAGAACGGCGCCGTCTCCTGCCAGCGTACCGCGCGCACGCCCAATGCCGCCTGGTCAATCGTCAACATCTGCGGAATCGTGGTCGCGCCAATCGTCGTCGAGACCACATTGGGCGTCACCTGCATCGAAGCGTCATCCCCGCCCGGGAAGATCACCTTCACGGTATAGGTCGTCGCCGCGTTCACCCCGCCAAAATGCACCCACAAGGGCTCCTGCCCCAGCCCGCGCGCCGTCCCGATCTCGCGGACCTGCAACCGCGTGTCCCCCGCCGAATTCCACAGCTCCACGCGCGTACCGATCGCCGCCTTGTTGGTGCGCCCACCGCCCGCACCAAGCACGCGAACCTTCAAGTAGTTGCCATTGTCCGTCGTATTGCGCAAGAGCGTCGCAACATTGTCCTCCTGCGTCACCGCGACATCCATATCACCGTCGTTGTCATAGTCGACCCACACCGCATCGTGCGAATCGCCCGGCGCATTGGCATACTCCGCCACCGCAACCTCGACAAACGTCCCATCGCCCTGGTTTTCATAGAGCAGATTGTTCGCCCACGTCCCGGTCGTCGCGACATACAAGTCCAAGTCGCCATCGTTGTCCATGTCGCCCCATGCGCAGCCCCGATGCTGACTCGTATCCGTCAACCCCGCCGCACTCGCCACATTCGTGAAGTTGCCTGCTCCCGCGCCCCAGTTCCGATCATTCCGCCACAACGTGCCGGGCTGACCCGAACGATTGTCGCCAACCCACAAGTCCATGTCGCCGTCGTTATCGAAATCGCCCCAAGCCGAGCCCATCTTGTCGTTGTTGCCCGTGTTGACCGAAATGCCGTAGTTGTTCTGCGCATACGTCCCGTCGCCATTCGAAATGAACAGCTTGCCGCCACCATAGTGGTAGAAGAAATCCAAATACCCATCACCATTCACATCCGCAGACGAACAATAGTCCCCATTGCCATAGTCGCCCGCGTCATTCAACCCATACGAGCTGTCATTCGTCCCCGTCAGCCCCACCGGACTGCCACCATCGCTGTGCCCGATCCAGTTGCCGTTCTCCGAAAACACCAGCACATCGCACCAGCCGTCCGCATCAACATCCGCCGCAGCGATCCCCTCGTTGTTGTTCGGATTCGCATACCCGAGCGCCCCGGCATCCGTAAACGTCGCCGAGCCGTTGTTCTCGCACAACCGCTCCGTGTAATACGTGGGCGAACCCCAATAGTCCAAATCACCATCATTATCGATGTCCAACAACGCCGCCTGCCGAATCATCTGTCCCGTCGACAGCTTCCCAATCGTGAACGAACTCCCACCATTGTTCAGCACGCGCCGCGACCACGCATCCCCCGTGATGATCGCATCCAGATCGCCATCCGCATCCAGATCGCCCCAGCACATGCTCGCCGCATAGTTCAAATCCGTCGCCGTCGTGGTCGTGAACCCCGTCTGGATCGTGTACCCACGAAACCGCGGCAAATACTCCGCCACATCCGCCGTCTCCACCACACGCACATTGTCAATCCCCAACGACTCGTCCGAGTCATACGGCTGGTCGAGATTGTTCGTAAACGCAATCTCCGTCACCGCCTGCGTCGCCGTAAAGTCAACGCGAATGTGCCGATAGACCGCATCCAGCGAACGCGACGTACCCCAGTTCTCGAACACCATCTCCTGATACAACTCAATCAAGTCATCAATGTCTTCCGTGAACGAATCGCCCTCAAAGAACGCCGAGGCGAATTCCTCCGTGCCGTCGATCGAGATCCGAAGCTCCTCGCTGTTCCATGAATCGATGATGTAGGCATCCACCAGCACCGTGTAGTTCACACCCACCGTCGTATTCACATACAGCGTCGAGCCCTCGCGCCCCGCATCGTCATCCGAAAACCGCCCCAGAAACGTCGTCAATGGCGTCGCGGTCTCCGTGATCCGGTTGTCCCATTCGTCCAGGTCCGGCGCGCCCTCGAAGTCTTGCACATAGGGAATGTCCGCCGGCACAACCGAAC
>JAGQOH010000022.1 GCA_020427635.1 Phycisphaerales bacterium
CGGACACGCTGATCGAGAGCGAACTATTCGGTCATGAGCGCGGCGCATTCACAGGCGCAGATCGTCAGCGTTTGGGAAAGTTCGAGCTTGCGGACGGCGGCACCTTGTTTCTCGATGAGGTTGCCGAACTCTCCCCGGCCGCCCAGGCCAAACTCCTGCGCGTGCTCCAGGACGGATCGTTCGAACGCGTAGGCGGTCTTACCCAAGTTCGGTGTGATGTACGCGTCGTGGCCGCGACGCATCGTGACCTTGCCCAGCAGGTCCGACGTGGCCGCTTCCGCGAAGACCTGTTCTATCGGCTCAGTGTCTTTCGGATCGATGTGCCAGCGCTGCGCGATCGCAAGGAAGACATTCGAGCGCTCGTTGAGCATCTGCATGTGAAACATGCGCTGCGCATGGGACGGCCCATCAGCATTGTGAACGAGCGCAGCCTGCGCAGATTGTTTGCCTATCGCTGGCCTGGCAATGTGCGTGAGCTGGAGAACACCGTCGAGCGAGCAACGCTGCTGGCAGATCCGGATCGACCGGGTGAACTCGATATCGAAGTCCCATCGGGTGGCGCAACGACAACTACAGACGCGCCGGATCGCAATGACCCCGGGCGCTCAGCACCACCCCGCGATGTGCTGCTGGATCTCACGCACGACCAGTTGCAGCGATTGCAGATCATGCACGCGCTCGAATCGAGCGGGTATCGCGTGTATGGCGACAATGGCGCTGCCAAGAAGCTTGATATCAAGCCGCAAACGTTGCTGAGCCGGATGGACAAGCTCGGCATTCCGAGACCACGGGTCGCGCGTGGTACGATGCGCCGTGCTGTTCGGGAGGGAAACAATGGCTGAAGGGTCTTGAGATGCGAATTGGTCAGTGCCGCGCGTTCACGCTCATCGAACTCTTGGTTGTTGTCGCCGTGCTGGCGCTGCTTGTCGGTTTGGTTCTCCCGGCACTCCAGGGCGCTCGCGCCGCCGCAATGACCACAAAGTGGACGAGCAATCTGCGTCAGCTCATCATTGGTCACGCGCTGTTCGCCAACGATCATGACAACGTGAGCATCCCCGGTCGCATGGCAAAGGTCGGATCGAGCAATGACCCCCGCAACTTGTACGACGTGGGCAATGGCAGGCACTATCGCCCGCGTTGGATGGTTGTCATGGGCGCAAGCGCCGGATTTTACGCGTACAACGAGCCTTCGACCGACTCAGGCGGTGACAACGACAACAATAAACTCATCGATCACGAGATCTTCCGTGACCCGGTTGTGCCCGAGTACATGAACAATCGCAACTACTGTCTGGGGTACAACTTTCAGTTCTTGGGCAACAGTCGGCGTCGTGCGGATGGTCTGTTTGTCCGCTTTCCGGTGCGTTTGCATCAGGTCAATACGCAGACGGTACTCTTCGCCGACACACTTGGGACGGCCGCGACGTTTCCGGCGGCACAACGGTTGGCCTACAACCCCAAGCCATACCCGTCGAACAACACGCGCGAGATGTGCAATCACGGCTGGGCGCTTGATCCCCCGCGTTTGCTCCCGGAGAGCGACAATTGCGATGAGTCTCGAGACGGATTCACGCGATCAGCCGTCGACGAACGCCATCAGGGGAAAGCGGTCGTGGGGTGGCTCGACGGGCACGTCGATCGCTGGACCGCCAGGGACCTTGGATACGTCCAGCACGAGGACGGCAGCTTTCCGTATGACGCTACTGGCGCCACGAACAAGTTCTTCTCGGGGCGCAGCCGAGACCTTGATCCACCCAACGTGAACTGATGTGTCTCACACGTCCAGCGAGCGCACTTCGAGCGCATGCTCTTCGATATACGCGCGCCGACTCTCGACGTTTTCGCCCATAAGCGTCGTGAAGAGTTCATCCGCCGCCTCGCCCTGATCCCAGGTCACGCGCAGAAGCGTCCGCCGAGACGGATCCATCGTGGTTTCCCAGAGTTGAGCGGGGTCCATTTCGCCAAGACCCTTGAATCGTTTGATCTCCAGACCACGCCGGCCAACTTCGCGCAGCGTGCTCAGGATCTCGCGGATCGAAGCGGCCTCCACAAGCTTACCTTCATCAGCACCATGTGAAGCGGAATCGTGCTCTCCATCGGCATCGTCATCGGAGCGATGTGCCTGCTTGCGCGATTTGATGGGAGTCGACCAGGCGTACTTGGTCGGGATGCGCTCGCCTGTCACCGCCTCCTCGCGCACGAGGCCATAGTCCTCGATGCTGAGCCCAAGCGCGCCCAGACGTTCGATAATCGCAGCGATCTCCCGCGTTTCGTGCAGTTCGCGCACATGGGCGACATCCGGCGCCATGCCCTTGCCATTGGCACTCGGTTCGAACTCCGCGTTGCGCAGCCCGTGCTTTTTGAGGATCGACGAGGCCTGCTCGTGTGACCAGGCGAACGCCTCGCCATCGTGCCACGTCAAACGATGCGTTGGCAAGCGGTGCTTGCCCTCCGGATCGGTGTCGCGAGCCGAGAGCATTTCCAGGAATCGATAGCCGCGCCGCTCGGTCACCGTGACCAATTCATCCAGGCGCCGGAGGTTGCGCACAACTTCGCCAAGCTCATCGCCTTCAATCGTGCGCACCGTCTTTGCCTCAAGTGAGCGCCCTGTCTTGGCGTCGGTCGGCACCTCGCGCACCAGAAGCGACGCGCCGTCGAGGCCGAGCTCCACCAGCACGTCGTCCATTTCACGCTCATTGAGCACATAGCGGCTCGTCTTGCCGCGCGCCACTTGATAGAGCGGCGGCTGGGCGCAGTAAATCCTACCGCGCCGGATGAGGTCCGGCATCTGGCGGAAGAAGAAGGTCAACAGCAGTGTGCGAATGTGCGAGCCGTCGACGTCGGCGTCGGTCATGATGATCACGCGGCCGTACCGCAACTTCGAAATGTCGAAGTCTTCCCCGATGCCGCAGCGCAGCGCACTGATCAGCGTGCGGATCTCCTCAAATGCCAACACCTTGTCGAGGCGCGCCTTTTCGACATTAATGAGTTTGCCGCGCAGGGGCAGGATGGCCTGTGTTTCGACATCGCGCCCTTGCGTGGCGCTGCCGCCTGCCGAATCACCCTCGACGATGAACATCTCCGAGCGCTCGACGTCGCGCGTGGTGCAATCGCGCAGCTTGTGCGGCATCGACCCGCTCTCAAGGGCGCTCTTGCGCCGCGTGAGATCGCGCGCCTTGCGCGCTGCCTCGCGCGCCTGGGCTGCGACGATGCCCTTCTGGCAGATCTTCTTCGCTTCGCCTGGATGCTCCTCGAGCCATGCTTTCAAGCGATCATTCACGATCGACGTGACGAAGCCCTCGACATCCGTGTTGCGCAGCTTGCCCTTGGTCTGCCCCTCGAACTGCGGCTCGGGCAGCTTGACTGAAATCACTGCCGCCAAGCCCTCGCGCCAGTCATCGCCCGTGGGCATCGGGTCCTTCTCTTTGATGAGATTCGCTTGCTTGATATAGCCGTTGAGCGCGCGCGTGAGCGCGGTCTTGAAGCCCGAAAGATGCGTGCCGCCATCGACCGTGCGGATGTTGTTCGCGAAGCTGAGGATCAACTCGCTGTACGAATCGGAGAACTGGAACGCAGCTTCAACCGCCAGTGTGCCCTGCTCCCCCGAGAATGTCACCACCTCATGCAGCGAATTCTTGTTGTGGTTCATGTGCTCGACGTATTCGAGCAACCCACGGTCATACTTGTGCGTCTCTTCCTTGATCTTGCCATCGGGACCGACGCGCTCGTCGACGAGCTTCAGTGTCACGCCCGGATTCAGATACGCCAGCTCGCGCATGCGCTGCGACAGCGTCGTGTAGTTCCAGGTGGTATCCGGGAAGATGAGTGGGTCGGGCTTGAAGGTCACTTCCGTGCCCGTCTTGTTCGGCGCGTCCGCCGGCACATCGCCAATGCGCGTGAGCGGCTCACTCGTCTTGCCGCGCTCGAAGCCGATGTTGTACACGCCACCATCACGGTGTACGCGCACTTCGAGCCACTCAGAAAGCGCGTTCACGCACGAGATGCCCACGCCGTGCAGACCGCCCGAGACTTTGTACGCGCTGCCCTCTTCACCAAACTTGCCGCCCGCGTGCAGCACGGTCATCACGAGTTCGACCGCCGGCTTGTTGTTGTACGCCGGGTTCTCGTGCTTCTTGGGATCGATCGGGATGCCCACGCCATCGTCGGTGACACTCAGCGCCCCGTCGGCATGCACGCGCACCAAGACCGTGGTTGCACGACCGGCCATTGCCTCGTCGATCGAGTTGTCGACCGCTTCCCAGCACAGGTGGTGCAGCCCGGCGAGCCCGGTGTCGCCGATGTACATCCCGGGCCGCTTCCGGACGGCCTCCAGCCCCTCGAGAATCTTGATCTGATCGGCCCCGTACTGGGCCGCCTTGCCCGGCTTCTTGGAGGCGTCGTTGGAGGGCGTTTTGGGCGCCTGGGATTCAATCGTGGTCATCTGGCGAATCTCTCCATTCGGGCCCGGGTGCGACACCAGTTTGAGGGCTGGTTTTGCAGGCTTTTTTGACGCCGACGGACGACACCAAAACGGCCCCTCCCGGGGGCCCGAAGCACGTCCATAGTGTAGGCGAAAAGGGTCAAAAAAGCGCGGGGGAGGGGGCCTACTCGGGGGGTAGTCCATCCAGCATTTGCTGGACCCGATCGGCGCTATCGCGGGCGCCGACTTGCGTGAACAAACTTTGAGATCTGGCCCAGAGGAGGCGCGCCTCGCTCAGTTTCCCCTGCGCGTGCTCGATGAGGCCGAGATTGCCGAGTTGGTTGGCCATGCCCTCCTTGCGCCCGAGCAATTCGTCGATGGCCAGCGAGCGTTGGAGGTAGCCAGTTGCGGCGTCAAAATTGCCGCGAGCCTGTTCGACGAGTCCAAGGTTGCCCAACTGCTGCGCCATGCCCTCTTTGTGCCCGAGTAACTCGTAGATTTTGAGCGAGCGCTCGTGGTACCGCCTCGCAGGGTCAAGGTTTCCTCGCTTCAGTTCGATCAGGCCCAGGTTACCGAGTTGGTCTGCGATGCCCTCTTTGCGCTGCAGCGCTTCGTTGATCTCGAGGGAGCGCTGAAGATGGTCCTCGGCGGCATCGAGATTCCCTCGCATGATCTCGACGAGTCCAAGGTTACCCAACTGCTGCGCCATGCCCTTCTTACGCCCGAGTGCTTCGCTCATTGCAAGCGAGCGTTCATGGAAGCGTACAGCAGCGCTGAGATTCCCTCGCGTCCGCTCGATGCACCCTAGATTGCCAAAGGCATTTGCCATGCCCTTTTTGTTGCTGAGGCGGGTGTCGATAGCAAGTGCGCGTTGATAGTACGCTTGGGCCGCGTTGAGATTTCCCCTTGTTTGCTCGATTGTTCCAAGATTCATCAGGCAGTTCGCTTGCCCCAGATATTCGCCAATCCGCCCCTTGATCGCCAGCGAACGTTTCAGATACCACTCTGCCGAATCAAGATTCCCGCGCACGCAGTCAAGAACGCCGAGGCTGTTCAACTGATTGGCCACGCCGCACTGGTCTCCAATCTGGGCAAATACGTCGAGCGAACGCTTGAAGTATTGCATTGCCGAATCTAGATTGCCGAAGGTTTCCTCGACGTTGCCAATGTTGCCCAGAGCAACTGCCCGTTCTCTGTCATCCGACGCTAAGTCGAGCACCTGCTGATAAAGACGTTTTGCCTCATGTAGATCGCCACGAAGCTCACAAATCTGACCGTGGCGATTGAGCGCGTCAAGGTCATTCTCGTTTGCAGTGAGGATCCTGTTAATGGCATCTTCCGCTTTCTGAATCTCGCCAACCAGATACGCCCACTCGGCCACACGCCGCCACCCTTGGATCGAGGCTTCGGCGTGGGCGCTGGCTGCGTCGGCGTGCTGCTGCGCCTCTCGCTCAACTGACTCCAGAACAGCGTGCGCTCCACCAATCTCGGATGCTCGTTTTGCAAAGTCAGCTTGTTGCAATGCCCGAATGGCGTCATCAGCCAGCCTTCTCGCTCGTTCCGCAACACCCTCCGTGCTCCGCCCTCCTTCCTCTGCAAGCTTGGCGCGAAGTTCCGCTTCCAGCTTCGGGATCAGTTCGGCCTTGATTACTTCCTCGCGCTTGCCGGCGTACTGCTGGAACAATGCATCGAGGTCATCTTTGGTTGCCAGCTTCTGTAGATGATCAACAACACGAACGATCATCTTCTCGCACCGATCGATCGCCTCTTGCATCACAATGATGCGATTGTTGCTGTCAAGGGACAGGACCCGGATGTTCATCAAGTCCTCGGTCGTGTCGATCTGAAACTGCTTCAGCGCTTCCTTGGCGTAGCTGTCGATATAGTCTTCGACTTGCTGCTTAGAGGTGTTTTCAAACTGATCCGGTGCGCGTTCAAGAAGCTCAGTCGCCTTGCGGTCGATGTCCGCGGTGTTGTACGAAAGGAGCTTCAGCTTCTCGTCGAGTTCTCGTTTTGCCTTCGCATCATTGCGAGCTTCCCACAGCAGCGGCCCAACAAGCAGTCCAACAAACCCTAGCATTGGCGCAGCCGTAGCAATGCCCCCGGCGAGGAGGGCCTTCACCGATGCCTCAGTTCCCTTGCTGATGCAATCCGAGCAGAAACTGCCAATGCCCTCGGCCCCGATGTTGGCGAGGGTCTCGCGGATGACAGTCGTGGCGATTCGGCCTGGCACGAGGCGATTGTAGGCTCGGCGCTACTCCGTAATCAAAACCTCCGACACACCCGGCATCAAGAGCTCATACACCACCTCGACATCCGCCTCGCGCATGCGCACGCACCCCATCGATGCTTCGCGCCCGATCGACTCCGGCTCGATCGTGCCGTGGATGCCGTAGCTCGGCAGGTCCTTCGTGCGTTCGTCGGCGCCCTTCAGGCCAATCCAACGGTCGCCGATCGGGTTCTCAGGATCGCTCGGCGCATAGGTCTTGTAGGTGCGCGGGTTCGTCCAGCCCGGGTCGACCACTTTGCTGTCCGCAACGACCCACAGACCAACGGGCGTCGATCCATACTCGCCCAGCCCGACGTCATACGACCGCAGGTACAGGCGATTGCCCGCCGCGTCGCGCTCGCTGCAATAGAGGTCCAGGCGAAACGCGCTCTTGTACACCACCGCATGGAATGGGCCCTGCACGACCTTGATCTGTTGCCCAAGGCGCAGCTTGCGCGGGTCGGTGATGCCGTTGAGCCGCGCGAGGAAGCCGTATTCGAGCTCCAGCCCCTGCTTGCGCGGGATCGTCGAGAGCAGGTCGCCCTTCTGCACCTTGTACACGCGGCTGATGTCATCGCCCGGCACGACCTTGTCGGAGAAGAACAGCAGCTCGTTCAGCTCCGTCAGACGGCGGCGCGCCTCGGCCTGGCGCGAGGCGCTCGTCGAAGGATCATGCAGCGCACGATTCAACAATTCGCGCGCTTGCACCGGACGGTTCTGCGAGATGGCCAGATCTGCTCGGCGGAACAAGTCGCCCGCATCCGCCGTGAAGCTTGCAGTCGGCTGCGCCTCCGTTGGTTCGTCGACCGTCGGTGCGAGCTCCGTGCGCACAGGTGTCGTGTCGGCGCGCGTGGTTGGCACGTCGCGCCGGTCGGGCGACTCGCCCATGGTGAGCGTGGGCGGCGGGGGCGCGATCTTCACCCCGGGCAAAGCCTTGGGCTCGTCGGCGATCATGATCTCGACCTTGGGCGTATCACTGGCGGCGATCATCTCGACGGTTTGCGATTCGCCCGCCGGGTCGTTCACCACCTGATCGAGCAGCGCGGTCTCGGGCGTCTTGGCCTGCGCGTTCCTGGGCCCGCCACCCGGCCAGAAGTACCAGACTGTGAACGCGAGCATCGCCAGCAGCACCGCGCCGATCGCGCGGCGCCTAGCCCGCCGGTGTTTCATTGGGTTGCGCTTCGAGACCGTGAATCGGGGCGCGTGCCCCGTGCGCATCCGTTGCGAGGGAAGTGACATCGTCCGTGACCGCCTTGTCCTGCCGAGCGTCCGCCCGCATGGCGCCGCCAGGCAGCACCAGAATACCACCTCAGCCGACCCAGACGCCAACATCGCTGGCGATGCCGTCCAGGCGGACATCGTGCGCGCCACGAGGGACATTTCCGACAATCTGCTCGGCAAATCCGATGCCGAGGGCGATGCCCGGCGTCTTCGCGCGCGCCGCCCGCCACGCTGTGAGGAAGCGATCGTAGAACCCGCCGCCGCGTCCCAGGCGGTGCCGCGCCGCATCGAAAGCGACACCCGGCACAATGACGAGATCGACCTCTGCGGCGTCAACCGTGGCGCCTTCCGTTGGTTCGGGCACGTTGTGCCTGCGCACCTCGGCGCGCGGCAAGGCGCTCGGCACCACGATTGGCTGCATGGTCTTCCTATCCCAATCCATGCGCGGATAGCAGAGGCGCTTGCCGCGGGCGATCGCGATGGCGCCGAGTTGGCGCGGATCGACCTCGAGCGGGCCGTCTTCAATCGGCAGGTAGGCCATGATCGTGCGCGCGCGGGCGAACGCACCGGTCGCCGCGATGGCTTGACAGATCGCGCGCGAACGCCTCGCGGCCTCGGTGGGGGAGATCGACGCGATCTGTGCGCGCACCGCCTCGCGCAGGGCACGCTTCTCAGCATCGAGTTGATCGGCCTCAGGCGGCGGCATCGCACAGGCAGTATCGTCGATGCATGGAACCGCCGCTCTTCCGCGTCGTCTTGCACGAACCCGAGATCCCGAACAACACGGGAAACATCGGGCGGACGTGCATTGCAACAGGCTGCTCGCTCGAACTGATCAAGCCCCTCGGGTTTGACACGTCGGTGAAGGCGCTCCGCCGCGCAGGGCTCGACTATTGGCCCCGTCTCGGCGTGCGCGAACATGACTCCTGGGCCGACTTCGTGCGCACTGAAGGTGGCGATGATGCCCTCCCCCCGCGCATCTGGATGCTCACGACCAAAACTTCGCGCCCAGTGTGGGACGCGCCAATCAATCGCGGCGATGTTCTGCTCTTTGGCAAAGAAACCGCAGGATTGCCTGCGGACATTCTGGAGCGCTACGCCGATCGTGCGATCACGCTGCCTATGCTGCCCACGGAACGCAGCCTGAATGTCGCGACCGCTGTGTGCGCCGTCGTCTATGAGGGAATCAGGCAATTGGCGGCGGCAGGTAGCGTGCGCATCGCACAGGACGGAAGAATCGAATGTTGAAAGCCCTTGAATCAGCCCCGAAGCGCGTGCAGCACTTGAAGCGCGAAGTCATTGTCCCCCGAGCACTCGACGACGCCTTCGCCTTCTTCGCCGATGCGAGCAATCTTGAAAAGCTCACGCCATCCTGGGTGAACTTCAAGATCATCACGCCAACGCCCATCGACATGAAACCCGGCGCGATCATCGACTATCGCATCCGCGTGCGCGGCTTGTCCCTCAAGTGGCGCACCGTCATCGACATCTGGGATCCGCCGCACCGGTTTGTCGATCGCCAGACGCTCGGCCCATACAAGTGGTGGCATCACGAACACCGCTTCGAAGCCATCGACGACACGCACACGCGCGTCATCGACGAAGTTGCCTACGCCGCGCGACTGGGATTCATCACCGAACCATTGATGGTCAACCGCGATGTCGCGAAGATCTTTGACTACCGCACCGAACGCCTGCGCGAGATCATGCGCTAGGCCTTCAGCTTCGTCACCACCTCGACCAACTTCTTCCCCAGCCCCAGCACAATGTCGCGCTGGCGATGATCCGTAATCTCGCCGCTCGCGTCGAAGAACTCATGCGCACGCGCCAAACAATGATGTTGCGGCATGCACATCATCTGAATCCCGCCCAACAACCCGCGCAGGAGAATCAGCCCGCGAATGCCGCCGAGCCCGCCGGGCGATGCGCTCATCAACTGAATCGGCTTGTCCTTGAACGCGATGAGCGGCACTTCGCCATGCTCAGGGCGCGACGCCCAGTCAATCGCGTTCTTGAGCACACTGGAAATCGAGCCGTTGTATTCGGGCGATGCCAGCAGGATGCCATCGGCCGCGATCATCAACTCCTTGAACTTCCGCGCGTTCGGGTCCATCCCCTTCGCCGCCTCAAGATCCTCATCAAAGTGCGGCATCGGATAATCAGCAAGATCAATAAACGTCACATCGCCGCCGGCCTCCTCCGCGCCCTTCGCCGCGACCTTGACCAGCTTCTTGTTGAACGATTCACGCCGAAGCGACCCGGCGAACGCGAGAATGTTGGGTTTGCTCATGGCGCTTTCTCTGTGTCCTCTGTGCTCTCTGTGGTGAATCTTCTTCTTACGCGCCAGCGCCGACTGCCGCGTGCAACGGAAACTGCTCGCACAGCGCTTCAACATCGCGCTTCACGCCATCGATTGCGCCTTGATCACCCTTTGCTGCGAGCACGCGATCGATGAGCCCCGCCACCTGTTGCATCTCGCCTTCGCGGAAGCCGCGCGTCGTCAGCGCGGGCGTTCCCAGGCGCAGCCCGCTCGTCTTCACTGGCGGCCGCGGGTCCTGCGGCACGCCATTCTTGTTCGTGATGATCTGCGCCTGTTCGAGCCACTGCTCCGCATCCGCGCCGGTCAGTTCCGCATCGCGCGTGCGCAGATCAACCAGCATCAGGTGATTGTCCGTGCCGCCCGAAGTGATGCGATAGCCATGCTCGATCAGCGCCTTCGCCAGCGCCCGCGCATTCTTGACGACCTGCTTCTGATAGTCCTTGAACGCCGGCGTCAGCGCCTCGCCAAACGCAACCGCCTTCGACAGAATCACATGCATCAATGGCCCGCCCTGCATGCCGGGGAACAGCGCCCGGTCGAACTTCTTGGCCATCTCTTCATCGTTCGTCAAAAACAGCCCGCCCCGCGGCCCGCGCAGTGTCTTGTGCGTCGTCGTCGTCACCACATGGCAATGCGGAAATGGCGATGGATGCTCACCTGTCGCAACAAGCCCCGCAATGTGCGCGATATCCGCATGCAGAATCGCCCCGCACTTGTCGGCAATCGCGCGGAAGCGGGCAAAGTCGATGATGCGCGGATACGCCGAATAGCCGCACATGATGAGCTTGGGCTTCGCCTCCATGCACACACGCTCGACCTCGTCATAGTCGATCGTCTCAAACTTCGCCGACTTCTCATCGCGCACTAACGGATAGTGCACCGGGTTGAACCACTTGCCGGACATGTTGACCTTGAGCCCGTGCGACAGGTGCCCTCCGTCCGACAATTCCAGACTCGCAAACGTATCGCCGGGAGACAGCAGCGCAAGGAACAACGCCCCATTCGCCTGCGCGCCCGAGTGCGGCTGCACATTCGCAAATGCGCACCCAAACAGTTGCTTCGCCCGCTCGCGCGCGAGCGTCTCGATCTCGTCGTGATGCACACACCCGCCGTAGTACCGCTTGCCCGGATACCCCTCGGCATACTTGTTGGTCAAACACGTCCCCATTGCGTGCATCACCGCGGGCGACACGTGGTTTTCCGAGGCGATCAGCTCGAGCGTGTGCTGCTGGCGACTCGCCTCCCGCGCGAGAATCCCGGCAGCATCAGGGTCGTGGGCAGCGATCAGGTCATGCACGGCATCGGCGATGGGGTCTTCGTGGGTGGTCATGGGGAAGATTGTAGGGTTCCGCGGCCGAAGTCGATCCAAAGAACGACCAGCATGTACCCCATAAGCCCGAGAGCGACCGCAAGTACTGCGATCTTAGTGGCGTGCTGCCTCAGGCCAAAGTACCGAATCCGCACCGTGCGCCACCACCACACGAGGTAGATCGCAAGGGGGAGAGAGATGATGCGGCCAGCAAGAATGTAGTCGTCAACAAGTGCAGCAATGAGATTCACTGTGCCTGCCGCGATGAGCACGCCCGGGACGCCGAAAACCAGCGTTCGCAGCAGGTGCCGCGTCGGCAGTCTCGTGTCAGGTTTCGACCAGCCGATGAGCAAGTGCGCTGCGCCGCTGAAGAGAAGCCAAAGCACTACAAAGTAGACAAGGTCAAGGTGCATGGGCGAGGTTGTCCAACCGCTGTTGAGCGGCTGTGCGGTCGGTATGGGGCCGAATACCTCCCAGTTGTACGGATTGCGAAACATTGCCCAGTAGAGCGGAGCGCGATCCTGTACATCTTCGATCACTGGTCTGATGCGGAGGCCCGGTTGCCGCGTCGCCCAAAGGACTGCGCAACACATCGTCCAAAGATGGAACGCAATCCCCATCGGGATCAGCAACACCAGCGTTCGGGCGAGATTGAAGCGTTGCGACGATCGCAACCCGCGCAACAACACCGGCGGCCACATGCAACGCAAAAGCGTGGACCACAAAGGCAACCAAAACCGCGAGGTGTTGAGATCAAACAACCACGACGGTGCGGATTCACTAGCGCCAGCGTCATGGTTTGTGGTCATGGCGGGGATTGTAGACAAACGCTAGATCAGCCCGAATCGCCGAACAAGCGTGGCCGCCGCATCGATGAGCTCGTGGTCAAGAAATGCCGTACACACCAGTGCTGCGAGCAGGCCCATCACAAGCACGGCGATCGTGACCCCAGCTGCATGTGGCAGCTTCATGTAGTCGCGCACCGATCGCCACCACCACCAACTGAGCATTGCGCCGATCGCCACGAGCCAAAGCCACGAGAACGAGCCGTACCAATAGAACCGAAACACATTGCGCCACAGCCCGGGTCGCATGCCGCGGCCGCCTACTTCAAACGCCCACGATCCAATGATCAGATGCAGCCACATGAAGAGCCCAACGATGGGTGTGATGAAGCATGCGGCTCGCACCAGGTGTGCCGCGCGCACCTTCGCGATGCCGAGCGTCGTGGTGAGTGGCCAAAACGAGATCGGCACGAACACGACCCAGAGCCAGGCAATGTGCCACTGCGGCATGTCGGCGGATTGAATGCTCGTTTCGTCGAAGATGTCGGCGTATGGCCACAGCAATCGCGTGAGCCCGGCACCACCCCATGCAAAGTCACTCGCTCTCGTTGAAGTCATCGACCCCCAAAATGAATTGACCGACCAATTTGGAGAGGTCTTGTTGTGATAGTGTGCATCACGAAGTTCCAAGACTGCCCCGCACACCATCGCCGTCACATGCACGAACAGCACGCACACACCAAACAACATCAAACTCCGCTTCAACCGAAAGTCTTGCTCAATCCGCAGCGCCTTCGCTATCCCCGGTGGCCACAGCGATCGCACCAATGTCTTGACCAGCGGCCCCCAGAACTTCGTCCTGTTCGTATCAAACAACCACGCCGGCGCCGCCAGCGCCGGGTTCAGCAAGTACCGCCACTCAAAGACCAGCCCGCACTCGGGGCACGTCCCCTCGAGCGGACACTCCGTCTTCCACCGATCGCAATCGCCCGACACGTCATATCCACATCGCGGGCAGCGGGGGTGCTGCTCCTTTGGCTTCGCATGTGATGCACGTTTGCCGCGTCCCATGCCCATGAGACGCAATTCTAAGGTGCGAGTTCCCGCCGCTGGCAGTTAGCCCTTCGCAGCGTCGCGCATCTCACGCAGCACGCGACCCAAGCGCTCCATCACCGCATCCATGGTCGCGGGGCGGTTTTCGGGCTCGGGTTCGACGCAATCGTTGATCAGTTCCGACAGCGCGGGCGGCACCTTGCCATTGATCTCATGCGCGGGTTTGGGCCGCGCGATCATCGCGCCATCCAACCCTTCGACCAGCGAATCGCCCTTGCCGCTCATCGCAGTGGGGATGTTCTTCTTCGTGAGCACCCAGTACATCGTCGCGCCGAGGTTGTAGATGTCCGTCGCGGGCGTGATCTCCCGCCGATGCACCTGTTCCGGCGCGATGTAGTCGGGCGTGCCTTGGATGCGCTCCTTCTTCGTGCCGATCGCGCAGGCCTGTCCAAGATCAATGATCTTCACGGTGCCATCCGACATGCGGATGATGTTGTTGGGCTTCATGTCCGCATGCACAAAGCCGCAGCGGTGCATGTGGCCCAGTCCCTCCGCAGCTTGGATGAAGAATTGAATCGCCTGTTCAACGCTGTCCGGCGGCAGGCGCTCCAGCGACACGCCATCGACGTATTCCATCACCAGGAAGAGTTCGCGCACGCTGATCAACTTCTCGCGCGTCTTGATGATGCGTTCGATGTTGCGGATGTGCTGGCTCTTGACCTTCTGCGCGACGTTGTATTCGCTCTCGGCTTGGTCAAGGAAGCGCTGGTCCTTCTTGTCGTGCTTGATGACGTGCTTGAGCGCCTTGATCTGCTTCGTCTTGGGGTCCATGACCACGTAGACAAAAGACGCCGCCCCCTCGCCGACCTTCGCAAGCACGTCGAAGCCTGCAAGCGTTGTTCCAGGTTTGGCGGATTCGAAGTGACTCAAAGGGCTGCTCATCCGGGGTTGCGAGACCGAAGGCGCTGCGGGCGACAAAGCCCCAGCCCCGGACCGGAGACCGCCCCGATCCATGGCGCCGCACACATGTCCGGCGCTGGAAGCCCAGCAGTATCGGCAGGTTGCCGCTTTTGTTCAATCGGTCGCTTGGATGGCCTTCCGGAGCCCGAGATCGGCGAAATTATTGAGCCGCCAGGGTTCGACGGAATCGCGCCGTGGGGAACAGGCGACCGGGCGAGGTTGTTGAGTCGGCCAGGTCGCGGTGCAGCGTCACCGCCTGATCTGGGATGTCCAGAGCCGATTGCAGCTCCCGGACCAGGGCCGCCAGCGTACTCATCTGGTCGTCTGTGAAGGGCTTGGTGTCGCCGTCGCCAACCAGGCAAATGCCGATCTTGCGGTTCTTCTCGTCCTGGGGCATGGTGCCAGCAAGGTGGGCCCCAGGCAGTTGCTGCTGCCAGCGGTAGCCCACGAAGGCTTCTCCGTCCGGGGCGCCGTGGCCATTGCCAATCACCATGTGGTAGCCGAGCCCTCGGATGCCCTGGGCCTCGTGCTGGCGCCCGATGGAGGCCCCCGAGCCCTGCATCGCGCCCGAGTGGTGGATCACAATGCCATCCCAGCGGCCGGGCTCGATCTGCACTGCGTCAATGATGGCTCGGATGCCCGATGCCTGGGTCGGGGCAAGTTCGAATGCCCCGGGTAGGCTGTCGCCTTGTGCGCGGGATGGGCCCGTGGCGAACGACAGGGCCGCCGACGCGACAGTCATCGACGCGATGAGCGTGATCCAGACCGCCTGTGGGCGGGTCAGCTTTCGAGTTGTGACGCCTGGTGCTGTGCTGTCTGACATGGCGGGGCGAATCGTCCATGAAGCGCATCAACGCGCTGCTTTGCCTGTCATCGGATCACAAGCTGTTTTGGCTTGTGAATTCGCGCGCAGCTCCCTCCTGGAGCACGCCGCTCGAACGAACACAGCTTACCGGACCTGGTGCGCCTTGGCTTGCGCGGCCGAACGAATTCCCTTAATTCCTTGGGGCAAGTCGGCCTTTGAGATTGGGTGTGCGCCGCCCAAACTCATCTTCGATATACGCCGGCTGGTGCGTGTTCCGCGCCAGGTCATAGCGATCGAACTGCGTGCGCTCGACGCCCTTGGGAAACAGCGGCTTGGCACACCCTGCCAGCGACACCGCAAGAGCGCCGCCCGCGACCATGGCGAGGGTCACGGCGGCAAGGCGCGAACGGCTGGAACGGCGGTGACGTGGTGCGTGCATGCCAAAAAGCGTACAGCCCCGGGGAGAGGCCGGGGCTGTTCGATGCACAAAGTCAGTCATTTCCGAGAGGAGAGGTCCATGCCGGTCATCGGCGTGTGGGTTGTCCTTGGTACGACGGGGGCCCGGGCGTGTTCGGCCCCGCGGGGGCAAAGAACGAAAAAATCCAGGGCTGTTTGGGGAGTGCTACCGCCCGATATCCAACTGCCGCGTGGCCAAGTGCCGGACTCCGGTCACCAGATCATCAAACTGGGCCACGAGTTCCACTGCCGCTGGGGCGCCATCGCCCACCTGGCCGATCGGCTGGGTCAGCGCCACGGGGGCTGCGTAGTGGGTCCCGGTGAGGCCTGAGCGATAGGCCGGTCCCAAGGTCACCTCGCCGACCACCCGGGGCGCTGAGTCGGCGTCGGCAGCGGCGGGGTAGGCCAGCACCTGCACGCGCAGGTTCCCCGCGACCTGGACGAACCGTCGACGCCCATCGATCGGGCGGATGTACACATCCACCGCTTCGAATCCAGGCTTGCCATCGCGATCCACCAGCGCCGTCAGTCGATCAAACTCGATCTCCGCGCAACGGGGCAGGGCCGCCACCACCGCGCCCGCAGCAGTGCCGGTCGTCGCGTCGAGCGCCCGCGAGAGTTCAGTCACCTTGGCGTCCAGTTCGCCGCGCTCGGCAGCGAGCTTGCGGTTCGTTGCTTCAAGCTCGTCCACGCGCGCTTCGAGTCGAGTGAGTTTGGAGCCACCCACTTTGCGCGAGCAACCAGCCACTGCGGGAAGCAGCAATAGCACCGTCAACGCGATGACCGCGAAGCGATTCATCCGGTGGAGTGTATCGCTTCGCCTGCGCGCGAGGCCAGGTGCGGTCACTGCCCGTTGGGCATGGGCATCTTCGTGAGCACCTGGTCAACCAGGCCATACGCGAGCATTTCCTTCTCGTCGAGCCACGTGTTGCGATCGCACGTCCGCTCGATTTCTTCGGAGCTCTTGCCCGTGGCGTCGGCATAGATGTGATACAGGCGGTCGCGCAGGCGCAGGATCTCGCGTGCCTCAATCTCCAGATCCGTCGCCTGGCCCTCCATGACACCCGAGATGAGTGGCTGGTGCATCAGATTTCGGCTGTTGGGCAGCGCGTAGCGTTTGCCCTTCGCGCCGGCGGCCGCGAGCGCCGAACCCATCGACGCCGCTTGCCCAATGATGTAGGTGCACACGTCAGGCTGGATGAAGCTCATCGTGTCGAGCATCGCCAAGCCCGCGGTGATCGACCCGCCCGGCGAGTTGATGTAGAGATGAATGTCGCTCTTGGCGTCCTCGTTGGCGAGAAACAGCATCTGCGCAACAACCAGGTTCGCGATGTCATCCATCACCGGTCCGCCCAGGAAGATGATGCGATCCTTCAGCAGACGCGAATAGATGTCATACGCGCGTTCGCCTCGCCCCGTCGACTCGATGACGATCGGCACCAAGTTGCCCTCTGGACCATCACCCGGGTGGCGCGTGATGCTCATCGGTGAGGCAACAGGTCCGAACGCGGCGGGACGGGGATAGCTGGGTGTGCCGAAACGTGTCATGCGCATCTCCGTGCGAAGTGGCGAAGGTGTTCCAATCAGGCCGACTTGGCCATGCCGGGCGTCGGGAAGGTGATGACCTCATCGACGAGGCCATAGGCCGCGGCTTCCTTGGCGTCGAAATACTTGTCGCGTTCCGCGTCCGCCTTCACGCGATCGACAGATTGCCCGGAGTGTTGGGCGAGAATCTCGTTCAAACGCTGCTTGTCACGAATGATCTGCTGCGCCTGGATCTGGATGTCGGCGCTCTGGCCCGTCACACCGCCATAGGGCTGGTGGATCATGACCTTGGCGTTGGGCAGGATGTAGCGCTTGCCCTTCTCGCCGGCCGCCAGGAGCACCGCCGCGCCGGAATAGGCCCGCCCGATGCAATAGGTCGCCACCTTCGACGAAAGGAACTGCATCGTGTCATAGATCGCCAAGGTGTCATCCACGACCCCGCCGGGGGAGTTGATATAGAAGTTGATGTCCTGGCCCTTCTTCTGGTTCTCCAGGTAGAGCATCTGCATGATCACGCGCCCGGCGCTCATGTGGTTGATATCGCTGAACAAGAAAACGACGCGGTTCTCGAGCAGCAGCTCGTCGATCGTCATCTCGCGGGTGCGCTGGTACTGAATGCTCATGCCTGTTGCTCCCCTGCCAGGCCCGGTCGGACCCCGTTCGGGTCGGACCACGCCGGATCATCCCCATCGGCATCGGCGAAGTACCGGCTTCGCTTCAGGCCGGGGGCGGATAATAGGGGGCCTTGGCAACTTGGCAAAGCCGATTCTCCGCATCGGCGGACAATCCTTCGGCTGGCAGGCGGAATCAGAGGGTGCTAGCCTGCTCGACCCGTCGTCCCGGGCGGGTCCGCACGCACGTTCCTGGAGCAGCAGTCGATTCCGATGGGTGGCACCGCGCTGATTAGCGACATGCATGGCAACGCAGCCGCGCTGCGCGCCGTCCTCGCCGACATCAAGGACAAGGGCGCCGATCGGATCGTCTGCCTGGGCGATGTCGTGGGCTATGGCCCCGAGCCCCTCGAGTGCATCGACCTCGTGGCGGAGCACTGCGAGTGGACCCTCCTGGGCAACCACGACTATGCGGTGCTGTATGAGCCCACCAACTTCAACCCAGCTGCCGAGTCCAGTTCCTATTGGACACGTGCCCAGCTCGACAACGAGTCCGATGTCGAGAAGCGCTCGGCGCGCTATCGCTTCCTGGGTCACCTGCGCGTGCGCTACGTCGACCCGAAGCTTGGCAATGGCAAGCCTGTGCTGGCGGTGCATGGATCGCCGCGCCGTCCGGTCAATGAATACATCTTTCCTGATGACGCGATCCACGCGGTCGACAAGATGCGCAACATCTTCGATCTCGTCGACGGCTACGCGGTGGTCGGGCACTCGCATGTGCCGGGCGTGTTTACAAACGAACCCGAGTTCTATCCGCCCGACGAAGTGGGGGAGGGCAAGGTCTACAAGTTCATCGAGGGAGAGAAGGCGGTGATCAATGTGGGCGCGGTGGGTCAGCCGCGCGATCACGACCCGCGCGCGTCCTACGCAATCATGTATGAGGACCGCGTGCAGTTCCACCGCGTTGAGTACAACATCGATGAGACCGCCGAGAAGATTCGGCGCATTCCCGAACTCTCCAACTGGCTTGCGGATCGCCTCTACGAAGGCCGCTAGCTCCTCCCCTGTTCCCCAGAAAGCTCGCGCACGATCATGCCCAAGGAACCGAACAAGGCGCTTCGCATTGTCATCCCGTTGGTCGTCGTCGCCGCCGCCATTGCGCTGGTCGTCGGCATCGGCATGACGTCCAAGGGGCGCGCCCCAGCACCAAGCAGGCCCACTTCGACGGCGCAACCCACTGAGGCGCCCGAGCAAGAGCAACAGGCGTCACCGAACGAATCAGCCAACCACACCATCGCCGCGGCGCCTGAACGCCCAGTCGACGAACCTGTTCCGTTGCAACCGACTGCAACCGAGGCACAGCCCCCTGCCTCCGCGCAGTCATCGACCGCCCAGTCCGGTGCATACGCGATTCGTGTATGGAGTGGCGACGTGCCGCGGGTTGTCCTGGGCAGCCTCGATCCGCCGTCCGGCTTCGAGCTCGAAGTGGAGCTTACTCCGTTCGGCGCGGGCGTCGCCAAAGTCACCACAACCAACCACTATGTCACAGCCCGGGATCTTGTGCAGGCGCGACGGGACCCCAGCAGCACGCACGATCACTATGTGGTGCAGCAACTCGCCGAGCAGCCGGGGGTAGCGCCCGATGGCTCGCCGATCACCTACCGCATGTCCGCGATGGGCGTGACGGCCATCGTCATCAATGGCCAGCGCGTCGAACTCTTTGGTGGGTCATACGGGCGCGTGTGGCAGCTTGAGTCGCACACCGCGACGCAAGCCACCTGGAGTGCCGAGATCGTCGATACGGTTGCGGACCAAACCATCGCCACCCTCCGGCGCACATACACGCTCGAGCCTGGCTCCTTTGAGATCAAGGTGGCGCAGTCCATTGAGAGTCACACGAGCGATGCACTGGGTCTGGTGTGGGAGCAGTTTGGTGCGCTCGACCTGCCGCGTGACACCTCGGGTTATCGCATCCCGATGCAGCGCGAGCGGTTTGGCTATTTCCGTGCATCGAAGCCAAGTGAGATTCATGCCGATGGCGCGCTTGTCCGCCGCGACAGCGTGCTCAAGCGCATCCAAAACGGCATCGCCAAGGGCCAGCCGGTTGCCTCGGAATGGCCAAACAGCCGATACGACGACGCGGGCCCATTGGTCTGGGCTGCACAGACCAATCGCTATTTCATGGCGGCGGTGTACCCGGGTGGTCTCTCGACATCACCGCACGAGCTGCCCATCGGCGCAAGTGTGACGGCGTCGGTGCTCCAAGGCGATCAGCCCAAGAGCTTCGAGGATGACCGAGTGGCGCACCGTTTGTCCTCGCCGGTCATGCAACTCGCGCCCGGCGCAACGCTGGCGTTCGACGTTGGCTTCTACGCAGCGCCCACCGATGAGCGCCGCTTGCAATCCGGCGCCGACCCCGGCGCGCAGGCGGCGCGGCTCGACAAGATCGTCGTTTACAACATGGGTGGGTTCTGCGCCTTTTGCACGTTCGCTTGGCTCGCGGACATCTTGATGGGCATCCTCCGGTTCTTCGACTCGGTTACGGGCGACTGGGCCATTTCGATCATTCTGTTGGTGGTCTGCGTGCGAGCGCTGTTGCACCCGATCTTTAAGCGCTCGCAGATCGGCATTCAGCGCTTCGGGAAACAGATGCAGCGCATCGCGCCCAAGCAGAAGAAGCTGCAAGAAAAGTACAAGGACGACCCAAAGCGCCTGCACGAAGAAGTGCGCAAGCTCATGCGCGAAGAAAACGTGTCCTATGCAGGGCTCTTTGGCTGCCTGCCCATGTTCCTGCAGAGCCCCATCTGGATCGCGCTCTACGCCATGCTGTACACGAGCTTCGATCTGCGTCACGAGCCCGCGTTCTATGGGATCTTCCAGCAGCTTGGCGGCTGGTCATTCTTTGCCGATCTGTCGCGGGGCGACAGCCTGATCACGTTGCCACAGTCGCTGTGGTTCAACATGCCACTCATGGGACACATCACTGCGATCAACGTCTTGCCCATTCTCCTGGGCGTTGTGTTCTTCGTGCACCAAAAGTATCTGACGCCACCTTCGACGGGCAACATGACGCCCGAACAGGAGCAGACCCAGAAGATCATGAAGGTCATGATGGTCGTCATGTTCCCCGTGTTCATGTACAACGCGCCTGCCGCATTGACGTTGTACTTCGTGACCAATTCCACGCTCGGCATCGTCGAAGGCCGTTGGATTCGTGCGCACATGGATGCGCTCGACCTCGACGGCACGCAGGGCGCCGATGGGCGCAAGGTCGTGACCAACACTGCGGGCGCCAAGCCCACGCTCGAAGAGCGCCTTCGCGCACGCTTGGAAGCCAAACGCCCACCCAAGAAGCCCTAGACTGGCAGCGCCATGCGCCTGGATGACACCATCGTGGCGGCCGCGGCGCGCGGCGTCCCTGGCGGGCGCACCATGATTCGCCTCTCCGGGCTGGATGCGATCGCCGTCGTTCATCCAATGCTGGCAACGGCACCTTCGCGTACGCGCCATATCGGTGTACAGCGACTGGTCCTGAGCGGCGCACACTTGCCTTGCGTGTGCGCATACTTCCCCGCACCCGCGTCATACACGGGCGAAGACGTCGTCGAGTTGCAACTGCCGACCAACGCCACACTTGTCGAGCGCGTCCTGGCGCAGCTGACGCAACACGATGGAGTGCGCCTCGCGGGCCCGGGCGAATTCACTGCACGTGCGTTCTTGCATGACAAGCTCGATGCCGAACAAGCCGAAGGTGTTGCCGCGATGATCGCCGCGCGCACGGCCAATGAGCATGCGGCTGCGCGAGACCTGCTCGACGGGTGCACCGGTGCCCATTACCGCACCTTGCTTGACGAAGCCATCGAACTCCTTGCCCTGGTCGAAGCAGGCATTGACTTCTCTGATCAGGAAGATGTTGTCGCCATCTCGCCGCAGAACTTGTCGCTGCGACTTGAAGTTCTGATTTCCACGCTCGACGCCTTGCTGATCGGCACATCAGGACGCGAAGCGCCGAGTGAGCGCCTGCGCGCAGTGCTTGTGGGCCCACCCAACGCCGGCAAGAGCACGCTCTTTAACGCGTTGCTCGGACGCGAGCGCGCGGTGGTCAGCGATGTCGCAGGCACGACGCGCGATGCGCTGGTCGAACCTCTGCCTCTGGATGGACTGGCCTCGGGCTGGTTCGACGTCGGCATTGACCTGGTCGATCTGGCGGGCCTGGGCGATGCGTCGAGTGCGCTCGACCGGGCCGCGCAGCAACTCGCGCGCGAGCATGTTGTCCGCGCTTCAATCGTCATCCAGTGCGATCCGGCTGGACAGTTTGATCAACACCTTCCGATTGTTCGCGACGAGACAGTCACCCTGCGCGTGCGCACGAAAGCCGATCTTCCGAACGACTCCGGCGCCGAACCGATGATGGCAGTGTGCGCGCTCGATGGTTGGCACCTCGAAGCGCTGCGCAAGGCGATCGTCGACGCTGCCGCCACGGCCAGTGGCATCATTTCGCCGGATGGCGTGCCCTTGCCTGCGCGCCATGCGCGGGCCCTTGCTGCCGCGCGCGAGGCCTTGAACTGCGCCCTGCTCTCGACCCCTGGGCAAGGTGAGAACATGTTGCACATGCAGGATGCCGCGATCACTGCCCATTGGCTGCGCAATGCAGTCGACGCGCTGGGTGAGATCGCCGGGCGCATCAGCCCTGATGACGTACTGGGGCGGATATTCGCAACCTTCTGTATCGGCAAGTGACCGGAGCTACGCCGCGCCGGCGCCGGCCGCCCGCGTAAGAAACGCATCGAGATAGCGCTCGACAAATGCATCGATCGCCGATGCTGTGGCGCCCGGCGTCGTGCCCCAACAGCTCGCGACGAGATCGACACCATCGAGATCAAGCTGCACACTCAGCACATCATCAACAACGAATGCCGGCTCGAGCCGATCGGCCAAGAACGCCGCCAGTGCATTCACGCCCGGCTCGCCAATGCTGATCGTCGGGCGATGGCGCAGATCCTCATTGTTGAGATACCAAAGGTCCGAACACACCAGCACGTCCAGAGCGCCGCGCATCGCATCGTCGCCGGCAAAGCGCTGTGCAATCACATCGTGCAAGCGATAGGCCAATGGACGATGGGAGCGCTCAGCACGCAAGTGGGCGCCGGTGACGATCAAGAGTAAACGTTCGGTATCGATGGGCGTGTTCACGCGCGCAGTGTAGCGGCGGTGCAATGAAAAAGGGCCCCGCTTGCAAGGGGCCCTGGTGGTTTTCAGATTGATGCTGTCAATTCAGCACACGGCTCCGAAGTTGAACAGCACGAGGTTCAGGTCGTCGAGGTCGACGAACCCGTCGCCATTCACATCGCCATTCGTGTCCGCAGGGACGGCGCTGCCAAAGTTGAACAGCACGAGGTTCAGGTCGGTCAAGTCAACCAGTAGGTCGCCATTGGCGTCGCCCGGGCAGGTCGGCCCGACGGACGTGCAGTTCTGCTCGACGACCTGCAGGTCGTCAATCGCCGCCTCGACGATCGATCCATTGATGAGATCTGAAGCGGTGAAACGCATCTGTACCTGATCCGTGGGCGCCACGAAGTCGGCGACGCGGAATTCGTGCTGCACCCAGCCGCCACCCTGATCGCCCGACACCGTCTCGACCGTGGTCCACGAGCCACCTGCGTTGTTGGAGACCTCAACAACAAAGATGTCTTCGCCAGGCGAAGCGCCCGCGTTGTTGTTGTACCAGCGCCAATAACTCAGGCGAGCTTCGGGGAACGCCGCAAGCGCGAAGCTTGGGCTGGTCAAGTTCGTTGCGCCATTGTCAATGTCAAACGCGCCAACGCTCGCGCCCGCGTTGCCGTCAGTCACCCAGCAATCGGTGCCGCTAGGCGTGTGGTCATCCTCGGGCTGCGCAGAAGTGCCTTGCGGGTCCATGCGGTTCCAGTTGCCTGTCGTCGCTTGTGGATCGCTCAGGCCGACATCGACCACCCACCCGCTCGTGCCAGCTTCCATTTCCTCAACGACCGGGAAGGTCTCCACGCCCACTTCCGTCGAGATTGGATCCGCCGCCCCACTCGCCGGACTGGTGGCCTGTCCCGTCGAAGTGCCCTCCGCAGTGAAATACAGCTCGGGCAGATCGCCGCAATCAACCGCGGGCAAACTCACCGAGTAGGTGTCGTCTAGGTTGTCGTTCATGACCAGCTGCAGGTACGTCCCGCCGTCATAGCGGTAGTGCACCCGCACGCTCCCGGCAATGACACTCTGGTTGTTCGCAACAACGCCCACGGTCAGCGGAATGTTGCTGCCCGGCGCAATCAACGCCGGCACTGGCGTCAGCAGCGTGACTGCCATGCCCGCCAGCCCGCCACCGTCAGCGGTCAGTGAGAACTCCTGCGGCCCCTGCGGCACATTCGTGCCCGTCACCGCGATTGTCCACAAGCCCGGAATCGGTGCGTCGATTTGCACCTGTTCAATGTTGTTGATGTGGTCTTCCTGCGTGCGCACCGCCGCCGCGCTCGGATTTGCATTGCCGCCAAGCGTCCAGGGGTAGTGCCGCGTGCCGTTGGGGTCGGTCACAACGAGGTCCAAGTCGTTCACAAGCGCTGCGACCGGATTCGGCGCCGCCGGCGCATCGTCCCACGCAAGCGTGAACTTGATGGGGCCGGAACCAGATCCCACGGTCACGCCTTGCGACACGGTGCCGCCCTGATCGACCGTGTCTTCGACGTAGCTCAGGGTATCCATGAAGTCGAGCGTCGGGATGATGCGCACCGAGCCATAGCCATACTGATAGTCAGGCCCGACATTGCCCTGGTCCTGCGCGTTGTGCGCGAGCAGCGCCTTGATCGTGCTGTTGCGCGGGTCCGGCGCTCCGGGAAAGAGCTGGCGATGCTTCTCGAGCATGAGCGCCACGCAACCGGTCACAGTGGGCGCCGCCATCGAGGTGCCGCACTTCACGTTGTAGCCGCCACTCGAACTCGTCGAGGTCACGCCGTTGTCGCCGTTGGACTGACAGCCTGGCGCCGAGATGTCGGGCTTGATGCGATCGTCGTCCGCGGGGCCCCAACTGGAGAAGCTAGTGATCGAGTCGTTGTTGGCGTTCGTCGCGCCAACGGTGATGTGGTTTTTCGCGCAGGCGGGCGGCGCGGTCGTGTGATAGGTGCTGCCGCACGTCGAAACCTGGCGTTCATTGCCATTGGCCCAGACGATGCGCGTCGGGTTGCCGCCCGTAACATTGCCGCGCACGACGCCATCGATCACGCCGCTGGTCACGCCGTAGTCACCTTCGATCGAGCAGGGGAAGCCATTGATCGACGTGTTGGTGCCGATGGAATTGTTCGCGACATCCGCGTTGAAGTTGTTGAACGCGTTGGCGTAGTCGCTCTCGATGTCGCCCGGGTTCGTGTAGAGGAACGTGCCCGAGCCGTCGTATTGGAAGCCCGCAGAGACGATGTCAACGCTCGGCGCCATGCCCGGGAAAGACGATGCAAGGCTCGCGCCGATCGTGCCGGCCACGTGTGTCGAGTGATCATTGAGACCCGAGCTGTCGATCACGGTCACGCGCCCGCCAAAGGCCGTGTGCGAAGCAAGCGCCGTGCCGCCGTCGTACACGAACGCCGTGACGCCCGCGCCGGTCAGACTATGGGGTGCGCTGTGGGCGAGATTCGCGCCGGTGAGCGAAGCATTCTCGATGTTGTTCGCCTCAAACTTGGGCAGCGCCGGCTCAAGCCACTGCACTTCATCATGCAGCGCCAGGGCCATCACGCTCGACACGGGCAGTTCGACCACGAGCCCATTGATGGATTCGAGCTGATCGCGCACCGTCGCGCCTTCCAACTCCGCAATCTTCGCGCCCTCGCCCAGATCGACATCCTGGTGAAACACCATGTACGCGCCGATGATCTTCTCGCTGGGCTGATTCGCCTGCGCCTCAGTAACGCCGACCACCGCATGCTCAGGCACGCGCCCAAGCGCAAAGTCTTCATTGAGCTTCCAGACCGGGTCCAGCTCCGTCGCGACCGTCATCTGGGCGCCGCTCGCCGCGAGCTTGGCGCTGTTCACTTGGCCCGCATGCACCGTGGCGAAGTAGGCGTCACTGCCCACATAGCTCAAGAGCGTCAGCCCCGCGTCCTTGAGCGAAGCACGCTGCGCGGGTGTCACGGGCTGGTCGAACTGCACGAGGATGCGCTTGGCGCCGGTGCGCGGAGACATCGCCTCCACCTGTTGGGCCGCTGCCATGGGCGAAGCCGCCCGCACCACGACCGCCTGGCCGCTGCGGAAAACAATTGGTCCGGCGGCCAGCGTCGCCTGTCCAGCGACAGCCAGCAGCAGGGCAGGGGCAAGCGTGCGCGCAGCCAAGCTGCCAAAACGGGTTCGGGCATTCGACATGTTCTCTGGTCCTCTCCGGTCTTGCGTGTTGCGTTCTGACTTGATCGGCCCGCGGCGGGCACACCAAAACCGCCGCCCGGCTCCGAGGATGCCAGGAAGCGGGCCAATGCCCTGATTGTGGGCCCCAAACCCACCCCCCACAAGCCCCGTGTTGCCAAGTACATGAGGCCATTCTTGGTCCGATTCCCCGGCTCGTATGGGTCAATGGGCCCAGCTTGCCCAAATCGCCATCTGGGGCGCGCCAGCACCCGCGTACCTCCCGCTACACTCCGCCCTCAACCCCCCCCTCCGGAGGACTCGGCGTGGCAGGTGCGATTGACGTCGGCATTGTGATGGGCTCGGCGTCCGACTGGACCGCCATGCAAGCCGCGAGCAACATCCTGGATGAGCTGGGCATCGCCCACGAGTGCAAGGTCCTCTCGGCCCATCGCAGCCCCCATGCCGTGGTCGATTGGGTCGAAGATGCCTCGAAGCGCGGGGCGAAGGTCTTCATCGCCGGTGCCGGCATGGCCGCCGCCTTGCCGGGCGTGGTCGCGGCACTCACGCACCTCCCCGTCCTTGGGGTGCCGCTCGATGGCAGCGCTCTCCAGGGCCTCGATGCGCTCCTCGCGATCGTCCAGATGCCCAAGGGCATCCCCGTTGGCACGCTCGCGATTGGCAAGCACGGCGCGCTGAATGCCGCCCTGCTTGCCGCGTCGATCCTCTCGCTCAGCGACGCCAAGGTGCGCGAACGCTTGCTCGCCTACCGCGCCGCACAAACGCAGCAGGTGCTGGACAACGCCGATCCGACAAAGCAGTCGAAGTAGGCAGCCATCGGCGTGCCCGTTGCGTAGAGAAGAACGGTGATCAAATACGACCCGAATGCCAAGACGCACCCGGTAACCGCCTGGTTTGCGATTGCGATCATTGCCGTGGTGATTGGGGCGCCCTTCTTCAGCAAGAGTCGCGGGACATCAGGATCGACGTGCGCACAAACCGTCGCAAAGGTCTTTGCCGACGATGTGCATCTGATCCTCATGCAGGATTCCATCCCCGAAGAGCAGGTTCTTTGGGGCCAGATCGCAGTCGATGCGGCGCAGGAAGCGAACTTCCACAATGATCACATCGAATCTGGATCGCTCGTCACGGTCATTCCAGATATCGAAGAGATCCGCCGTGCAATCGCCGATTCGGTTTCCGCTCCCGAGGTCTTCGCAGCCAACTCCTACACAGTTGGATATGTGGCGCTGCGCGAAAGTGGTCCGGCCCTGTATTGGGCCGCCGTGATGCGCGGTGACGGAGGAGTACGAGGGGACGCGCTTGGAGATGCGGATACCCCGTCCTGGCTCAACGCCGTCTGCGGCATGGACTAGGCGCAGGGGACCGCGATCACTCTCCTGGAGTGAGGTTGAGGTCTCGAACCAGGTGTGATGGCGCTGCGGTCCCCCCAATTGGGTCGGGTCTCTTCCCCCGTCGCCATGGGACAAGTGTGCCGCCAACCCAAGTTTCATTGCACTGGGAAAAGTTAGGTATTGGGGGCCGCGGCTTCGCGCATCAGGGCGATCATTTCCGCGACCGCCTCGCGCAGCCCCGTGAAGATCGCCCGGCTCACAATCGCGTGGCCAATGTGAAGCTCGGCAAGATCGGACAACGCCGCCACCGGCTGCACATTGTGATAGTTCAAGGCATGCCCCGCGTGGAAGCGCATGCGGCGCTCCACGATCGCCTGCCCCGCCGACCGCACACGTTCGAGTTCCCGCTGCACAGGTTTGTGGAGAAAGTCCCCGCCCGCGGCGGAAAATGCGTGGGCATATGGCCCCGTGTGCAACTCGCATGCGTCGCAGCCCAACTTGCTCGCGCCGGCCACCTGCTCGGGGTCTGGGTCGATGAACGCCGAGACGATCATGCCCAGATCCTTCAGCTGGGCCACGCCATCGGCAAGCTCATTCCGCAGAGCAACAACGTCAAGCCCGCCTTCCGTGGTGATCTCCATCCGTCGTTCGGGCACGAGCGTGCACATGTGCGGGCGCACGTTGCGGGCGATGCCGATTAACTCGCTCGTGGCGGCCATCTCGAGATTGAGCTTGACCCCCGCCGTGCGTTCGACCAGGTCCCGCAGACGCGTGACGTCATCGTCATTGATGTGCCGACGGTCTTCGCGGAGATGCACCGTGATGCAATGGGCGCCCCCCAGGATGGCGTCGTGGGCGGCTCGCAGGGGATCCGGTTCCCCGCCGCGCCGCGCCTCGCGCACCGTGGCCACATGGTCGATGTTCACGCCGATCTGGATCACGCGGACATTCTACAACTGGCCTAGTCCGGCGGCAGGCTCGCCGGGTGCTCCGGCGCTTCGCCCTGCAGCGCCCGCCAGACGTCCTTGACCACCCAGCTCATGGCGCGGTGCGCATCGCGCGTCGCGGCGCCGATGTGCGGCGTCAGCTTCGCGTTGGCCAGCCCCAGCAAGGGATGCCCCGGGGGCATCGGCTCGGGCTCATGCACGTCGCAGTACGCCAGTGCCGAGGGATTCGCGGAGAGCCACGCGGCGAGGGCGTTCGCGTCGACGACAAAGCCCCGCGAGGCGTTGATGAACAGCGCGTCGGGCTTCATGCATGCAAACTCCGTCGCGCCAACGATGTGCCGATTACTCCTGCGCCCGTCCACATGAATCGACACGACATCCGCAGCGAAGACCGCCTCGCGCGCCACGGGCACTGCGCCGTTGCAGGTGCCTTGAGGGATCTGGAGCAAGTCGTGAAAGACGACATGCATACCAATCGCGTCCGCAACCCTTGCCAGACGCTTCCCCACGCGCCCAAGCCCCAGAATGCCAAGTGTGAGCCCGTGAAGCTGCCGCGGTGCGATCAGGCCCTTGCGCAGCTGTTCCCAGGCATCGCGGGGCAGGGCCTGCGTCAGGTATTCACGCGGGCGAACGGCATCGAGCATGTACGCGAGCACCAGCTCCACCACCGCCTGCGTGTTCGCGTCTGGCGTATGCACGACTTCGACGCCCCGCGCCCGACAGGCCGCGACGTCGATGTTGTCGAGACCAACACCCGCGCGTCCAATGACGCGCAGAGCTGATGCCCTCTCCAGGAGCGTTTGATCCACCTGCGTGTATGTTCGCACGACAAGCCCCTGTGCGCCAGGCAAGAGGGCTTCGAACGCAGGGTCATCAAGCCGCACGCGCCGCGCGTCGCAATGCTTCTCAAGCCACGCAAACGACTCGTTGTCAAGCGATTCAGTGACGAGCACAAGCGCGCGATCGGTTGTCGAATCTTGCACGGCGGCTATTCGTCGTCGCCGTCATCTGCCGGGCGCAGGACGGCGCGCATCGGGCCACTGGAATCTTCGCCCATCAGCGGATCGGCGCCGAACCCGTGAACTTGCTCAAGCTTGAGTTCGGCGACTTCTCGGTGGCTCGTGAAGATGATCGCCGAGCCACGCTTATCCACCGTGCGTGCAAGCTCAAAGGCATGCTCAACACTGTGCCCGAAGAGCACGCGCAGCATGATGATCACATACTCATAGGTGTGCGTGTCGGAATCGAGCAGCACAAGATGCCACTTGGGCGCCTTGCGCCGCTTGGGACGTCCCCGCAATGCGGGGCGCACCTGCACCTTGACTTCGCGCTCGACGACTTCCATGCAGGGAGCAGTGTACCGCGCATCGACGGACTGTCCAGCCCCTGCGCCGGGCTGTCCACACGCTGTTTGCAAGTCCGTTTTGCCCGTTGACAGGACGCATCACTTCGCTCATCCTGAGGCGTTCCGGCGCACCGCCAGGCGCGCCGCCTTGGAGAGGACAACATGGCAAAGAAGAGTATCGAGAAGATCAACAAGGCCGAACTCATCGCCCTTGTCACACAACGCTCCACACTCTCCAAGACACAGGTCACCGAAATCTACGAACTCATCGTTGATGAGATGGGACGAGGCCTTGCAGAGGGCAAGCCCGTCGGGCTCTCAAACTTTGGCGTATTGCGCCCCGTCGTGCGCAAGGCGCGCACCGGCACCTCGCCCTCGACCGGTGAGCGCATCACGATTCACGAGTCGCACACCGTGTCATTCAAGCCCTCGCCAAACCTCCGCAAGCGTCTGAAGGCCACTGCGCACGCATCGCCGGCGGCGCCAAAACGCGCTCCAGGCATCAAAGCGCCCGCGAAGAGGCCACCCGCCGGCTCCGACCCCGCGATCGAGAAAGTGCAGGCGAAGCAGGCGCGCGACGACAAGCGCTCCGGCGCCTGAGCCGCCCTTACTTGCACCGTCTTCAATCGGACCCGCCGCGCAGCGCGCGCTCGGCAACATCAATCGCGCGCACCAGTGCCGCCGCCTTGTTCACCGTCTCCTGGTATTCGGCATCAGGCTCGGAGTCATAGACGATCCCCCCAGCCGCCTGGCAGTGATAGATCCACTGGTCGCCCGCCTGCTGTTTCACCGGGACCACCATGGTCCGCAGCGCCAAGGCGATGTCCATCTGCCCATCGAGGCCAACATACCCGAGCCCGCCGCCGTAGGGCCCGCGCTTCACAGGCTCCAGCTCGTCGATGATTTGCATCGCTCGCACCTTCGGCGCTCCGGAAATGGTGCCCACAGGCAACGCCGCCCGCAGCGCGTCCCACGCGTCGAGCCCATCGCGTAGCGTCCCGGTCACCGTTGATGAGATGTGCATGACATGGCTGTAACGCTCGATTTCCATCAGCGCTGCGAGTTCTACCGAACCTTCACATGCCACCCTGCCCACGTCATTCCGCCCCAGGTCGACCAGCATGACGTGCTCCGCCCGTTCCTTGTGATCCGCCAGCAGCTCGCGCTCGAGCGCCGCGTCCTCCGCAGCATCGCGTCCGCGCCGGCGCGTGCCCGCCAAGGGGCGATTCGTCACGATCATCGCGCCGCTGGCATCCCGCTTTGCCCGGCACAGAATCTCCGGGCTCGACGCAATCAGAATGCACCCCTCCGCCTGCATGTAGACCATGTAGGGGCTCGGATTCACTACGCGCAGCGCCCGATACACATCAAAGGGGTCGGCTCCGCTCTTGCGCTCGAAACGCTGGCCGAGCACCACTTGGAAGATGTCGCCCGCGCAGATGTACTCCTTCGCTCTTGCGACCATCGCCGCATGCTCTGGCTTGGTCATCGTGCTCGTGACCTGTGCCATCGGATCGTGAGGGCCCTCCGAAAGCACCGCCGTGGTCATCGGCTCAGTGTGCGCACGCAGCATGTCGACCATGCCATCAATGCGCTCCTTCGCAAGGTCATACGCCGTGCGCAGCTCCTGGTCGCTCGCGTTTGCGGGCGTCAACGCCTGCTGTATGACATACACCACACCCTTTGCGTGATCGAACACGATCGAGCCGCCATAGAACGCCATGTGCAAGTCCGGCAGCGCACGATCATCCTCTGGCGCCGCGCTGAAAGGCAGCTTGTTGGGTTCGACATAGCGCACCGTGTCGTAGCCCGCAAAGCCCACCCAGCCCCCAAGAAAGCAACCGGGCATGCCGAAGCGCGCCGCCGTCTCGTCAGGCTCCACCATCGTCAAGCTCTTAGAGATGGTGCGCACCGTGCTCAGTGGATCGCTGCCGGATCGTGAAGACTTCACGCGCACCGCGCCGAGGTCGCCGCGCACTTCCGTGCCCTCGCCGCGCGCAATCACATGCAGCATCGGGTGAGCCCCAAGGATCGAATAGCGCCCCTGGCGCTCACCACCTTCGACGGATTCCAAGAGAAAGCTCGGCGCCGTGCGCTCATCGGGCGCGACCAGTCGCCGATATGCAACCACTGGCGTCAGCTGATCGCCCAGCAAGCGCACGCCAAGGGGCACCGCAAGCGCATGAACATCCTTGCCGCCCTGCGCGCGCCGCGCAAGCGCCTCAAACTGCTCGAAAGTCAACGACAACCCGTCCATCGTGCGCGAAGGATACCCGCTCACTGCTTGGGGGCGCTGCCAAACTCGAACTGCCCCGTCCAGTCCGAGCCGAGCCGTACCAGGCTCAGTGTGTCAAAGTGGCCCAGTAGCACATCGCCGGCACGCGGGCGGTAACGCTCGGAGGGCTTGGCGAGGTTGTAGAAGAACATGAGGTCGCCCGCCTTGGGCTGCCCTCCCCAAGGCGTTTCTGGCGAGAGCGCTGCGGAGGGATACACCCCGCGCTGGATGTAGATGTGGGCGCAGGTCCGCCGAGCATCCGGCGCGTGCCAAAGCGTGGGCCACGTCGCAGTTCCAACAAGCGCACCTGGCTCGCCCAGCACGTCGCGCCGATAGCTGTCCAGATACTGCAGCAGTTCCTCGCGCCCCGCGGGCGGAGGCGCATGCACCCTGACCCCTGCAATCGCCAGGCCCAGGCCAACAACGAGGACACCGATCGGCACGACATACGGCGTCAGGCGCGCCGCGCGCGCCAGTTTCCATCCCGCTACCTGCGCGCCCACGTCTGCAATCGACAGCCTTGGTGTCCAGCGGACGATCCACGCACTGACCAGCAGCGCCAATGACGGATACACCGGCGCGAGATAGCGCATCCGCTTGTCAGAAAACACGCTCAGGGCAATGAGCCACGTCCCCGCGTTCAGCAGTGCAAGCCAGTCGGCCCGCTTGTCGCCCGTGACCGAGCGCCGTCGAATGATCAGCACGCCAAGCGCCAGCACGAGCGGCACGATCCACGGCACATACGATCGGCACAGCATCCAGAGGGGCTGCCACGCCGCGCCCCCTTCGCCCGTCTCGCCCATCGCCCGATCGAGCGACTGCGTGCCGAAGATCCCTCGGATGAACGTGTCCGGATAGCGCAAGTGCATCGCGATGTGCCATGGTGCCGCGACAGCAATCGCCACCAACACGCCGGCCAAGAGTGGCAGCACGAGTCGTCGCTGGCGAATCACAAGCGCCCAGGCGATCGCAATCGGAAAGAACAGCAGCCCCAGGATCGGCTTGGTCAGGAGCGCCAGCCCGATCGGAACGCCGCTCCAGACTGCAATCCAAGGATTCCGCGGCTCACCTCGCCGCACCCCCGCCGCGCGCACGAGTGGCCACAGCGCCGCCGTCAGCATCAGCAGCACGACCATGTCTAGCGACACCGCGCGCGTGTATCGAAACACCTCATGCGTCAGCGCCACCACCAGCGCCGCCCCGAGAGCCATGCGCCGGCTCACCAGTTCCTTCATCACAAAAAACGTGAAGAGGCAGGTCAGCATGACCACGACCAGCACATGCACGCGCGTGGCCCACATCGGTGGCGGAAACAACTGCGGGTTTGCCAGCTTCAGCGCCGGTGCTTGCAGCCAGAACGCCAGGGGCGGCTTGTTGTGATAGGGATTGTTGCCCAGCATCGGTTCGATGAAATCGCCCGACTGCAGCATGCGCAGCGTCACTGCGGTGTAGATGTGCGAATCGGTGCGCAGGTCGCCCTGGTTGTACCCGGGCAACGACAGTCCAAGCACGATGAGCATTGGCGCCAGGGCCCAATACAGCCGCATCAACCGCTTTGGCACGCGCGCCCGTTTCACCAACGGATCGTACACGCTGGTTTGGCTGCCTTGGGGGGCGAGGTGCCGTACCCTTCTCCCATGCCTCGCCGACTCACACCCGAACGCATGGATGCACCGGACGTGCCGCGCGACGAACTGGATGGAGCTCTTACCTTCCTTCGTCAGGTCAACGCGCGCCTGGGAGGCTCCGCACTGCTGCTGCGTTCATTGAGCCGCTGGTCCCGCAACTGGCCAACTGACCGGCCCGTGACCCTGCTCGACATCGCAACGGGTTCCGCGGACATCCCGGTGGCTGCGCGGCGGTGGGCGATCGCCAAGGGCTTCGACCTCCGCGTGACCGGCATCGACGCACACGAAACGACGCTCACGCTCGCGCGCGAGCATGTGCAGCACGAACTGGGTCGCGACACCGATGCGATCACCCTGCATCGGGCGGACGCGCGCCAGCTGATCGAGGTGTTCGGGCCACAGTCGTTTGATTACGTCCACGCCGGTCTCTTCCTCCATCATCTGCCCGATATCGAAGTGCTCACCGTGCTACGCATCATGGAGCGCCTCGCGCGCCGCGGCATCATTTGGAGCGACTTGTGGCGTTCGCCGTTCACTGCGCTGGGCGTGCGCCTCGTATCCATGCGAGCGCCGGACATCGTCAAGCACGATGGGCGCGTGAGTGTGCAGGCCGGGTTTACGTTGAAGGAAGTGCGCGACATCCGTCAGCGGCTTTCATTGTCATGGTGCGCGCTCCGTTGCCACCCGACCGTTGGTCGCTTCACGCTGGCGGGACAGCGCCAGGGAGCATGGAAGCTATGACTGAGGGCCAGCGCAGCGCAATCATCATCGGCGCCGGGCCCGCGGGGTGCTCGGCAGCGATTCACCTCGCGCGAGCCAATTGGGACGTAACGCTCATCGAGGCAAAGCCATTCCCACGCGGGAAAGTCTGCGGCGAATTCATTTCGCCCGCGGCGACAACCTATCTCGAAGCACTGCTGCCGCCCGATGACTTACTTCGCGCCGGGGCGAGGCAGGTGGGCAGCTTCGTGCTGGAGCGCGGCCGCCGCGCGATCACCTGGCCCATGCCGGCGCCCGCGTGGGTACTGTCGCGCCGCACGCTCGACACACTGCTCGTCGAACGCGCCGCCGACGCCGGTGCGAATGTCCTGCAGCCGGTGGTTGTGTCGCGCTCGGAATGCACCACAGATCATGCGCATGTGACATTGCGCGATGGGCGCACGCTCGCCGCCGACATCGTGATTCACGCCGACGGACGCGGCCGCTTTGATGGTCCATCCGCGCGCCTCACCCCCATGCGCCCCGGCGTCGTAGGCCTCAAGTGCCACCTCCGCCTACCGAGTTCACACGCGACAAGCGCCATCCATATCCGCTCTGTTCGGGGTGCATACGTGGGCCTTGTGGCGATCGAAGATGGCCTGGCCACGCTCGCCATGACCGTCCGCACTGCCCTCGTGCAGCGGCTTGCACAGGATCACGATGCGCTGCTCGCATCGCTCTGGCCAGCCTACGACCCCGCATGGCGCGCGACCAACTGGCTTAGCTCAGGCATCGCCTCGAGTAGCTACATCTCGCCATCTCACATGCGTAGCTTCCGCGTGGGCAACGCCGCCGCAGCGGTTGAACCGGTGGGGGGCGAAGGCATTGGCTTGGCGCTCTGGTCTGGCGCAACACTGGCTGCGTTGCTCGCGCGCGGCGTGGAGCTGGCGACTGTGCAGCACAGTTTCGCCGCACTCTACCGCACGCGCTTGCGCTTCCGTCGCCCGGCGTGCAGATCAGCCGCCTTCGTGCTCGAGCGACCCGCACTGATGGCGATGCTCTGGCCCGCACTCACACTTGCGCCGACGCGACATGTCCTCATCGCGCCCTGGTATGCAATGACCGGAAAGGGTGACACCGCACGCCGATCAAAGGCTTGCGCAACATAGAGCGACGTGGCGGCTACCTGCTGCTGGCCCCGGCATCAATCTGCAGCGATGCGATCGCCGTCGCCTTGTCCGATGCAAACTCGAAGACCTTGTCGAGTCCAGTCAGCAGCATGACCGACCACACCTGATCGCTCATCCCCGCGAGCTTGAGCTTCGTGCGCCCCTCCGCCGCGAGCTTGCGCAACCGAAGCAGCTGCGCAATGTTCGACGAGTTGAGATAGGTCACCTCGGCAAAGTTCAGCACGACATTAGGCGACTTGCCTTCGTCCTTCGCCGCCGCCAGTTTGGTGCCAGCGTTTGCCAGTTCTTCCGACAGCGCAGGTTCGTCGCGCAAGTCGCACACCACGATCGAGTCAGACCAATCCGTCGCCATGGTGGGCCTCCTTGAAGCGTCGCCCTTGGGCCAGGTGCAAGTGCAGTGTACCGGTTGCCCTTATCGGCCCGGCCGGTCGCTCACTTCACTGGACCGCCGCTTGGGCCGTCAATCGGGCTCGCTACAGGATTTCGACCACCTCAAAGCGGATTTCTCCACGCGGGGCGTCCACCCGGATCGTCTCGCCCACGCGAGCCTTGAGCAGCGCTTCGCCCATGGGACTCGACGCGGTCACCTCCGTCACGTCATCACCTCGCCCGCCGGTCGCCTCGCCCACAAGTGTGAACACTTCGACGTCGCCATACTTCAGGTCGCGCAGCCTGACCGTCGCACCGACAAAAACAACATCCGTCGGCACCTGCGACTGATCCACCACCTGCGCAGTCGCCAGACGCTCCTCAATCCGCCGAATCTCCGCCTCGTTCATGCCCTGGTCTTCACGGGCGGCGTGATACTCCGCATTCTCGCGCAGATCACCAAGGGCGCGCGCCTCTTCAATGCGGTTGGTGATCACCGGGCGCTTGTCCTTCAGGGTTTGCAGCTTTGCCTGCAATTGCACTTTCTCATCCGCGGTAATGAATTCCATGACAAGCGTCCTTCCACCCCAGCAAAAACAATTCGCGGGCCTCGACGGAAGTGGGGCCCGCAGCGCCAACTGTAGCGGTCAACGCCCGCCGAGCAAGCTTGGCGACTGAGTCGCTTCGTCATGCGGGCTGAATCTGGCCACCAGCCCGCTGACCACAAGCAGCAGGCTCCCGATGCCCACGGGAACGATGCTCGCAAGCCAGCCTTGTCGCGTCATCACCGGAAAATACCCCTCGGGCGCGAGGGCCAGCGCCCACGGAGCCGAAAGTGGGGAGGCCAGGTCCACCAGGCTCGGCGCCCAATGTCCCGCCTGCATCGCAAGCACACGAAATGCCGGCGGCGCGATGCACAGGACCAACAGCACGATGATCGCCAAGAGGCGCGACGCGTGCACGCCGCCGCGCTGCGTCTGCTGCACCGTGATCGCGATGACGCCCGCCGCAACCATCCCCCAACCCGTTACGAGCAGCAAGAGCCCGACAGTCACTGTCCAGGGCCAACCGGTCAGCATGCTCAAAGGCCACACAATGGCATGGACGGGCAGCAACACCACCGCCAAATCGAGCAGTGCCGATGTCGTGGGCAATGCAGGCTTCGCTTGGCACAAACGCAGCGCAGGCCACAGCAGCATGATGCCCACCAGGGCGAGCGTCAGCATCGACAACCCACCGAAAACAAACTGACTCGTGCGCGGGTAGCCAAGCGCCCGCACCGAAAACACCGTCAGTACCGCTGCGACCAGCAGATACACCGCCCAAAGCAAGGCAAACACGCGCGGCTCACCCTTTCGGTGCGCCCACGGATCCTGCGTACCGGCGACGCGCAGTTCCGGCACAAAGGTCATGGGCCCCAGCGCAACCCCGTGGCGCTCGCCCTTGTCCGCGTCCGCATTCGTCATGGCTTCACCTGCGCGACGCTGTTGTTGTCGCGCTGGCCGACTGATCGATCTCGATCACAGGCAGATGCAAGTTGATCGGCGCGCCGGGACGGTCCAAGCGGACCGTGCCCGAGAGCACCAACGCCAAGTGTTCGAGTTTGCGCGCTGTCGGCACTTCGCCCATCGCGGGCGCCGAAGGCGGTGCGCCCCACACGAGCGTTGCGCCCCGTTGGGTCACCAGGCGCAACTCGTTCGAGCCCGAGCCCAAGCAGTTCGACAGGTCGACCGCCCGGATCTGGCTCGCAACCGACGACTTGGTCGCAATCGTCTTGAGCAACTCGATCGCCATTTGCACATCGCCGCCCACCCATGCTTCACCGTAGGCAATCGCCCCCTCGCGTTCCGGTGGGCCCGACCAGGGATGCTCGATTCGATACAGCTTGGCTCCGGGCTTCCCGCCGATGGGCAGGCACAGGGGGGCCCCATCCTGGTCGACGAGGTACTCCGCCGACCCATGCACAACCACCGCCGCAGGCGTTCGCCACGCGCCGCGCACCTGAATGACCCCGCCCGGACGTCTCCGCACGATGGGCGAGCCCCGGAACCAGCCTGAGGCCTCCAGAGCCGCCCGTGCCCGCTCGAGCGAGCCCCGATCAAAGGGGTCGACTGTGACCGCCCCAAGGACCCGTTGCTCGAGGTCCGCCCGGACCGCCGGCGCGATGCCCTGAGCCGCGGCATTGGACGCGGGCCACACGAACACCACCTTAATCGGGTCCGCCTGTTGGGCCGCCACCGCATGCTTGAGGGGCGTCAGTCCCGTCATCCAGCCGATGGCGATCGCCAGCACCGTGGCGGCAATGATCAGCCGTGTCGCATTCGACATCGCGGCCCCGAGCCCAAGCGAGACGCCATCCCAAGCTCGACCAAGCGCTTCGCCCAGCCTGCCGGGTTCGTCCTCGTAGACCGCCGCCGCCTTCTTCTTTGATGAACCAGCCTTTGCCATCGCCTCTTTCGTCGGCGATCGGAGGCTCGGGCGCTGAACCGTGCGCCAACGTCCGGCGCGTTACCCGGCAGCTGCAACTGCCTTGGGGCGCCCGAAGATGCCTCGTGGCGCGTCGCGCAAGGCCGCCTCCACAAGCGATTCACACAGCTCCGTCATCTCCAAACCGATCGACCGGGCCGCCATCGGAAACAGCGAATGGCTCGTGAAGCCCGGCATCGTGTTGATCTCCAGGAAGGTCGCCACCTCTGCATTGGGATCCAGCACGAAGTCCGCGCGCGCCAGATGCCGAATCCCTATCCGCTTCGCCAGTGCCTCCGTGAACCGTGCAAGCACGCCGGTCAGTCCTTCACCCAACTGCGGCCCAACCTCATAGCGCGTGTCCTCGCGCACATACTTCGCGTCATAGTCGTACAGCCCGCCCGCAGGCACGATTCGAATGATTGGGATCGCGCGGAGGCCATGCCCGCGATCGACAATGCCAACGGTCAGTTCATCACCCGCCGCGAATGGCTCCGCCATCGTTGGGCGCGAGCGCGCGCGCAACTCCGCAAGCGCCGTGTTCCACTGCGCCTCGTTCTTGCAAACATGCAGTCCAATCGTGGAGCCTTCAAAAGTCGGCTTGACGACGAAAGGAAACTCCATGGGCATCGCATCGTCGGCCGGGTCAACCGTGCGCGAGACCGAAACCTGAATCGGCGCTCGCGCGAAGGCAGGGTCCTGCAGCAGCTGCTGTGCCATGTCCTTTGTGGCGATCTTGTCGATCGCCAGGCGCGACGCTTGCACGCCCGCACCGACATATGGCACGCCCACCTGGTCCATCGCCCGTTGCAACGGGCCGCCCTCGCCGAACCGCCCGTGCAACACAGGGAAAATCACCTTGGGCTGCGTGCGCTCAACCATGTCCCGCAGCTCGGCGGCGTCTGGCGCATCAACGGTTTCGAGTTCGGCTGTGCAGCGGTTGCCAGCATTGAGGGCCTCGGCAATTGCTCGAGAGGACTTCAAGGAGACCGGACGCTCAGCGTCGGGGCCACCCCCCAGCACCAACACATGTGTGTCCTGTCGATCCGTCAGTCGGGCCATGGTGCAATCCTTGCACGTCCCAGGAGGCGTTCCACATCGGCTGCCCGCCGACGCTCTAGCCTACCACGATCGGCTATTCACCCGCGCCGACGCCACACCCGCACCTCGGCCTCCAGGCGCACCCCGTGCTCACGGTACACCCGTCTCTGGACCTCTTCCATGAGCTGCAGGATGTCGCGAGCGGTGCATCCCGGCCCCGCCACGATGAAATTGGCATGCCGATCGGACACCGTTGCGCCGCCCACCGTCAGCCCCTTACACCCTGCCAAATCGATCAGCCGACCCGCAGACACGCGCCCGGCTCCAGGCGTCTCTGGATTGCGAAAAACGCACCCCGCCGAGTGCTCCGCCAAGGGCTGGGTGTCCTTTTTGTAGGCCATGACGTCCAGCAACTTCTGGCGCAAAGCCGGCTGGTCACGCCGGTCCAGCCGCGTGAGCTTGAACTCAACGGCGGTCACGATCAGGTGGTCGAGCCCGCTTTGGCGGTAGTCAAAGCACACCTCTGAGGCCGGGATAGTCAGCGCTGCGCCGCTTGAGGTCACCGCATGGACCTGATGCACAACATCCGCCATGCACCCAAAGCTGCCCCCGGCGTTCATCACCGCAGCGCCGCCCACGCTTGCTGGGATTCCGCCCAGCACCTCGAGCCCCGCCAATGATTCGCGCACAGCCCATGTGATCAACTGAGCCAACGCCATCCCCGCCCCCGCGCGCACGATCACGGTATCGCCCGGCGCGCCGCCATCGCGCAGCACGCGTACATCGCTCAATCGCTTGAGCGAGACCACGACGCCGTCCACACCATCATCATCAACGAGCAGATTCGCGCCATCGCCCAACACGCGCACATGATGCCCGGCAAAGGCAAGCAGCACATCGCGCAACGTCGCCTCATCGGGCGGCTCCGCGTATCGGTCCGCTTTCCCCCCAACGCCGAACCATGTCGGAATCGGTGCGTGAAACTGCACCAAGTCATACAAGGACGCGGGTTCGCGCGGCCCTGGCGAGACGGATGGCGTCGATGCTGTCGTGGGCAATGTGGTCATGGGCAAGCAGACGTCCTGAGCCTCTCTCTTACACCGCGACAGCGTGCTGGGTTCCAACAGGCGAGCCGCTTTTCACCAATCCGTGCGCAACTTTCCACACCGGGCCTGCCCCCATCACGACCACAACATCCTTCGCGCGGCAAATGTCCACAAGCTGCTCGACAATCGCATCGAACGGGTACACATGCATCGCCTTCACACGGCGCTGGCGCAGCCGATCCACCAAGTCCGCCGCCGAAACCTTCGTCCGTTCGTTTTCCGAATCGCGCACAAAATAGATATGTGGCACGATCACTACGTCAGCATGCGCAAAGGATTGCGCAAATTCTTCCAGAAGATGCCGCGTGCGCGAATGCTGGTGCGGCTGAAAAACGCAGATCAACCGCCCGCCATCCTGTACCTCGGCTTCGCGCAGCGCCCGCAACGTCGTTTCAACCTCCGTGGGATGGTGCCCGTAGTCATCAAAGACGCGCGCTACGCCGCCGCCGGTCGCCAACTCGCCCACGAATTGCAGCCGCCTGTCGAGCCCCTGGAAGTCTCCCAACGCCTTCGCCGCAGCGTCGGGCTCGGCGCCAAGCCAAAGCGCCAGGACGAATGCCGTCGCCGCGTTCATCGCCATGTGTTCGCCGGGCAGTTGCATGGCCCATGCGCCAAGCAACGTGCCGTTTGACACCGTCACGCGCCGCTCCTGGCGGTGATACGTCACGTAGTAATCCGCGGCGGGGTTGAACCCGATCGTGCGCACCTCGCACTCAAGGCCCGCGCTGATTTCCCGCCGATGTGCGCCATCGTGAGCGATGAGCAACTTGCCGCCCGCGGCGGCGGGCGCGACCCGGTGCGCAAACTGTGCAAACGCATCGACCACCGCATCAAGCGATCCATAGATGTCCAGATGGTCCGCCTCAACACTCGTGATCACGCCGATCGTCGGCGCGAAGTTCAGGAACGATCGGTTGTACTCACACGCCTCCGCCACCAGGATGCCGGGCTTCCCAGCAAGCGCCCCAGTCGGAATCTTGTGCGCCCCCATCCGAAAACCCGTCGGATGCGCTGCGCCGGGGTCCAGCTGCGCGCACGTCGCACCCACGATCACCGTCGGATCCAATCCACATTCGCGCAGCACATGCCCCAGCATCGCGCTCGTCGTCGACTTGCCATGCGTGCCCGCAATCGCAAGGCCCGTCGTGCCACGCATCGCCAGCCCCAAGGCCTCGGCATACGTCAGCACGGGCAAACCGCCCTCCACCGCGCTCATCAGCTCAACATGCTCGGGCTTGATCGCCGCCGACGCGATCACGAGTTCCGTATCACCTGGCACGGGTTGCGCCTGGTCAAACGTGATCGACCAATCCGGGTGCTCCTCGTGCAACGCCTCCGTCACCGGGCTCTCGCTCGCGTCCGACCCGCTGATGCGCGCACCGCGCATCGCAAGCATCCGGGCCAGCCCCGACATCCCACATCCGCCAATGCCTATGAAGTGGCAACGCCGACCCGTCACATCGAGTCGGCCCCGCGCGTCAAGCCACGCGCCCAGCGCATCCTGCGTCAACATCATCGCTGCGATCCTTCGCACTCAGGTTGTTCGTCTCGCCAAGCATACCCGCGCGCCACCGCCCAGCACCGGCTATTCTCGTCCGTCCATGCAACAAAACAGCCTCGGCGCCAACCCCACATTTCCCTACAAAATCGCCTGCCTTTGCGAGCTGCGCGATCACGCCGGGCGCTATCTCCTCATTCATCGGAAAAAGCACCCCAACAAGGACCTCTATTCGCCCATTGGTGGCAAGCTCGAGACAGATCTGGGTGAATCCCCCGCCCAGTGCGCCCAGCGCGAAATCGCCGAAGAAGCTGGCCTCGACGTGCCCATCGCACGCCTGCACCTCGCGGGCATCATCTCCGAGCGCGGCTTCGCCTCCACCCCCGCCACCGGGGGCCCACCCGTCTATGGTACAGGTGGCAGTGGCACCAACTGGCTCATCTTCTGGTACCGCCTGCTCGATCCCGTCGATCCCGCAGACATGCCCACCCATGAGATCGATGAAGGCAAGCTCGAATGGGTGCCGCGCGACCAGATCGACGCCCTCGATCTGCCCGAGACCGACCGCCTGGTCATCTGGCCCACGGTCCTCGCCCACGAAGGTGGCGGCTTCTTCACCCTCCACCTCGATTGCACAGGCGACACGGTGAAGTGGGAGTTGCAGGAAAGCGTGCGCCGCTAGCGACGCCGTCGCGTCGCGCAGACGCCCGCCAAACCCAACAAGCTCATGGCACCCGGCGACGGCAGTCCCACGTTCTGCAGGTAGATGTCATGCACGGTGTACGTTGTTCCCTCGATGTCCACGTCAAAGCTCTTCACAACCCATGCATAGCCTCGGCCCTGGGAGGCTTTGGCAAGCGGACGGTTTGTAATGTCACTCGTGATGTAGTCCCAAGTCTGCCAGTTCGAGCCTTCGTCGTTGAGATCACCCGCGATTGTCAACAAGGTGGCATCGCCCGGCTCCCTGATCACTGCAGCCAAACGCCCACTCAGGAATCCACCGTCCAAGGTGATTCTGCCCACGAAGATCTGTCGGGTCTCCTCCGTGCCGTACCAGAAGTCCTTCGGTGCCTGAAATGAGTTGACAAACCCCAGCACATTCCACCCGCCGCGATACCCGTTCGCGTCAAACCCCGGGGAGCCAGTCCACTCAAATGGTTGGGCGACGTCGGTGCCGTCATATCCCGGCGCGGCCTCGACGGGGTCGCGATCAATCGTGAGGTAGCTATCAAACGCAAGGGACGGTGCCAATGCGATACCCGCTTGGTTGGGTTCGCCCAGGTTGCCGGCCGTTCCGAAGGGGTCCTGGTAGAGCACGCCACCGTTGAAGTTGAGGCCCGTGCCGACCAGTCCGCCGCCGACTGTGCCGTCAGAGGCATCCACCGAGTTGATGGAAAAGAAAAAGGCATCTGCCGAGCCTGTGATACCTAGTACGAGCAAGAAGACCTTCGCAAGTTGCATAACCACTCTCCCTTCTCGCCCGCGATCTTACGTCGCGCACGCAAAGGCGAGAAGCCCCAACCTTCCAAAACCAACACCGCCCCGGTTTCCCAGGGCGGCGTCAGAAGCTTATTCAGCTGTCAGTCGTATCCGATGACTCGGATTAGCGACGACGGCGGATCGCAGCCAGGCCGGCCACGCCCAGGAGGCCCATGGCGCCCGGGGTCGGAACCGGCACGTTCTGCAGGTAGATGTCATGCACCAAACCCTGCGGGGTATCGGTGGTCTTGACAACCCACGCGTAGCCACGGCCTTGGCCGGCCTTGGCGAGCGGACGACCGGTGTTGTCGGTCGTGATGAAGTCCCAACCCGCGTCGTAAGCGCCGAAGTTCAGGTCGCCTTCGATCGTCGAGAAGTTGGCATCGCCGGGCTCAGCGAACGCCACCGCGAGGTGACCACTGAGTGAACCACCGTTGAGGGTGATGCGGCCGACGAAGATCTCCCAGGTCGCCTCGGGGCCGTTGCCGAAATCCTTGGTCGTCGCAAACGCGTTGACGAAGGGGCCGGAAACGAACCACGCGCCACGATAGCCACCACCGACGAAGCCGGGCGAGCCCGGAGCTTCGCCAGCCGCCGCGACGTCGCTGCCGTTGTAGGTCAGCGAAACCGGGCCGCTGTCAACGGTCAGGTAGGTGTCGTTGGCGAGCGACGGCGCCAGGGGCAGGAACGCAGCGTTCGGCTCACCGGTGTTGCCGGGGGTGCCGAAGCCGTCCTGGTACACCACACCGCCGTTGAAGTCGAGGCCCGTGCCGGGCAGGCCGCCCGCCACCAAGCCGTTCGACGCGTCGACGGTACCGATCGAGAACGGCCCTGCAACGGCAGCGCCGGCGAGCGCCAAAACGGCGCCCAGGGAAACAATATTCTTCATTTTCCTCTCCAATTCCTCAACTCTATGGTCGAGCAAAACCGGGGTACCCACACCCCCATTTTGACCAAGGAGTCAGTTTCCGAGGAACACACTACACGCGCTTTGCCCTCGGTACAAGACACACCGAGCCCATTTCAGCGCAAAATATTTTCGGCGACCCAGGCCCTCAAGCCCGCGCACCAACCGCTGTAGTGTCGAAGCCTGGGCGACCGATTGCTCGGCAGCCCAGGAAATGCGTTTTGGCTCGTCGGGTTCCCCCGACGGTCCATCCAGTCAGACGCGATTAGCGACGACGGCGGACAGCAGCCAGACCGGCGACGCCCAGGAGGCCCATGGCGCCCGGGGTCGGAACCGGCACGTTCTGCAGGTAGATGTCATAGGAGATGCCCTGAGCGCTCTGGGACTCCTTGACAACCCACGCGTAACCGCGGCCTTGACCGGCCTTGGCGAGCGGACGACCGGTGGTGTCGCTCGTGATGAAATCCCAACCCGCGTCGTAGGCGCCGAAGTTCAGGTCGCCTTCGATCGTCGAGAAGTTGGCATCGCCGGGCTCAGCGAACGCCACCGCGAGGTGACCGCTGAGTGAACCACCCTGGAGGGTGATGCGACCGACGAAGATCTCCCAGGTCGCCTCGGGGCCGTTGCCGAAGTCCTTGGTCGTCGCGAACGATTCGACGAAGGGGCCGGAAACGAACCACGCGCCACGATAGCCACCGCCAGCGAAGCCGGGCGAGCCCGGGGCTTCACCAGCCGCTGCGACATCGCCACCAGCGTAGGTCGCGGACACCGGGCCGCTATCCACGGTCAGGTAGGTGTCGAACTCAAGCGACGGGGCCAGCGGGATGAACGCAGCGTTCGGCTCACCGGTGTTGCCGGGGGTGCCGAAGCCGTCCTGGTACACCACACCGCCGTTGAAGTCGAGGCCCGTGCCGGGCAGACCGCCCGCAACGAGACCATCAGACGCATCGACGGTACCGATCGAGAACGGCCCTGCAACGGCAGCGCCGGCGAGCGCCAAAACGGCGCCCAGGGAAACAATGCTCTTCATATTCCTCTCCAATCCTCTACTCATCTGGTCGAGAAAATCGGGGTACCCACACCCCCATTGACCAAAGAGTCAGTTTCCGCACTCACCCTAACCGATCAGGGGGCCTTGGCAAGGCGTTTTGCCATCAAAATGTCATTTTCAATGAGAAAGTGACACTCTCCCGTGGCGTTCCCCCCCGCCCATAACACGAACATATCCGAACGAGAACGCCGGCCAAACCGGGGAAAACTGCTCCAAAAACAACAAGGGGCCCCGTGGGGCCCCCTGCCGGTCCAATTGCTGAGTCGCCGGCACGCGCCAGTGCCGCGTGTTGACGCCTAGTCGATTCTGTCGCCTGCGTCATAGCCGTTGCTGAAGACGTCCTGCACGACGCCCGCAGAGGTGCCCAGGGTCGAGCCCTTGGGGAACCAGAGCGCCGGGTCGTAGCAGTCGCGCTCCGAGCGCGGAGCCGCGTGCCCATCGAAATAGCCGGCGTTCAAGCGCCCGCCGTGGCGGTAGGACAGCGCCTTCTGGGTCACCGACTCCGCCTTGCGGTACTGCGGCGAATTCAAAGCCACGGGCGGGAGTGACAGGAACGCGCCCAGCGCCGAGGCATCGGCAAGTTCCGGGCGAATGCGCAGGTTGAGGCGATCGGGATTGCTCACGCGAATGTCAAAGTAGCCGTCCGCGATGACGATCTTGTTCGAGGTCTGTCCGACCTTGTCGATGCGCGGGCGCCAGCCCTTGGGCAGTTCCGCAACACTGAAATACTCGTTGGGCTGCGTGTACAGCACGACATAGTTGGCGTTGCCGCCCAGGCGGTTTTGGTCGTCTGTGGTGCGGCCAAATGCAAAGCCGAAGGGCATGAAGAAGCTGGGGGCCGACATGCCGCCATTCTTCGCGATGGCCTTGTCGAGCGTTGCTTCCTGCGAGCTGGGGACCCAGTCGTCATCCATCTCGGCGTTGGAGGTGAAAACCTCGCCATTCGCAGGGTCCTTGTACCGGTTGAACAACTGCACGAGGCGCTCGTTGCGCGCCTTGGAAAGCTCGCCCGAATCGACGGACGCGGTGAGCCAGTCCAACGACTGCACGGGCAGCTCCGAGCGCTGGTCGATGAGGTCGTCATTGCCATTGGCGTAGAGCTCGTTGATGCGCACGCCACCCGACTTGCTGCTGTTCATGCCGGGGATTTCGAAGTCGCTGTCGTTTGCCGACGCGGTGATGCCCAGAATGATCTGCTTCTGCGTGACGGCGCCCTGCGACTGCCAGGCGGCCCGGCGAGCACTGCCGAGAGCCGGCAGCAGCAGACCGATCAGCAAGGCGATGACCGCCACGACGACCAACAACTCAATCAGCGTAAACCCGCGGCGACCCATGGAATGGCCTCTCATCGCATTGATCCTTTCACTTCGATTCGGCATCGGCCCGCTCGCGCGGCCGGAAGAAGAGGGCAAAGCATAGCCCTTCACGCAACCTTTGCACAGTCCCAACGTTACCGTCACTCGGTGATGGCGCACGCACGCTACGGTAAGGGTCCGCGCGCCCAAGACCTCAACGGGCTCCGGTCTATTCGCCTTGTGTTGACAAGCGGTTGCGACGATTCGCACGATCCTCGTGCGGCTCGCACATTCACTCCGGAATGCCGTTCAGATCCCGAACAAACGGGCAACTAGGCCCCGTAGGTTGTACCCGCCCGAGACTCTTCGATGCGCAGGCGGTTGCGCTCGAGCCAGAGACGCTGTTCGTCGGAGCGGACCCGGAACAGGGCCTTGCGAATGAGATCGAGGGTTTCATCGGTCTCGGCACCAAGCAACACGTCGGCCCGAATGGCGCCGAGCATCGCATCGATGTAATTGCCGTCCGCCTTCAGGGCGTCGCCAAAGTGACGGCGAGCGTCGGCGGGGTAGCCCCGCTCGAGGTACAGCAGCCCCTGGTTGTAGCGCGGGCGGGGATCGGTCGGATCGGCCAGCGAGGCTTGGATGAAGGCCTCCTCGGCGGCGGCAAAGTCATCCTGACGCATCAAGGCGACGCCCAGATTGTTCCAGGCGGCGGCAAAGCCGTCGTAGGTTCGAACGGACTTGCGATAGAGGTCGATAGCGTCCTCGGTGTTGCCGCGCTCCATGGCCTTGTCACCACGGGCGGCGAGGGCCACGGCTTCATTGAGGTTTTGGGCCTGCTCGGCGGGAATCACCCCCGGGGCGAGGCGCGGGCCTGAGCTGGAGCACGCCGCCAGCCCGCCGCAACACGCGACGGCGGCAAGGACGATCGCCCATCGGGCGGCGAGGTGGGGGAGTCGTGGCATCGTCTTTCCCTTATCGGTTGGTGACCTGGTAGCGGCGAAATTCGATCTCCGCGTTCCAGCCGCCTGAGGTGGGCTCGAGTTCGAAGGTGGACACGAAGGCGTGGCGCATGGAGGACTTGCCAAGCGTTGTTTCGATGAACGCCATGATCTTCTCGAGCGGTTGGTTGCGAATGGTGCAGGTGACGTTGGCCTTGCCCAAGCCCGGGATCGAGAGGGACTCTTCCTTAAGCGGTTGAATGGTCGCGAAGGTTGCAAACCCGGTGCGATCGACTTGCCAGGTGCTCTCGAGCGCAGCTTGCACCTGGTTGTACATCAGGCCCGCGGGGGGATAGAGCTCGCTCAAGCTCGGCTTGTCCGCGCGCGTCGCGATGATCTGGTTGGCCAGGGCGTCTGCTTGGATGAGCTGCGCTTCCGTGCTTGCGTAGCGCGAGCGCGCGCCCATGAGGCGCATCGTGCCCGCGGCGCACACCGCTGCGCAACCAATGGCGCAGATCAGTGCGAAGGCAATGATCCAGCGCGGGCGATTGGCGGCATCCGCCTGGTTGGCGAGCGCGACCATATGGGGTTCAACGCCGGGGGCGATGGCCATGCCTAGGGGCCCTCCCATTGACCATTGAGGCGCGCGTTCTGGTTGGCTTGCACACCCGCGGTGACGAGTTCCCATGCGAGCGGAATGCCTGATTTTTTCAGCTGTTCTCGCAGTGTGTAGACCTTATCGCGCTCGATGCCGCGAACTTGGAAGTAATTGTCACCATCCGCTTGCGAGAGATGAAGCTTGGTGAGCTTCGGCTCGCCTTCCGCGGTGGCGAGTTGCTCGAGCAACGTGGAGACTGCTTCAAAGATCGGGCGCGGCTCAGGGGGCGTGGCGCCCGTAACGCCCGCGGCGTTGACTGAGGCAAGCGTAGTGCGAAGCCAAGTGAGCGGGGTTTGCCCAGGCTGCGGGGAGTACTCGCCGCCAAAGCGGTTTTGCACGCGCGTGTTGAGTTCTTGGCGCGCTGCGATTGTCTTTGCATTCCACTCCGCGGCGCGCGTCCACGCACGCACGCCACCCACAGCGAGCCCGGCGCCAAGGATGAGCAGCGCCGCGCCCCAAATGCGATAGGTCCAGCGAAGCTTGCGCGCCGGGCGATGAGTAAGTCGGGTCAGGCAGCGCGTGGGCTCGGGTGTCGGGGTGGGCGTGGCGGCCAGGTCGCTTGCCTTGC
>JAGQOH010000023.1 GCA_020427635.1 Phycisphaerales bacterium
GACATACACCGTGTCGCCCGCATTCGCGATCGTCGCGGCATAGGCCACTGTCGACCATGCGCTGCCCGCCGACGTGCCGCTATTCGAGTTGTTCCCACCCGTGCGCACGTAGTACGTCGCACCAAGTGCGCTCGGCGCAAGCACCGCCGCGCACGCCAATCCAAGCATGCAAATGCGAGACTGTTTCATCTCCCCAATATCGGATCGCGAGGTCACCCAGCCGACGCCATCCTCGAGCCGCGCATCCTTCCCAGCCCCTCGCCCCCGAAAAACAAGCGCCGCCCGCGTGCTTTGACACACCGGGCGGCACCGATAACCGGGTTCGTGTGAGAGAGACTTACGCGTTGCGACGACGACGCATCGCCAACACCCCGCCCATCCCCGCCAACGCAAGTGCACCAGGCGTGGGCGTCGTCATCGAGTTCTCAGTGTCCATCCAGCCTTCCTTCTTGAAGGCCCACTTCTTGAGCCAGCCATTCTCATACGCCGTCGACGAACTCTGATGCCACGGCGTGCCGTCGAACGTATGCATCCAAATGCCCACCTTCTCCGCGAACTGCGCGCCCTCCCAGGGCTCGCCATCCGGATCCTCGAACAGCGGCATGTGCGCATTAATGCCCGACACATCGAGCTTCATGTGGAACAGGCGGTCACCCGCGTCCTCGCCCTTGCTCAACTCCATCACAAAGCCGGGATCGACAAGCGAACTCGCAATGCGATCCGGATCGCCGCCCGAACCATCGCCATTGCCATCCCACCAGCTCGAGGTGTTGTTCTTTCCGTTGTACCCGTAGACCGTCAACGCCGAACCGTCATAGAAGAAGTGCGCAAATTGCCCCGGATTGCTCTTGGGGTTCGGGCCGCCGGAAAGCACCAGCGTGATCGCATCGGTTGTGTTGTTTTCCACCCGCACGTCCCAGGTCAACACCTGGCTCGTCGAGTCGTAGCTGCCATGCACGCTCTTGATCGTGCCCGCAGCATTGCTCACGCCGCCGCCCGGGAGCGGATCTGGCGCGTTCCAATCGAAGTTGAAGACGCCCGCGTTGGCCGCCTGGGCGAGGGGAAGCACCGCAGCCGCGGCAAGGATCACTCTGCTAAGTCGCATGGCATGAACTCCAAGTCTCTGGGGATGTGCATGAATGGCCAGGCGCTTCGCCCGCCGCCCAAAACCTGCCCCAGAGACACGCTCACGCCAGCACCGAAGCCTCCGCCCGTGAGACTTACACACCTACAGCTCGCAACCACAACCCAGTTCAACGTCCGCGGTGCGCGCATCGCCTGTGCGCGGCTCCGAATAACCCTGTAGACTCGCGCGCAACGATGATCGGACGCATCTTTCTTGGACATCCGAAGAACTTCGCCGTCGTCGTGCCGGGCTTGCTCTACCGCTCCGGCGTCGTCTCACCGCGCAGCTTGCGCGCCTTGCACAAACGCCTCGGCATCAAAACCATCGTCGACCTCGGCGCCACAACACTGCTCCCCGCACGCGAAGCCGCCATCCAAGCCGCCGCCAACGCCTTGGGCCTCGACCGCTACGCCCTCCGCCTCAAGGGCACGGGCGAAGGCGACCCCAATGAATACGTCCATGCACTGCGCATCCTCGCGCGCCAGGACCAAGGCCCGATACTCGTCCACTGTGCCGCGGGCGCGCAGCGTACCGGCGCCTGCATCATCTTCTTTCGCCACTTGATCGAGCGCAAACCCCTCGACGAGGCCTTCGCCGAAGCACAGTCATTTGGCTACCACCCGCGCAAGGACGCTGCCCTGCACGCATATGTCATGCGCTGGCACACCGCCATCGCAGACGCCATCGCCAATGGACACACCATCGCCTACGAAGGCCCCACCGCGCGACAAGACAACCGCACGCCGATCGACCAACTGCCCAGATAACGAGCTCGCCTACTGACCGATCGGCTCCATGGGCGTCGGCGCCGTCACAACGCTCGCCGCCTGCAACACCGTCACCTGCGTCGGCTCAATCACCGGCACACCAACCGGATCCGAGTGACCGTCCACGCGCCGCTCGCCACGCACGCCAACCACCGCCCCAAGCTTGCCATCCAGCCCGAGCGTCGGCGCAGGCGCCAAATACGCCACCGTGCGCGAAGACACACCATCCACCGCCTGCAGTCGATAGAGCAGCGGCATCTGACCACCCGCATACACCGCACTCGGGACCAGACGCCCAATCAATTCAAAGTCCGCCGATGCCTGCACCTGCTGATCGATGTACGCAAAGTCCTGCGTCGTCCGCGCCGCCTCCGCATCCAGCGCCGCCAGCTCCGCCGCACTCTGCTGCAGCGCGCGACGAACCTTCAACAGCTCCGTCCGCACCTCCGCAAACCGCACGACTTGCCCCTCGGCCTCCGTCCCACGCGCCGCATCCGACAACCGCGCATACGCATCAATCAACGGCTGCAACTCCGCCTGCTCCAGAGGCTCTTCCCCAACCTTTTTATACGCGCGCTCCAATTCCGCGATCATGTCCATCGTGCGCTGCGTGTCCTTCGACAACGCCGTATTCAATGGAGTAGGCGACGTAAACGCGCCCGTCGGCTGGCCCGTCGTTACCGCAGGCGTCGTCACCGCCGGATGCGCCGCCACCGGCTGCACTGGCGTCTGCGCCGGCGCAGGCGTCGCGGATGTCCCGGTCGGCATCGTGGTAGTTGCCCCCTGCGCAACGGCAGGCGCCCCTTGCGCCGGCGCCGGGCTCAACGCCCCCATCACCGCGTTGACTTCCTGCTCCGTCGCGCGCCGCGTCGCAGATTCAAGCACATAGCCCCGCGCACCAGACGGCGCCGCAACTCGATACCCCGCAACCTCGCCACGATTGTTCTTGACCTCACCCAAAGACCGCAATGCCAACCCAGGCGGTAACAAGTCCTGCGCCACCGCCTTGTAGCACGTCTCGATCCGCTGCGCCTCCAAATTGAACGCGCGCAACCGCGTTTGCCGCGTCAGCACCACCCGCTGATCCGCCGCTTGCAATTCCGCTTCGCCAACTTTGACAACCGCTTCTGTGCCCGCCGGATAGTCAACGCGCAACCAATCAAAGCTCACGCCGTCCGCGCGAAGCACCTGCCCAGCCTTCAAATCCGCAATCGCATACCACGCTGCGCCCGCATCGCAGCGCAGCTCCGTGTCCTGCGTCACCACCACATACACAGGCTCGATATCCGTCGCTTGCGCTCGCGCCTCGCGCGCAACGCCCAGCATCACCGCGCCAAGCGCAAACGCCAGCGCCAGCGCACGCACGCCAAAACCAGCGCCGAACGCCTTCGTCCAAAGCCGCAATTGAAGACTGGTCATCATCCGTTCCTCCGTGAACTGTCCCGGGCGGCCTTCCCCCCGGCGGCATCCTGCCAGCGCCAGACCCCAGCCCCGCAAGCGCCCCACCACGAGCTTTGCCTGCCCGCGATCCTGTGGCTACGCTCGGGCCATGCCCAACGCTTCCCGATCGTACCGCGCAATGCCCGCCATGGCGACGTCCTTCTGCCTCATCCTCGCCGCTGGATGCGCCACGCCATTCGACGCGCCACCCGCCGCCGAGCTTCGCGCCTCCATCGCACAGACCGTTCGCCGAGAATTGGGCCCCCAGGGCGACAATCCCCCACCTCCCGCTGCACTTTCACGCCACGCTGCATCCCTCGACTTCACCGCCGCTCGCCTCGACGAGCTCAATGCCATTGCCGGCCCCGCCGCCTACGAAGACCGCCCGCTCGACGCCGGCGCCGACCTCCTGGGGCAGCCCGCCGCGACAGTCTCCCTCGATCTCGCTGGCGCCATCACCGCCGCCGTCCGCCACAACCTCATCGTCGAAGGCGCTTCCTTTGGCCCGGCCATCTCCCGCGCGGATGTCGATGCCGCAAACGCCGTCTTCGACTGGGTCCTCTTCGCAGACGCCGAGTGGAACATCACTGATGCACCCTTCGTCGGCACGCCCTTCAGCCCAAACGTCGCAAACGCCCAAGACCTCACCGGCGCCGTCGGCGTCCGCAAGGAACTGCCCACCGGCGGCAGCGCCTCCATCTCCAACCGACTCACATACACCGACGACACGCGCGCCAACCTCGCCATCTCTCCAGATCCCTCAAACCGCGCCGACATCATCGCCCGCATCGACCATCCACTCCTGCGCGGTGCCGGACGCAACACCACGCTCGCAGAAGTGCGCCTCGCAGAGAACGCCCAGGCAACCCAAGTCCAGGAACTCCGCCGCACGCTCATCGATCGTGTCACCGAAACCGAGCGCGCCTACTGGAACCTCATCGCCGCCCGACGAAACGTGCAAATCCGTCAACGCCTGCTCGAACGTGGCATCGAAGTGCGCGACGTCCTCAAGGCCCGCCTGCAGTTCGACGTGCGCCCCGCCGAATACTCCGACGCCGTCGCACGCGTGGAGACCCGCCGCGCCGATGTCATTCGTGCACTCAACGACTATCGCAAGTCATCCGATGCACTCAAGGCGCTCATGAACGCACCGGATTGGCCCGTCGGAAGCGAAACCCTCGTCACGCCCATCGGTGAACCGCCCGACGAACCCGTCACCTTCTCGCTCTTCGACGCCATGGCCTCGGCGCTCCAACACCGCCCGGAAATCGAACAAGCGATCCTCGGCATCGAAGATCGCGAGATCCGCCTCGAAGTTGCCGAGAATGCGCGCCTCCCGCGCCTCGACCTTGCAGCACAAGCTGCTTTCGCTGGCCTCGATCGTGGCGTGGGCGATGCCTATGGCCAAATCGCCGACCGCGACTTCGTCTCGTACCTACTGGGCTTGGAATTCGAACAACCCATTGGCAATCGCCCCGCCGAAGCCGCACACACGCGAGCGCGCCTCGTCCGCATGCAAGCCCTCACCGATTACCGGCGCGTCGTGCAAAACGTCTTCCTGCAACTCAAAGGCGCACTGCGCGACCTCGAAACGAACTACACCCTCATCGAACAGACGCGCACCGCGCGCCTCGCCGCCGCCGAAAATCTCCGCACACTCATCGTTCAAAAACAAACCATCCAGTCACTCACACCCGAATTTCTCAACCTCGAGTTCACGCGCCAAGATTCACTCGCAGCTGCCGAACTCGCCGAGATTCGCGCTCTCGCCGACTACAACATCGCCATCGCCGACTTCGACGCTGCCACGGGCCTCACCCTCGATCGTCGCGGCATCATCGTCTCACCACCCGACGCCGATGCCCTCCTCCCCGGCGCCGCCCCCGCGCCCATCGCGCCCACCGAGGCCCAATGACCACGCCACCCGTCGATCGCGCTTCGATCGACGCCGCAGTCGCACGCCTGCGCGCGGGTGAAGTCGTCGCCTTCCCCACTGAAACCGTCTATGGCCTCGCCGCCGATGCGCTGAACCAAGCAGCCATCGCCCGATTGATCTCGCTCAAGGGCCGCCCCGATGGCAAGCCATTCTCCGTGCTCGTCGCCGACATCGACGCCGCGCGCGCACTCGTCGAAGACTGGCCTGACCGCGCCGACATCCTCGCCTCGCGCTACTGGCCCGGCCCGCTCACCATTGTCCTTCCAAAATCACACGCCGTCCCCGACGCGGTCACCGCTGGCTCATCAAATATTGGCCTGCGCTGCCCCGATCACCCCGTCGCTCTTGAACTCATCCGCGCCTTCGGCAATCCCATCGCCGCGCCCAGCGCCAACAAAAGCGGCTCACCCGAACCGCGCACCGCATGCGACGTCCGCGCCGCATTCCCCGACCTCTTCATCTTGGATGCCGGCCCCTGCGCACTCGGCACGCCCTCGACCGTCCTCCTCATCGACGACGATCGCGGCGACCGCATCCTTCGAGCCGGCGCGCTTTCGCCTCAACAACTCGGCTTGTGATCGCCAAGCCCGTCGCGCACCAATCGATCGACGTGCCCCTGCCCATCCTCAATCAGAATTACATCCGCTTCGCCCAGGAAAAGCCCGTGCCCCACAACGCCGGGCGTAGCATCAAGACAATGCGCCAATGGCTCAAGCTCGATCGCCGGAAGCGGCGCATCAAGCACGATATTGCCATTGTCCGTGATGAACTCCGCGCCACTCTCCTGCTGGCGCACCTGCGCGTGCAGACCGTGCCGCGACAGCACTGCCATCGCACTCGCCCGCGCCGTGGGCAACACTTCAACACCAAGCTTGCATCGCTCGCCAAGACGCGACACACGCTTCTCCGCCTGCACCATGTACACACATCGACCACTTGCGCGCGCCGCAATGCGCTCCTGCGTCATCGCGCCGCCGCCGCCTTTGAGCATGCGCAGCCCATCATCAAACTCATCAGCGCCGTCAAACAGGTAGTCCAGTCGCCCAACGTCACCCAAGTCCTTCAACTGCAACCCAAGCGCCACTGCCAGCTCGTGCGAAGCTCGGCTCGTTGCAACACACCGGACGTCCAGCTGCTCCTGCTCAACACGCCCCGCAAGCGCCTTGATCCCACGCGCCGCCGCCCGCCCGGTGCCAAGCCCTACGACCATGCCGCTGCGAATCGGCGCCACCGCCTCATGCGCCAGCGCATCGCTCGCTTGTGTCGCCTGTCCTTGCATGCCTGACTCTACACCGCCTCGACCGCCTCGGCGAATCGCTGCAACGCAATCCCGCTCGCCGTCGCCACATTCAGGGAATCCACCCCCGCCGCCATCCCAATCCGCACCCGCACATCACACGCCGCCATCACCGCCCCAGGCAACCCCTCACCCTCCGTGCCCACAAACACCGCCACCTTGTCCTGCCGACCAACTTGCTTCATCGCGCTCCCAATAGCCACCGCCCCCGCCGCCGGCGTCAACGCCACTGTCTTCCATCCCAACGTGCGCATCAACTCCACGCCCCGCGCCGTCGCATCGATCAACCCAAACGGCACACGCAGCGCATGCCCCATCGACACCCGAATCGCCTTGCGATACAAGGGGTCACAACACCGCTGCGTCACCAGAACCGCCCCCGCACCAAACGCCGCCGCATTCCGAAACACCCCGCCCATGTTGTCGTGGTTCGTCAGGTCATGCGCAACAACGATCAACCGAGCCTGGCGCGCCGCGTCCCTCAGCAGCGCCTCCGCATCCGCCACATCACCACGCTCCCCAAGCGCCACGCATCCTCGATGCAGCGCAAAACCCGCCACCCCATCAAGCACACCCTGCCCCGCTACAAACACCCGTATCGTCGCAGGCGCCGCCTCAATCACATCACGCATCTGCGCAAGCGCCACATCGCTCACAAACACCGACCGCGCCCGATACCGACACCCCTCCAGCAGCAAGCGCACCACCAGCCGCCCCTCCGCCACGAACAACCCCTCGCGCGCCTTCAACGTTGCATCGCGCAGGTCGCGATACGCCGCCACGCGCGGATCGTCCAAGTGCTCGATTCGCTCAATCGTCGCCACACACGCTACGCTATCAGCATCATGAAACACATCGCCAGCACCATCCTCACGCTCGCTCCCCTCCTCACCCTGGCCGCATGCGACAAGCCCGCCCCCACGAGCCAACAAAGCCCAGCACCCGCTGTGCCGGCTGCTCCCGCCCCAACCACCGCAGGCCACACCACGCCCGCCGCCTCCGGCGCACCCACCACACTCACCATCGACCGCGTCACCTTTACCGCGCCCGGAAACTGGGTCGCCGAACCACCTGCAAACATGATGCGCGCCGCCCAGTTCCGCATCGGTGCCGACGCCGCAGCAGCAGTCTTCAAGGGCATCCGTGGCAGCGCCGACTTCAATCTTGCCCGCTGGGAAGCACAACTCGTCAATGACGACAAGCATGTCCAAACCACCGAGCGCGACCTCACCAACGCGAAGCTCTATCACTTCGTCGGCACAGGCACGTTCGACGGCGGCATGTCCATGGGCAACCAGGGCCCCCAGCCCAACTACATGGTGCTCGGCGCACTGATCGAACTTGGCCCGGAAGAGTGCATCTACATCAAAGCCACCGGCCCGCGCGCAACACTCGAACCCGCACGCGCCGATTGGGATGCCATGGTCAACTCCATCGCCGTCGCGCCCGCCGCCCAATGACCGAACCCACCTATCAGTTCGGACGCACCAAGGTCAACCGATTCGATCTCTATGAACTCGCGGTCCAGGACCCGCCCCTCCAAGCGCGCTTCCTCCAAGCCGTCCACGCCCGCAACCCGCACATCCTCACAGAAGACTTCTCTGGCCCCGCATCCGTCGCCCGCGCTTGGCTCGCGCTCGCGCCCGACCACAAAGCAATCGCCGTCGACCGCGACGATGTCCCCCTGCGCCACGCCGTCGAGCGCCTCACCCAAGCCCTCCCCGATCGCCTCGCCGACTTCACCATCCGCGAACGCGACGTCCTCGAAGTCAAAGACAAGACCGACATCATCGCCGCCCTCAACTTCGCCTGCTGCGAACTGCTCACCCGCAAGCACCTGCTCACCTACCTCCGCGCCGCCCTCTATCGCCTGCAGCCCAATGGCGTCCTTGTCCTCGACACCTATGGCGGCTCCGACGCCTTCATCCCGGGCATCTCCGAACAAATCATCGACACCGAGCATGGCGAACTCACCTACCGATGGGAGCAACGCGCCGCCGACCCCGCCACGTCGCGCGTACAAAACGCCATTCACTTCGAACTGCCCAAGCGCATCCGCGTCGACAACGCCTTCGTCTATGACTGGCGACTCTGGTCACCCGCGGAAATCCGCGACGCCATGCACGACGCCGGCTTCCGCACAACCGAGGTCTACGCCTCCTATGGTGACGCCATTGATGAAGATGGCGCACTCATGATCCATCCGATCTCGCGCGACGCCCAACCAATCACCTTCGACGCCGATCTCGACGATCAGTGGGTGCTCTACATCGTCGGACGCGCCTAAAAAACAAGCACGCCCCGTGCAATGCGATGCACGGAGCGCGCCAGGGACCCACATACACATCGTGGGCGCTCATGAGAAGAGACCAGACTCCGTTTGCTAGTGCGTGCCCCAGTTCAAGAGCATCACATTCAAGTCCAACAAATCGACACAACCGTTGCCCGTCACATCACCAGGGCCGCCGGCACATGTGCCAAACGCGAACAACAACACTTGCAAGTCATCGACACCCACGGTCCCGTCCTGATCCACGTCGCCCGCCCAGAACGCAGTTGCCGCAGGCGCCGCAGGCGGATCTTGGCTGTCCGTCCAGTTCGCAACGAACAGGTCATAGTCCGCCATGTCCGAACGGCTGTCGCCCGTGAAGTCACCATTCGCTGGCCCAAGCTGCTCCGTTTGCAGCGCATGGAACGGATCAAATCCATTCGCCAGGAACGGGAAGTCCTCGTCATCGACCTTCCCATCCTGATTCACATCGCCCCGTGCAAACAATTCGCCGATCGGCTGCTGAAACACCGCGACCCCCCCAGGCAGCGGATCGCCAATCGCAGGTTCCGTCCCCGACGCCGCAAACACGCTCACCACATCGCCCACATCCACCACATCCGGAAAACCCGCCGGGATCGGACCTGCATCTGCATCAGGATGCCGGCTGTCGTACTGCAACTCCGACAACCCCAACTCACTGCTGTTCGCAGGCACGCGCCCGACAAAACCATTGTTGATATACACATCCCAATCCGTGTCCCACTGACTGTCCGCAAAGTTCTCCGCAAACCCACTCACATCGCGGAAGTCGATCTGCACACTAAAGCGGTACTCATCCTGACGATGCACGCCGCCGTAATACACCTGCATGAATCTCGACTTGATCCGAAACTCTGCATGCCCCACGGATTCATCCGCAGCCCACGCACCATCGTTCGCCGTCCGGAACTTCGCCCGCACGCGGAAGTCCGGGTTCTCCGCCCCCTGCGCCAAGGCGCTGTGGGCGCTCATCATCACCACCGCCGCCGCCACCACGTTCGTCCACTTCATGTCTGTCGCTCCTTGCGAGTCGCCGACCGATGCGCAGCCCACAACCCCCTGCCTTTCGAAGCAGGGTCGCCCCCAAAAGCGCCCGTCATCGCCCAGCTGCTCACAAGAGCCCACTTCCGAGAATCTTGATTCAACTTGCCCCAACTTTGTCGACAATCAGCTCGTTCACTCCTCGTGCCGTGGTCGGAGCCTTCGTAGGACCGTTCCTGCTCCCTCTCCCCACGGGAGAGGCGTGGCACATTTGCCCCCACGCAAGTGGGCGCCGGGTGAGGGGTTCCTCTCCACTTCACCTCTGTGCCCTCTGTGGTAATACTTCTTCCTCTGCCCCTCGAAATCCCAGGCCGAAGTTTCCGAAGTAATCACTAACATGCGCCTCGCACCCGCAACATCGCGCCGCCTCTTCCCCCTCGCCGCAGTCGCGCTCGGCGCAACCGCGATGCTTTCCATCGCCCCCGCCTGCTCGCGCTCCGCTTCCGCCGACACACCCCAAACCCCAACCTGTACCGCCGAACTCCGCTCCTGGGTCGTCGCCGGCTGGGGCCGCCACATGTATCTCCAAATCGATTGCCCCTGCGAATATGACAACCTCGACGGGCGCGTCGAATACACCTCCGCCGCCATGCGCTCCGATTACGTCCCCCCCGATGACCCCGAACACGCCGCGCGCGTCACCCGCATGCAGCCGGGCTATCACCTCCAGCCCATGCTCCGCCCAGGCGAACAAGTGCAGACGCGCCTCGAAGCCGTCTTCACAATCACCGTCGACCAGGCCAAATGCCTGCAGCGCGATCGCATGTTCGCTTCGCAATACGCCCTGCTCGGCACCAACAGCTCCTCAGGCCTGCGCCGCGCCGCCGAAGATTGCGGCTGCGCCATCCCGCCGCACGTCGCCAACGCCGGCGGCGCGCTGGGCGAATTCCCTGGCGTCAACTTCGACCCAGGTGATGAAGTCCCCGGCACTCTTTGGGATCAGTTTGGCTTCCCCGCAGGTCCAACATCAATCCCGCAACAAGGCGAACCTGGACACGGCTAGTCACGCCCCCCGCGCAATCACCACCGCCGCATCCTCTCCGACCGCGCGCTCCACCCGATGCGCCACCATCTCCGCATCGAACCGCGATGTCACCTTCACATCCCTGCCAAGTGCGCCGCCCACAACAACAAATAGCGCACTCCCCGACCCCGAAACGTGCGCCTTCTCACCCACTTCTTGTTCCACGCGCGCGGCAAGCTCGGCAAGCTGCGGCGCCATGCGCGCGGCAGGCTCGGCAAGATCGTTGAACAGATCAACCGCCTCCGTGCGCGCACCGCCCGCCATCGTGCGCACAATCTCGTCCCTGAAGTTCCACGTGGAACACGCAACCTCCGCATCATCGAACTGCTCATCAAATCGGTGATACACCGAACGCGTCGAGCACAAAGAACTCGGCAGGATCAACACAAAATGCGCATCGATGCGCGCACACGCCGTCACCTGCTCGCCCAGCCCCTCGATCACCGCCGAGCGCGGCCCGAGCACGCCCGACCCCTGCAAGAAGAACGGCACATCGGACCCCAGTTGCGCGCCCAACTCGCGCAGCTGCGCATCTGCGATGTCCAGCCCATACAGCTCGCGCACCGCGCGGAGCATTGCCGCGGCGTCCGAACTGCCGCCGCCAAGCCCCGCGCCCGGCGGGATCATCTTTTCCAGCTTCATTTGCACTGGCAATGTGCGCCCGACGGCTTCCTCCAACAGCATGTGTGCGCGCACCGCGAGGTCATCCCGCACCGACCAATCGATCGACTGTGCCTGTTGCGGCGCCCTGGCATGCCACTGGATCGCATAGCGCGACAGGCGATCTTCTTCCAAGCGTGTGATCTCGAGCTGGTCGGCCAGGTCGATCGGCGTCATCCAACTTGCGATCGGGTGATACCCCCTGCGCTCGCCTGATGAGATGGGGCGATCGATGGCGAGCGCAAGATTCAGTTTTGCATGCGCGCGCAGTGAGACGGTGCGCGGTGCCTGATCGAGGTTGACCTTTGGTGATGAAGTCACGTGTGCAGCGTAGCACGGTCGGCGTGCGCCCTGCGCGCGGGGTGCGGCTCCCACGGCTTGAGCACACGGGAAGATGCCGACGCCTGATCGAACGCGTCGAGCAAGGGGCCCGGGGAGAGCGTGCCAATGACGTGCACATCGGCGGTCTCGTTTGCGTCGACCAAATCAACACCAAGCTCGCCAAGCGCCTGGCGAACGGCCCACTCGTTCTTGCCTGGGTGAATGATGTGCGCCGATGTGAATGGTCGAATGGCGTGCTCTCGCTTGATGTGTGCGCGCGTGGCGGCGAGGCCCGTGAATCGGTCGTACAGCGGTTGTGGCAATGGTGCACGGGGTTGATGCGCAAGTGACTCTTCGACGTCTTGGCGGCCAGCACCATAGCCGGCCATGGCATCTTCTTTGCGCGCAATGGCTCGATAGCGATCGAGCATGTGTCGCAGTGCGGCGTCGAGATAGGCATCGGGGGTATACCGCTGGATGGTCCACGCGTTGTTGCGCACCAATCGATGCAAGATCGTGTTCATCGAACGGTTTGTCGCGACTTTTCGATGCGTGACACGAAACTGCGGCTCATGCGCGAAGATTGGTCCAGGCTCATCAGCGTGCAGGCGGATCAACTTCGCGGCGAGATCATATTCCTCAGCATAGAACTGGTAACTCGAGTCGTAGCCGCCGACTGCGAGGAAGGCATCTCTCCGCAGCGCGACGCCGCACCCGATCGGCACTTCAGGCAGTCCGCCTGCTTCGCGGCCACGTTGCGGGATGCGAATGTCGGCGCAGAGCCCAACAACCTGTTCGGGCACGTGTGGCAACAACGCGAGCAACGCGCCGTCATCGGGCGCAGAGTCATCGTCGAGCATGACGAGCCATTTTCCGGCGGCGCGAGTAGCAGCTTCATTGCGCGCGGCGGCGCCGAGGTTTGCGCGGAGGCGCATGACCTGGACGGGCAGCCCGTTGGCGAGCACGTCCGGCACCTGTACGGGCGTTGCGCCGGCATTGTCGATGATGATTGCTTCGCATTCGCACCACGCGAAGGCGCTGTCACGGGGCGTTTCGAGCGCGCCAAGTGCAGCGAGTGTGCGCTGCAATTCCTCCGGGCGATCACGTGTGGGGATGATGAACGAGAGCAGGGTCATGGGGCTACACCACTGCGCGTGGGGCGATGCCGGTGGTATGGACCGCCAGTCGCGAGCCACCCAATCGATCGATGGTGCGCTGCAGTTCTGCGGGGTTCAGGGGCGGGTTGCCAGGGCGCATGGCGTGCGTCGCGGCGGCACAGGCGCCAAGATAGACCGATTGCGCGAAGGTCGCGCCGGTTGTCATGGCGAGTGTTGCGACCGCAAGCAGCGCATCGCCGCACCCGAGCGGGTCGACGGCGTGGCGAACAAGCGGCGGAATGTGCTCTCCGGCGACGCGCGAGGCCCAGGCGTCACTTGCTGAGCCCTCGGGCGTGCGCTCAAAGGCAATGAGCCCTTCGTCGCCCATCGTGACGACGACACGTTGCGCGTGGGTCTCGTGCATGAGCGCCCAGACGACGGCGTTGAGCGAGTCGTCGAAATCACCTGTGGCTTCGCGCAGTTCCATTTCAGAAGGAAACAGCGCATCAAAGTGTTCCATCGAGCGCAGGCCGGCGCGTCGGCCCGAGACATCGCCCGTCAGTAGCTGCACATGGGGGCGGACGGCGGCGGCGAATTCGCTCATGGATCGGGCGGTGAACAGTCCCAAGCCAAAGTCAACGGCGATTGCGGCACTGCACCCGTGCGCCGCGTGTATGGCCTCATCGCGTAGACGAGCGCGGGCGGCGGCGTCCAGCGTGAGGGTCCGGACGTGGTCGAGTTTCATGACCTTTTGGGGCCCGACGAGGAAGCGCTGCTTTTCGAGCAATGCGCCATCAACTTCGACGGCGCGCACTTCCACGCCCAATGCTTGCAGGCGACGTTGCAGCGCATGCGCCTCTGGACGTCGAGGCAGCGCGGTGATGAGGATGGGCTTCGCGCCGAGTGCCGCCAGATGCGCGGCGACGATGGCGCTGCCGCCATCGAAAGAGACCTGTTCCAAGGGGCGGAGGGAGAGAACGGGGCTTTCGGAGGCTACGTTTGGTCGGTCGCAATGGATGTAGGTATCGACGAGCACTTCGCCAATGACCAGCACGCGCGCCCCCTGGGCTTTGTGCAGCACACTCGTGAGGGTTGCGGGCGTGAGATCATGTGCGCCTTGCAGGCGATGCAGTTGGGCATGGGTTGCATCTTCGGCATGCTCCATGGCCTGCACGAGGGCGGTCGAGGAGAAGACGACATCGCCCGAGGAGAAGACGATGCGTCCGCCATGCCGTTCGACGGCTTGGCGTTCTGCTGCAAAGCGTGGGTCATCGTTGAACTCGTATTCGCGCCCCTTGACGTAGACATCGGGTTGGACGTGGTCGAGCAAGGTCTCGGCGGTGGGATCGGGATTGACGTAGACCCAGTCGACGCAGGAGATTGCGGCGAGGTTTTCGGCGCGGAGGTGTCCTGGGAAGAGGGGGCGCCCATCGCCTTTGTTGAGGACGGCGTCGGCGGTGATGGTGACGAGCAGGAGATCGCCCTGCTGGGCGGCGTGCTGCAAGTGGCGAATGTGGCCCGGGTGGACGATGTCGAAGCAGCCATGGCACTGGACGACGGCAAGCCCATCGGCCCGTGCCTGTGCGCGGCGGGCCAGGAGTTGGTCGCGCGTGAGGATCTTCGATCGAATGCTCCGAGGTTCGTCCATCGGAGGTGTATCGGCCCGATTGCGATGCCAGTCGCAGGGCAGGCGCGCGGGGGAGGCGGGGGCAGGCTTGGCACGCGCGGGTTTTGCCGAACTCACCCGGGGCGGGCCTGCAGCATGAGGTCGGCAAGGATGCGGAAAGCTCCGTGCCCGCCTGGGGCATCGACGACGAGGTCGACGCGATCGCGCACGTCTGGGTGTGCGTCTGCGGGGCAGGCGCTGAGGCCTGCGAGCATCATGGCGGGCAGATCATTGACGTCGTCGCCCATGTAGGCGACGTGCTGCGGCGGGCAGGCGAGACGTGCGCACATGGCGGTGAAGCGTGCGCCTTTTTCGCCAAGGCCAACATCAATGAGTTCAACGGGAATGTCGAGCATGCGCGCGCGCGCGACCGTTGATTGGCCGCGTGATGTGGCGCTGAGCCATGCGACTTTGATGTTTGCTTGTTGCAGCAAGCCAACGCCAAGGCCATCGCGTGTGGAGAAGCCGCGCATGGGTTCACCTGCATCGGTCATGAAGATGCGACCATCTGTGAGTGTGCCATCGACGTCGCAGACGACGGCGCGCAGGGCTGCGAGTTTGGCGCGCAAGGCTGGAGGACATGCGGTCATGTGCGCATGCTACCGCGTGGTGCTTGTGTGCGGCACGTGAAAAAGCAACGCGGGCCCGCCAGAGGCAGGCCCGCACCGCGAAAACGATTGGAAAACGGTCTAGAAACTCAGACCATTTCCTTGAGGCCCTTGAGCGGGCGGACCTTGACGACCTTGCGGGCCGGCTTGGCCTTGAACATCATGGTTTCGCCTGTGAAGGGATTGACGCCCTTGCGCGCCTTTGTGGCGGGCTTCTTCTGGACGACGATCTTCATCATGCCGGGGACGCGGAATTCGCCCGAGCCGTTCTTGAGGTCTGCGCCGATCATCGCGGCCATTGCATCGAAGACAGCAGCGACATCCTTCTTGGCAACACCGGTTGCTTCAGCGAGGGTCGTGTAGACCTGTGACTTCGAGCGCACATCGCGCGACGCGGCGATCTTGACCGCGGGCTTTGCAGCGGTGGTCTTGCGGCGTGTGGTGGTGCGCTTTGAGGTTGTCCGCTTGGTCGAGCGCTTCTTCGCAGCCGGGCGCTTTGTGGTGCGCTTGCGGGTCGTGGTTCTTGCCATCGTGAACTCCGTTTTTCGTGGCTTCCTACCAGTGATTCGTGGCACTGTGGGGTGGTCCGAACGCCGAACCGCCCCTGCATTTCCAGTGTTTTCTACGTCCGAGTCTCCTCCGACACAAGTCGGTTTCGGCATTCGGGGATAAATCCGGCCTGTTTTTTCCGGTCCTCCCCGCTCGTGGGTGGGCCTGGTGTGAGCCGGCGAAGCGGGTTGTGGGCGTGCGGCAGCTTCTGTGGGCGGGCCCTTTCGGCCCGGGAAAACACCAAGTTGGCTTGATCGATGCGCCGAGCGCTCCGATATCGACAGATGCCAACTGCTCCCAACCCGGTGGGGAGTACGTGGAGGCTCACCATGGACGCACACGCGCAAACGCCCACCATGTCGCCCGCACCGGAGCGTCGCCAAGACACTCGGCACACCACGATTCGTCGGTGTCGGTTGCGTGGGCGCAGAAGCCTGCTTTTCGCTTCGGGGATCACCCAAAACTGCTCGCGTGGGGGGCTGCTGATCGGGTTGCCTTCGGCTCGGCCCCTGGCGGTGGGTGATCGTGTCGAAGTGGTTGTGGCGTGGGACGGCGACGCCCTGCTGCGGGCTGGGAACGCGGCCACGGGGCGCATCGTGCGGATTGAGGAGCGTTCTGACGAGCAGCGCATCGCCATCGCTTTTGATGAGCCGGCGATGCAGTTGCAGGTGAACCACGTCCGCGTCGCGGCCTGAAGACGGGCCCCTTTCCGCCTAGACTGTCTGTGTCGAACGGCCTCTTGTTGGGGTGCGCGGTTCGCGTTTCCCAGGGGTCGGACTGATCAGGACAGGGGTCGGGCGAGCGTGCAGCTTTGGCAGCCATCCATCCCAGAGAGCTATCACCGCAGGAGCGATGCCGACCTGTCTCAGGCGATCGAAGCGCGCCGCAAGGAGCTTGGCAACCGCCTGATCATCCTCGGGCATCACTACCAGACAGACGAGGTGATCGCCCACGCGGACTTCACGGGTGACTCGCTCAAGCTGAGCCAACTCGCGGCCCAGGAAGTGGGCCAGCGCGGGGCAGAGTTTGTCGTGTTCTGCGGCGTGCATTTCATGGCGGAGTCGGCCGACTTGCTGGCGCCCGAGGGGACTCGGGTGATCCTGCCGGACCTGTCGGCGGGGTGTTCGATGGCGGACATGGCGGCGTATGAAGATGCCCAGGAGGCGTGGCGGCGGATCCATGCGTCGCTCGAAGCGCAGGGGTGGGTCGGGCGCGTGATTCCGATCACGTATGTGAACTCGACAGCGGCGGTGAAGGCATTTGTGGGGCAGCACGGCGGGGCCTGCTGCACGAGCTCCAATGCAGACCTTGTCTTCGAATGGGCGCTCAAGGGTGGCGAGCAGAAGGGGAAGCGCGGCGAAGCGATCAAGCTGCTGTTCCTGCCCGACCAGCATCTGGGGCGCAATACCGCAGCGAAGGCCGGCATGCGGACCGAAGTCAATGGCGGGCGCGACACCGTGTTGTATGACCCGAAGCAAACGCGGCGCGGCGCGACATTGGGCGGCATGACTTCCGAAGAACTGCTTGATGCGAAGGTCGTTCTTTGGGCTGGGCACTGCTCGGTCCACAAACTGTTTCGCCCTGAGCATTGTGTTGCGGTGCGCAAGGCAGATCCCAAGGTGCAGATCCTGGTGCATCCGGAGTGTGCGAAAGAGGTGGTGGACCTGTCGGACCTTTCGGGCTCGACGGAGTTCATCATTCGCACGATTGAGTCTGCAGCGCCTGGTTCCAGTTGGGCCGTGGGCACGGAGACGCACTTGGTGAACCGCATCGCGAGGCAGGCTGCGACGCGCGATGTCACGGTGCGCATTCTGAGCGATTGCCAGTGCCTCTGCACGACGATGTACCGGATCGACCAGCCGCACCTTTTGTGGGTGCTCGACCAACTTGCCCAAGGCAAGGTGGTCAATGAGATCAGCGTCCACGCAGAAGCGAAAAAGTGGGCGTTGGTTGCGCTGGATCGCATGTTGCAGTTGGTGCGCGACCCAAAGCCGGAATCAATTCCCGCACTCGTGGATTGATCTTGCTGACCACCTTTCAACCTACTCTCTCAGGGAGGCTTGCCCCTCATGGCACACGGCGAATCCGGAGCAACCAGACCAAGAACGCGAGGCAAGTTGCGCAAGTTGGCGCTCGCGCTCATCGTGCTCGTTGTGATTCTTGGGGGCGTGATCGCGCTGGCCGGGCCGCAGATTGCGTCGTCGGTCGGGCGCGGGATTGCAGAGCAAGCGATCTCCAAGCAGATTGCGGGCCGCGCTGAGATTCAGACGCTCAAGCTGTCATGGTCGGGCCCGCAGCGAATCGAGCGTGTCACGCTGTATGACCCGTCGGGGGTTGAAGTCGCGCAGGTGAATGGCGAAGTGCAGGGCGGGCTGCTTGCTCTTGCGCGCAATCCGCGCTCGATCAGGAAGGTGACGCTCACCGGCGCCGCGAACATTGTCGAGGATGCGCCGGGACACACGAATCTCGCGGCGGCGATTGAGCGCCCGCAGAGCACCGTGCATGTCGATGCGACCAAGCGCCGACCGGCGAAGGCGGCCCAGACCAGCAAGAGCGCCAACCCGCTCGAGGGGTTGGATGTCGAAGTCGAGATCTCGTCATTCGATGTCAGCTATGCGTCGCGCGGGCAAACGGTGAAGCTTGATGGTCTGGCACTGAAGGCGCTGATCAAGCCGGGCGCACCGATCACGGTGGACTTGTCTTGCGTCAATGCCGGCACGCTTGCGGATGGATCGCCTGGGCAATTGACGGGGTCGATCTCGATTGAAGATGTGCTTGCAGCGAGCGGCGGGTTGTCGCCTGACAAGGCGAAGGGACAAGCATCGATCACTGCGGCGTTGCCAGGGCAATGGGCCGCGATGGTGCTGAGCACGCTTGGCATGCAAACAGAGCTGCCCGCAGGCGATGCCAATCTGGACATTCACTTGCAGGTGGCGGACGGGCGCGTGCGGGCCATGCCTGACGCGCCGAGCGCTGCTTCGGCGCCTGCGCCGGCGGATCTGGTGCTCAGCGCTGCCGGCGCTTCGCGGATCGAGTCTTTGACAACGGATGGGCCTCTCGCGCTGCGCATTTCGAAGCTTGACCTGCCGTTGGCGGGCGTGCTTGGTGGGGCGCAAGCGGATTGGCGCGATGCGCAGCTGGAATTGTCGTTCACGTTACCGGCGATTGAGGCGCGAGCGCTCGGGCTGCCCGGCGCCGCGGCGGGCGAAGCAGCCCGTATTGCGTTGCCTGCGAGTTCGATCACGATCACGACGCCACGGGCGGAGCAGGGCGTGATGGTGAATGGGGCGCTTACGGCGACCGTGAATGGCGAATCGATTGGCGATGTGCGCCTGGCCGCGATGCTGCGCAACATCATTACCTCGGAGGGCCAGCTGGCCCGCGACATGTCGAAGGCGCAGATGGAAGGTGCGCTGCGCATTGATGATCTGCCGCCCAGTTTCGCTCAACGTTTTGCGCAAGGGCAGAACATCGACATTGAGCAGCTGACCGGCGGGCCGATTGATCTTGTTGTGGAAGCGAAGGCGGATGCTGACCTTGGCGCGGGGGGGACGGTCGTCGCTTTCGACCTGCAATCTGCGCTGACGAAGGCGCATGCGGATGTCATTTGGCGTGGCGATCGCCTGGAGGCACAGCGCAACGGCGTGCACATCGAATCGAGTGCGGGCGCGTATCTGCGATCGTTGGCCAAGTTGGATGCGTCGTTGCACGCGGAGGGTCCGGAGCTTGTGGTCATCACGGTGCCCCAGGCGATGATTCCGTGGACGAAGCCGCGCGGCGTGGTGTGGAGCGAGATGCGCGGGCAAGTGTCAGTTGATCTGCAGAGTCTTACTGTGCGCCCCGTCGGTGAGGGCCCGCTGTCGATTGCGCGCGTCAGTACGTTACTGACGAAGGATGCAAACGAGCCGGTGATTGCGGTGCGTGCCGAGGGCGCGGACGATCGGAGCTTCTTCAAGACGTCGGCTGTGATTACTGCGATTGGCGGTACGGCGTTGCTCAAGGCAATGGAAGATAAGGGGTCACTCGATCTGTCGACGCTCGCATACGAGGGCACGATGTCGTTTGATGGCTTACCGGTGCGTGCGGTTTCGTTGGTTGATCCGCAGCGTAGCACGGAGTTGGTTGCGGCGGTTGGGCCTACCGTTTCGGGCGAGTTCACGATTGAGCCCGTGCAGGGCGCGCAGGGTGGGCGATCGACGCACATCTATGGGATGGCGCAGGGGGCGAACGTGTCGTTGTTTGGAGGTGTGCTTGCGTCGCCAGATCAGATTGATGCAAGCACGGGCCAGCCGATCTCGATCACGCTGCGTCAGCCGATCGAGACTGCTCGCGCGCTGGGGGTGGATCCTGCGACCGTGCTTGGGGAGCAGGTATCGATTGCGGGGCTCGACGCGGCGACGATTGATGTGCGCACGTTGCATGTTCCCTTGAAAGCGCCGAAGGAAGCGCTCGCGCGTGGGATTGATGCATCGATGCAGCTGACAGCGTTGCAGTTGCTTGCGGGCGCGCCGACGACGAATCGAACGGCGTGTGATTTCGATACGGTGACTGCGAATCTGCAGAGCACTGCAGATGCTGAGGCGCCCTTGCGTGTTGAGGTGCATGCACAGAATCGGTCGGCGGCTCGGGGTTCGGTTGATTTGGATGCGACCGTTGCGCACTGGGCGGCGCTTGCGACGGGGTCGAAGGATGGCACCCAGCAGGCGCTCGTGGATGCGACGGTGACGGGCGATGTGCCGGTAGCGCTGGTCGATGCTTTTGCGGGGGCGAATGGATTGCTGGTTGCCATGATTGGTGATCGTGCAGTGACCGATGTGCGTGCGACGGGGCTGGCGATCGATCGATCTGCGGGCACGCTCACTGCGGCGCTGAAGGCGAGTCGGGCGGATGCGCAGGTGTTTGGTCGGTTCGAAGGTGGTGCGTTGGTGTTGACGGAGCAGGGGACGGCGCTGACGCAGGCGTCATTGACGCGGATTGAGCCGACGTTGTCTCAGCGGTTGCTGGAACCGATTTTCCCACTGTTTACATCGTTTCAGCGTGCGGATACGGAGCGCCCGACGATGATTTCGACGAGGCGTTTGTCGATCCCCACGGATGGCGACTTTTCCAAGCTGAATGGCGCGATGTCGATTGATTTGGGCAGTATGCAGTTTGCGGCGGCGCCGCTACTGGCGGCGGTGCTGGATGCCACGAGCAACAACACGGAGGGCGCGCTGCTTGCGAATGTGAAGCCGATTGAGGTTGTGTTCCAGCAAGGTGTGGCGACCTACAACGACTTCACGATTCCTTGGGGTCGGTTCAATCTGCAGTCGCGGGGGAAGATTGACCTGGTGAAGAAGAAGATGGATGTAGTGGCGTTGGTGCCGATCGCGGGGCTTGGCGGTGATGTGAAGCGCGCGGTGCAGAGCTATCCGGGGTTGGACAAGCTTGCGCTGATCCCGCTGCGTGCAAAGGGCGAGCTGGGCAAAGCGAAGTTGCAGCTTGATCCGGACCTGATCAATGAGGCGCTGCCAAGCCTGATCGAGGACTCGGTGGGCGGGTTGCTCAATGACTTGCTGAATCGGGACACGCAGGACAAGAGCGGGCAGTCCACGAGCGGTGACAAGAAGAAGAACAAGAAGAAGGACAAGCAGCAGGATGAACCTGCGCCAACGCCATCGGCTGAGGCGCCGGCACCGGCACCGGCGGCAGATGAACCGCAGGAATCGCCGCAGCCTGCGTCGGAACCGAAAGAGGAAGAGCAGCCGCCAAGTCGATGGGGTTCGCCCAGGCCGCGGTAGATTCTGTCCAAGGCAACAGGGGACACGGAACCCGGCATTGTTATGCCTGGGCTTTGGTTGTGTACTCCCGCGCGTGGGCACATCGTTCAGACCGGGGTTGACAAGCAACCCCGGGCACCCAGAGACACCCGACTTCGCGGGCAAGCCGGGCCACCCGGAAGATCAAGTCGGACCCCCCAGAGAAGGAGGAAGAAGCGCTAGCGTCCGCGTGCGACGCGTCCGCCAAGTCTGCGCGGGGGCATTTTTGTGGGCACGATGCCGCCCGGGAATTTGCTGGCGTCGACCTTGGTGGCGGCAGCGGCGGGCAACTCAGGCGCGGATGCGCGGGTGCGCGAACGCTTTTCTTGGAGGCGTTTTTCGTCAGCCTTCTGCTGACTGCGCACATCGTCTGGCACTGGGTTGGGCACGAATGCGGGGTAGGTTTTCTCGGGGATGTGGATATTCGCGAGCTTCTCGATTTCGGTGAGCAAGCCACCTTGGTCGGGGGTGACGAATGAGAAGGCCTTGCCGCCGCGCCCTGCGCGCGCGGTGCGACCAATGCGGTGGATATAGATCTCGGGATCTTCGGGCAGGTCGAAGTTGACGACGTGGGTGATGCCATCGACATCGAGGCCGCGTGCGGCAAGGTCGGAGGCGATCAGGATGTGCAGCTTGCCCGCACGAAGGTCGTCCATGATGCGGTTGCGCTTGCCTTGGGGGAGGTCACCATGGATCGCGGCGGCATTGATCCTGCGATCGAGCAGCCGCCCGCACAGTTTGTCGACCGTGCGCTTCATGCGGCAAAAGACCAGGGCGAGCTCAGGATCCTCTTCCTGCACCCAATAGGCGAGCATCTTGCTCTTGTCCCAGGGTTGGACTGAGATGTAGCTTTGGTCAACCAACGATGCGGTGAGCGAACCGGCAGCAGTCTCGATGCGCTCGGCATCCTGGTGCATAAACGTGCGCGAGAGTTTCTCGATCTCTGGCGAGATGGTCGCGGACACGAAGATCGTCTGATGCACACAGCGGATGCGGCTCAGAATGGCGCGGATGTCATCGCGGAAGCCAATGTCGAGCATGCGGTCGACCTCGTCGAGCACGACGAAGTTGACGTTCTTGAGGTGGAGGTGGCCGCGATCGAGCATGTCCATCAGTCGGCCCGGCGTGGCGACGATGATTTCAGGCGAGCGTTCCAATCGGCGCGCTTGCTGATCGATGCTCTGCCCGCCATAGACCGTGGCGATTGAGAGCGGCGTAAAGCGGGAGAAGTTGCGTAGTTCGTCGGCAATCTGAATTGCGAGTTCGCGCGTCGGCGCAAGGATCAAGCCTTGGTAGGCGATTCCTCGCTTGGCGGCGTTCAGGACCGGCAATCCGAATGCGGCGGTCTTGCCTGTACCCGTGCGCGATTGGCCAAGAATGTCTTTGCCTTTGAGCGCCAGCGGAATCAGCGCAGCTTGCACCTTGGTGGGGCTGACGAAACCTTGCGCTTGGATGGCGCGCAGGATTGTGTTGCGCAAGCCCAGATCAGCGAAGGTCGCGCTGCCAAAGATTTCGTCCCAGTGTTCGGCCAGCGCGGCGGGGGCATCTGCGCGGGAGGGCGCGCGGTGCGGGGCGGGCGCTTCGGGCGCGGGCTCGCGCTCGGCGGCCGATTCGGTGACTTCGTCGCGGGCGGGATCCTGCGCGTCGGCGGCGTCTTTTCGCTCTTCCCGAGCTGCTCGCTCGCGGGCGCGGGCTTTCAGGTCGGGGATCAACCGGCGGAGTCCCTTGGCTGGTTTCGCCTGGGCGGGCGCGTCCTGCTCGGCGGGCGTGGGGGGCTCGGTCTCGGGCTGCCCAGCGGGGGCGCGCTCGGCGACAGCGTCGGGCGTCGCGCCAGACTTCTTTCTGTTGCGGACCCCCCCACGCTTGCCACGACGGCGGGACTTCGCGGGCGCGGAGCTCTCAGGGGCTTCGTCTGCAACGCCTGCGGCCTCGACGACCGCTTTGGGTTTCCGGGTCTGGACCACCGCCTCCGGGGTGGGATCTGGGTTGGGCGTGCCGGCCTTGGGCTGCTTGGCCTTTGCGGATGTGGCCTTGGTGGACCTTGTGCGAGGTTTTGGCTTGGGTGTGGGCTCGGGTGCGGCGGTCTTGGCTGCGCTGGAGCGGGCGCCGGCGGTCTTGGCAGGGGCTTTTTTGGTTGTCTTGCGACGGGTAGGCCGCTTGGCGGCGGGTTTGGCATCCGAATCTGGAGTCATCAGGGGGTCGCTTGTCTTTTGGAGGGCCCACCGCGAACCCACACGCCCATGTGCAGATTCGGTGGGCGGATTGTCAAACCGCCACAGACGCCCGATTTGGGTTCGAGCCCACCGTGTTGGATGGTAGACTCGGCGTCACACTGGCGCTTCCAATCATTGTATGGGAGGCGATTGAGATCACAAGCTCGGTGATTCTGCCGGGCCAGGGCCAATGGATTGGCTGCCGCGAGGTCAAGGGATGACCGACACATCACAAGCCGAACTGAGTCGTATCGAAGTCGACCTTGCTGCCGTCGATCGGAATGTCGGTCGGATTGGGCAAGTGTTGTCGCGTGGCCTGGAGCAGCGTCGCCAGTCGCCCGAAGCGAAGCGGAAGGGCGCGCAGGTTTTGCTTGGCGATCGCCCGAAGATCTGTGCGGTCTTGAAGGCGGATGGCTATGGCCTTGGCGCGGCTCGCCTGTCACGGCGATTGAGCGCGTCTGGCGCGAGCATGATTGGCGTGCATACGTTGGCCGAGGCGCGCGAGTTGGTGTACGCGGCGTTGAACACGCCGATCCTGATCATGATGCCGGTGTGGTCGTTCACACGGCGCGATTGGCTGTACAACACGTTCTCGAAGGGGCAGGTGCATCTGACGGTGCACGATCCGCAGCACTTGGAGGCGGTGATTCGCATTGCGGGGCAACTGGGCATCAAGGTGCCGGTGCATGTTGATGTCGATACGGGGATGAGCCGCGGGGCTGCATCGACGCGGGTTGTGACCCGGATGATCAAGCGAGCACTGAGCGATACGCGCGTGCGCCTGGCGGGCGTGTCGACGCACTTCGCGTCGTCGGATCAATCACCGGGCATGACGGCACGGCAGGCCCAGGCGTTCCGCGGGCTCGTCGAGCGCAATGCGCACTTGCTGCCTGATGACTGTTTGGTTCATGCGGCGAACACGTGCGCGACGTTTCGTGATGCGCGATACCACTTCAACATGGTGCGCGTTGGGCTTGGGTTGTTTGGGTATGCGCGGGCGGACTTTGGGAATGCTGATGAGTTCTCGTTCCTGCCTGAGGCGGGTTCGCTCGAGCCGGCGGTGCGGTGGCTCAGCCGCATCGTGCATGTGAAGCGGGTTGGCCCGGGGATGACGGCGGGGTATGGGGCCACGTGGCGTGCGAAGCGTCCGACGCGATTGGCACTGGTGCCGGTGGGGTATTCAGCGGGGTATCCGCTGGCCCTGTCGAATTCGGGCGTGGTTGGTTTTCGAGCGTCACGCGGCAAGATGGCGTATGCGCCAGTTGTTGGGCGCGTGAGCATGGACCAGGTTACGGTTGATGTGACGGATGTGCCGGCGCGGTTCACGCAGGTTGGGGCGGAGGTCGAGGTGATCGGCGCTGACGCCGGCGCACCGAACAGCATGCCGAACGTGGCGGCCCGGGCGGGCACGATCACGCACGAACTCATGTGTGGGTTGTCACATCGGGTGCCGCGTGTCTACACGAAGGACATCACTGCGGATGAGCGAGGGCCGAAGCAGATTGCGGAGCCCAAGCGCATGACAGCGCCGGCAGTGGGCGGGCGTCTTGCGAGCGCTGTTGCGGCGTTGCGTTGAGGCTCAGAAGGCCCACTGCAACTCGGTGAAGTAGTCGAACTCGTTGAGGTCGCGCACGCGCTGCGAGTCATATCGATCGGTGACGCCAAAGCGAAGTGAGACGTTTCCGCCCTCGGAGAGCTTGATGTTCCAGACGGCACGGGTGACGGCGCGGTAGGCGCCGCGATCGCGGAGATTCGGGAAGAGCTCGCCAGAGATTTCGATATCTTGCAGCTTGCTTAGTTTGTGCTGCAAGCTGAGGCGCATGATGGCTTCGGGGGCGATTTCGTCGTTTGGGCTGCCAAACTCCTTGATGGCGCCGATGCCGAGGTCGGCGCTGAGCTTGGTGGCTTCCTTGTCGATGAGGCGGTATCCGATGCCGGCGCCGCTGTTCACGCGCGCGTCATACTCGCGCAGCTCATTGAACTCGGCCTCGCCTCGCACGAACGCGGTCCAGGGCGAGGTGGTGCGGAGCCAGTCGTTGCGTGCGCGCAGGTTGAGTCGGTTTTCAGTGCGATCGCCATTGCGGCGTCCGGCGCGGTACTCCAGTGAGGTGTCGAGCGCTTCGCTTGGTGTCGTGCGTCGAGCGGCGAGGGTGAGGCGGGCGTTGTCGACGTCGCCCGCACCGCGCGAGCCGTTGAGCCCGAACCGAACGGAACTGGTCCACTTGGCCTTGGGGGGCTCGGGTGCTTTGGCAGGCGGAGGCGTGACGGGCACATCGGGGCCCGGTTTGTCTCCGGGTTTTGGAGGCGCCTTGGGGGACGGCTCGGTCTCGGGCTGATGCTCGGGGAGCACGCTGGCCTCTGGTTGGCCCGGGCGGGGGCGGTAGACGCGGACGAAGGCATTGCGTTCGAGCGTGATTCGACCCAGCGCGGGGTGGTCGAGGACGATGGTGCTTGATTCGATCTCGACCAAACGGCCGCGGAGGGTGTCGCCATTGCTGAGTTCGATCTCGACGGAGGCGTTGATGAGATCTTCGGAGACGACGACCTGAGACTGTGCGGGAGGCGTGGGCGGCGCCGCGCTCGGGCGATCCGCCTCGGCGGCGAGGGTCATCGCGGCGTCAAGCATGATCGATTCGAAGGAGAGGTTGGACTTGGCGAGCGCAAGTGGAGCGAGCAGCCCACAGGCCAGCCATGGCAACACTCCCTGCGTGATTGCACGCACCGCGCCTCCTCCGGCTCGGGGGCGCGGCGCATCAGGTGCCGAGTTGGCCAATCACTCAGTCGGCGCGCACGAACCCCGGTCTCTTCCAGGGTGATCGGCAGGGTGTCGCCAGGCCATTGACCAAGGTCCGCAAACTTGTCGCGTTTTTGAAGCACGCGAGGTCCGCGTGTGATTACCAGTCGAAGGCGATGTTCGCGAAGTACGACGTGTCGAGCTTGCCCACGCCTGGCGCCGGCTTGGGGTCATACTCGTTGCGCATGCCGAGGCGCAGCTTCCAGGCCTTGTCGTCGCTCAGCGCGAACTCAAGCCCGGTGTCCAAGGTCGCGGTGTAGTCGGTCAGATCGCCCAACGCGGGAATGAACGTGCCTGCATGCGTGAATCGCGTGCGGCTGTTGATCTGGGTCCAGTAGTCGTATCCGAGTGACAGCACACCTTCGTTCGTGGTCTCGCCCGATCCGAATGATTCGTGGCGGTAGCCCAGACCGACGCGACCCTTGAGTTCCTGATCGTCCTCGCGAATGAAGAAGTACCCGATGCCGCCCAGCACAGTTGCGCGCAGGTCGAGGTCCTCAAATTCGTCGTACTCAAGGTCGAACTTTGCAAAGACAAAGGTACGGGTATTGAGGTCATACTCGTAGCCAGCGCCGCCGAACACTTCGTTTGCGGAGCGCTTGCCGTTTTGGTTTTCGTAGCGTCCGCGCACGTAGAAGTTAAGGCGATCGTCCGGGGTAGAGCGCGTTGCGGATGCGCCGCCCTGCACCGTGACGCGTTCGGTGTTGCCCGTGCGACCATCGACGCCGGCCTCGAAGCGCCCGGACCATTTGGGACGCGCGGCTTCGGCGGCTTGCTGCTCCGGGCTTGGGCCCTGCGGATCCCAGACGCGCGCGACATCGCTCATGGAGACGGAGGTCGTGCCATTGGAGCCGTTCACGGAGACGCCGCCGGCGTGCGATGAGAGCGGCCCGATGTACCGCTCACCGGTGGGCAGATCGACCGCTACTGGTGTGTCGGTTGTGACACCCGCAACCTGGTCCATGGGGATGGCAAGGTTCTTGGCAAACGCGGTGTCGATCTTGAGCGTGCCATCGGCGACACGGATGTTCGAACCGACAATGCGCGAACCATCCACGAGCGTGACCTCGTCTGCGAGGGCGGTGGGCGGCATCAGCACTGCACCACTCAGCCACACCAACGCTGCCAACCACCACCGCTTTGCTCCGCCTGCAGGCATGTCCAGACTCCGCAAGAAGTTCCGATCGATCGCGCCGGCCCACTCGACCCTGGCGCATGGCAGAAGATAGCCCGAGCGAGCGAGGCTTCCGGCGCATCGTGAGAACCCGTGGAAAAGAGGGTGATCAGCCTTCGATGGGCGTCATTGCGGCATCGGCTTGATCGTTTGCCGGCGCGGGGGAGGCGTCTGGATCAGACTCACCCTGCACGGGGGCTGGGGCGGTTTCCGGGACGCGGGGCGTGCCATCGAGCCACGTGGGCTCGTGCGGTGCGCTGAGCGCATCGACGCCCGAACCGGCGCGTTCGCCGACCCAGTCATCGGGGCTGCGCGGATCAACCGGCGTCCAGGACACCTTTGCGGCGCCAAGCAGTGTGCCTGTTGCAAAGGCAAGATCGACTTGGGCATTCTGGTAGGACGCGATTGCTGCGGCTTCGCTTGATTGTGCATCTGCGAGATTGGTGGCGGCGTCAAGGACATCGGTGCTGGTGCGCAATCCGACGCGGAACTGGTTTGTTTCGGCATCGAGGGTGCGCTTGGCGAGGACTGTGGCTTGACGTGAGGCGAGGATCAATTGCCACGCGGCATCGAGGGCATCGACCGCGTTGAACACTTCCTCGCGAATGGACTGTTCGCGCGCCGCCTTGGTGCCCAGGCGCTGCAGGCGGCGGAGGATCGCTTGATGTGTGCGCGCCTCGGCGGCTTCATTGCCAAGCGGGGCCTCAAAGCGAGCGGAGAGGGTCCAGTCTGCGAAGTCCAAGCTGCGCATGGAGCGCTGGGCATCTCGGAAGGAACCGCCCAAGCCGTTGTATCGGTAGGTGTAGTCGACGGAGAAGAGCGGCAGCTGCTCGTTCTTGCGCAGGTCGATCGTGGTGACGTCTTGCGCGAGCTGCAATTCGAGTTCGAGTAGTTCCATGCGCTGGGCGAGCGCGGCATCGGCCATGGCCTCGCCATTGATGCTGTAGGGCACGGGGTCGGGCGTGCTTTCGATGACGAGTAGTGTCGTTGAGCCCACGTCGAGGCCCGGGACGTTGATGATGCGCTTCAGGTTGCGCTGGTTCAGGCGCACGCTGTTTTCCGCGACGATGATGGTGCGCAGGCGCTCGGCGAGTCCGCTTTGTGCGCGAATGATCTCAACATCGGGCGCATCGCCCGCTTCGACGCGCCGACGTGCGCGCTCGAGCTGTTCCATTGCGAGTTCGTATTCCTGGCGCCGAACGTCGAGGATGGTCCACGCGGCGTACAGGTCCCAATAGGAGCGTTCGGCATCGGCAAGCGTGCGGATGACTTCGAGCTTGGTGCGTGCGCGCGTGGCTTGTGCGCCAAGGGACGCGATACGGATGCCGGCGGTTGATGAGCGCCGACCGGCGCCGCGCAGCAACGGCTGGGAGATGCTGAACTGCAGATCGCTTGTCCAACTCGGGTTCAGGAAGGAGAACGAGTTGTCTGTTTCAAAGCGGTTGATCGGCATGCTCAGTTCGACCTGGCCACCGGTGCGCAGTGGGACGCGCACGCCGGGCTCGAACTGTCGATTGCTAGTTTGACTTCCTGAGAGTGTGCTTGCGGTGGGCGAATCGGAATCGCTTCGTGATGCGCGGGCGAAGACGATTGACTCGAAGGCGGCTTCCTCTTCGCTTAGCGATTGGTCTGCGATGACCGGGTCGATGAGCGAGACGCGCAGATCAAGATTGTTCTCGATGGCCCACTGTCGGCACTGTTCGATGGTGATCGGGAGCCGATCGATGTTCGCGAAGGGGTCGGGCGGGGTTTGCGGTGTTGCGTCGGTTCCGGTGGTCGCTTGTTCGTAGGGTTCAAGTTCGCGCTGCATTGGGGCCATGTCGAGCTTGTCGACGACGCTCCAACGCTTCGAATCGACTTGAAGGCCGTAGTCGTGCTCCAGTGTTGCAAAGGGATTGGCGGCGCACCCGACGAAGACGATGGATGCAAGGGCGGCGATCGCGCCCGTCCATTTGCGCAGAGCACAGACGTCACGCCCCCGACCGGTTTGATTATTCATGCCGCAACGCCTCAATCGGATCCAGCCGCGCCGCTTTGATTGCGGGCCACATGCCAAAGACAACACCCACGCCCGCGCTGAAGCCAAAGCTCAGTATCACTGCCCACATCGGAATGGCTGCTGCGCTCAGATCAACCGGCGCTTTGTCGCCCAGCATGCGCGGGACTTCTTGCATAGCAACCGTTGTGGCCTGCGCGAGGATGAGTCCGATGGCGCCGCCAGACATGCAGAGGATGATCGCTTCGATGAGGAATTGCAGCAGGATGACCAGGGGGTTCGCGCCGACGGATTTGCGCAGGCCGATCTCGCGTGTGCGTTCACTCACCGACACAAGCATGATGTTCATGATGCCGATGCCGCCCACCAGCAGCGCAATGCCTACGAGCACGCCGGCAGCGAGGGTGAGTCCCTTGCCCAGGTTCTTGACGACCTTGAGGAACTCCTGCACGAACTCGACGCGGAAGGTGTTTGGCCATTCGGGGCGCAGCCCGCGCGCCTGGCGCAGGACAAAGGCGACTTCGGCGCGCGTCTCTTCTGCGCCTTCGGCGCTCTTCATTTCGGCGACGACTTGCGGCCACCGCCAGCGGCTCATTTGCGTGAACGTGCTGTAGGGGATGTAGCATTCGGACTCGACGCGATCGTTGGAGAGCTTGATGACCTTTGGTTCGATGACGCCAACGACGAGGAAGCGACGGTCCTTGATGTAGATGTATGAGTTCACGCCATCGTTGGGCAGGCGCAGCTCATCGACCGCCAGCTTGTTGATCACGACGATTTGGCGTGCTTCTTCTTCATCGATGGATGAAATGGGGCGTCCGGCGACGGGGTAGTTCTTTTCGATGTCATGCCAATCGGGCTGGATGCCCGTAACCTCGACGCTCTGGAGGGTGACTTCTGCGGAGCGCACCGGCATGCCGCGGCCTGCGACCATCGTGACGTGTGACAAGCTCTTGGCGTTCTTGCGCAGTGCTTCTGCATCGTCGGGGCCCATGCGAACGCTGCGCCAATCGACTTTGCCATCGAGTTCATCGGGTCGATAGCCCCAGATGAAGACCTTCTTGGCGCCAAAGGCTTCGACCTCATTCATCACGAAGCCTTGCAAGCCACCCATGAATGCGATGACAGATGCGATGGCCCAGACGCCAATGATGATGCCGAGGCAGGTGAGCACCGAGCGTACTTTGTTCGCCCACATCTGCGCGAGTGCGAAGAGGACGGTTTGCACGAAGAGGCGCGGGATGAAGGTCATGACGCGGTCTCCCGTGACTCCATGCGCGTTGCGCCGAGCATGGGACGCCCGGCGGGCTCGCTTCGCCCGGCTCGCGCACTCGCCATCGCGGCGGCCTGTTGCACGAACGCGGTGTGGATCGGATCTTCTTCCGTGGGGAAGTCGCTCATGATCTTGCCATCGCGGAGGCGCACAATGCGTTCGGCGTGACCTGCGACTTCTTCTTCGTGGGTGACGATGACAATGGTCTGTCCTTCGTCGTGCAGTTCTTCGAAGAGTGCGATGATCTCGGTCGTTGTCGTGGAATCCAAATTGCCGGTCGGTTCGTCGGCGAGCAGGATTGCCGGTCGATTGACGAGCGCTCGCGCCACGGCGACGCGCTGGCGCTGTCCGCCTGACATCTGACTTGGGCGGTGGCTCATGCGATCGGCGAGCCCGACGCGCTCGAGTGCGCGCTTTGCCATTCGGCGAGATCCGAAGAAGCGCTGCTTGGAGTACTGCAGCGGCAACTGGACGTTCTTGAGGGCGGTAGCGCGTGGGAGCAACTCGAAGGTCTGGAAGACGAATCCGATTTGTTCGTTGCGGACGCGTGCGAGTTCAATGCCGCCCATCTTGTGGGTGGGCTTGCCGTTGAGGACGTACTCGCCACTTGTTGGCTTGTCGAGGCAGCCCAGGATGTTCATGAAGGTGCTCTTGCCGGAGCCAGATGCACCCATGATTGCGACGAACTCGCCGCGTTCGACGTTGAGGTCGACGCCATCAAGCGCATGCACGCGTTCGACGCCCATGCGGTAGATCTTGCGAAGTTCGCGGACCGTGATTGTCACCGTCGGCGCCTCCCGCCCATGTGCACAACGACGTCATCGCCGCCTTCGGCATCCCCTGCCTCGTCTTGGTCGCTTCGCACCTTGACGGTTGCGCCATCGCGCAGCCCAAGCAACGCTTTGAAGGGCCCGATCACAACCTGCTGACCGGTTTCAAGGCCTGCAAGGATTGCGGTGCTCTTCAAGTCGCTGGCTGACACCTTGACCGGCTGCATGTGCACCTTGTCGCCATCGAGCACGAAGACGACGCGCGCATATGACTTCTCCTTGTCGATCAGTTCGTCCTTCTGGATCTTGCGCGGAAGCTCTTCATACTTCTTGTCGATCACCGCTTGTGACGGCACGACAATGACGTCTCGGAGTGTTTCGATTTCGATATCAACACTTGCGGTCAGCCCGGAGAACATTTGCTCGCCCGCGGTGTCAAGCACGACCTCGGCGTCGAAGTACTTGGCACCGTCCTGTTGGTTCATGCGGCTCTGCAGGCCGACGCGCCGCAGCTCGCCTGCGAAGCGCTGGTCGCCATAGGGCTGCACATAGACCCGGACGTGCTGACCCTCCTTGGCTTTCGGCGCATCAAACTCGCTCAGCTCCGCTTCGACGAGCATTTCCGACAGGTCGGCGATCGTCATGATGACGGTGCCCTGGTTTTGGATCGTGCCGAGCACGACTTCGCCAATCTCGCTGTTCACTTGGGTGACGACGCCAATCATGGGCGAACGAATGATGGTGTAGTCGAGATTTTCCTTGGCCTGATCGACATCGGCCTGCGCGACGGCGACGCGCGCTCGCGCCGCCTCGACACTGGCGCGCGTGCCTTCGAGGGAAGCAAGGCGCGCTGCGTGTGTTGAGCGCTGGCGCTCGAGCTCCGCTTTGATCGCATCGAGTTCTGATTCGCTCTTGTCGCCTGACTTGAAGAGTTCCTGGGTGCGTTCGAAATCGGCGGTGGCTTTGTCCAAACTCGCTTTGACGCCAAGGAGTCCGGCTTCATCCGATGCGAGCGATGCCTCCGAGGCTTTCAAGGACGCCTGGTCGGCGAGCATGCGCGCCTCTGCGGCTGCGAGTCGCGCTTCGAGTTCTTTGCGATCGAGTTCAGCAACGATGTCGCCTTCGCGCACGGTGTCACCATCTTGGACGGCGAGGCGCACGAGCTTGGCCGAGACGCGCGAGGTGATATTGACTTCGGTCTTGGGTTTGACGGTGCCTGGTGCGCTGATGGTGCGGGTGAGTTCGCCGATGGTGACTTCGGCGACGTCGACCATCTGTTGGCGGGCTCTGTCCTTTGAGGCGCGCTGTGCATCGAGGACCTTCGGGACGATGAAGACTGCGGCTCCGCCGACGATGAGGGCCAAGACCACGCCCGCGCCGACGACCCAGCCCAGGATTGCGATTACTTTTCTCAATGCCCACGCTCCCACGTCGCCCCTGGCGCCATCGTTTGGTTCGGCCGTGCCGAGTTCATCCCCATCCGGGCATAGCCCCAGAGGCCCCTGGGGTTGCATGCCGCTGCCGCGCCTTCGCGAACGGTTCTCCATCTTGAATTGGGCGTTTGCCCCGTGCCATTGCACGCCCAACCTGACCTGGCGGCAATGTACCCTCAGGGGGAATGGCCCGCCGAGAGCTTCACGACCGGTTCTTCAAGCAAGCGAAAGCCGAGGGGTATCTTGCGCGCTCAGCGTATAAGCTGTTGCAGATACAGGAGTTGAAGCGATTGATGCGCCCAGGCGATCGGGTGCTGGACCTGGGGTGTGCGCCGGGGGCGTGGATCCAGGTGGCGCTGGAGGTTGTTGGGCCCAAGGGGCGGGTGGTCGGGGTGGACCTGCAGGAGGTGCGGCATGCGTTCGACCCGCGGGTGCATCTGGTCCAGGGCGATGCGTTTGAGATCGGGGCGGAGGAGTTGACGGGGCCGGCGGGCGGGCTGTTCCAGGTCGTGCTGTCGGACATGGCGCCGAACACGAGCGGGCATGGCGACGATGCGCGCTCGGCGCGGCTCTGCTGGCGCGTGCTCGAACTCGTGCCCGACATCTTGGCTCCCGCCGGCAACCTGGCAATGAAGGTGCTCGAAGGCGCGGACTATCCAAATTTGTTGAAAGACACCAAAGGCATGTTCGCGCAAGTGAAGGGATATAAGCCCAAGGCCTCGCGCGATGTGTCACGCGAGATGTACATCATTGCGCATGGGTATGTGCCGGGGAAGACGCCGAGGATGGTGCCTTAGGGGCGGAGGCAATGGCTGGCCTACAATCTGACATGATCCAGAATCTTCAGGTGGTGGCGGACATCCTTGCGTTGGTGGCAACCGGGCATCCGGTGAGCCTGGCGTGGCAAACAACCTCGCCAGCGCGCGCATTTCTGCAAGCGTTTGATAGCCATCAACAGCACAAGAGGATTGAACGCGCGGAGCTAGCGATCGCAGATCTTCAGTGCATTGTCGCTCAGCATCAGCTTGTGATACCAGACACGCTCGAATCTGAGGAAGATGTTGATCTCTTTGAGGAGATTCTGAACAAGGCTATGGAAGAGGTTGATGAATCGAAGAGACGTCATCACTCTTGGTACATACTTTGGTATCTGGATTCCAAGGCTCCCGCTGACCTAGTGCGGAGATTCGGACGAGCGATTTCAGAACTAGATGCGAATGAGATGAGTCTCTTGTCGCAGCTTGCACACCGCAAGGACCCTTCTTTCGAGCTTGACGACATCACGTTGATTGATCGACTGGCCTATCTGGGCTTGATGCAAGGCTATGGCCAGGGCAAGAATGCCGGTCAGCCCACAAATGCCGGCCGGGTATTTGTCACATGGATCGTTGATCCTGCGATTACAAACAAGAAGCCAACGGAAGATTGATTTCTGGGTGCCCCGGCTTGCTTGTCAAGCCGGGTCGGAGCGATGTGATTTTCACACGCCGCCTGCAACAACCAGCGATGGTGCGTTCCATGTCCTTTTCATCGAACCGCCTCGCGAACCACCTTCGGCATGAACGGCTCCAGTGAGCACCCGGGCTCATGCCACTGCTTACAGCTTGACCAAGGCCAGTCGCCCGCCGCACTGCACAAGCCTCGCCTCACCGGATTGTTGTGTATGTATTCAATCGATACGCGCACGGCATCACGGGATGCAAGATTCCGGTCGTAACCACCGCCGGGCAGCCACAGGCGAAAGCCAAATGCTGGATCGACAAGCGACTGATCGAGTTGCGGTGCAGTCTGTGCAAGTAACTGATGCACACGAAACGATGCCGGCCGTTTGATTGCTGCAACGTAGGTTTTCATTGCAGTTGGCTTCTGCCCCATCGGTCGGACCAACACATGTACATGCTCCGGCATGATGATGAAGGCAAGCATGGCGATGTTGTGCCGCTCGCCGGCACGTCGGATTGCTTCGAGGACGATCAGTGCAACGCCTTCGTGCATGAGCACGGGCTGGCGTCGATAGGTCGAGAAGGTCAACTCGTGGGCATGGTTTGGCAGGTCGTACCGACGTGGCATTCGCACATCGTTGCAGACCCGGCTTGACAAGCAAGCCGGGGCACCCAGAGAGGAAGCCGACGTGGCATCCGCACATCGTTGCAGACCCGGCTTGACAAGCAAACCGGGGCACTCAAGACAAAGGAAATCTTCGTCGCGCACCGAAGTACAAAAATGGCCGAGGCCCCTTGCGGGGCCCCGGTCGTTCGAGCCGGATATCAGCGATACGCCGAGTTCTGTCGCGCCGTGGTCGAAACACTCTTGCGAGCGCATGCCCACGGCGGGGCAGTCATTTCTCTCGGCGCCTCGTTGCCGAGACGCTCATGCGACCCACCCGCTTCCATGCCGCCCGGGTCAGGCGTTCGACGCGACGAATCGCAATCGAAGGAAGCTGCTTGGTCTTGCATCCAGCATGGTGGCCATGCCCCGCGTGTCACCACGCGGGCGGTGCGCTCTTACCGCACCATTTCACCCTTACCTGTGCCCGCCTTGCGGCGGGCCATCGGCGGTGTGTTTTCTGTTGCCTGTCCGTCGGCCGCCGGCTCGCGATCGACGTGGGCGTTACCCACCGCTGTCACCCTTTGATGCTCGGACGTTCCTCAGGACGCGCGAAGCTTGCGCTTGGCGGCCCGCGACTGCCTGCTGATACCGCAGACACTGTATGCACGAAGCGTCAATCTCGCCCGAGGGTCTATAACGGGCGGGCGGGTGCGGCTATTCTTTGAGACCTATGCCCCCGGCACGGAAGCCCAGGACGACGAAGGCCGCCAGCACGAAGACGCGCTCCAAGAAGGCGGCGCCAAAGGCGGCGTTGACGCAGGCGGAGTTGCCCCTCGCCAAGAGCGAAGCGGAGGTGAAGCCCAACGCGAAGGCGCGCGAGGTCTTCGACGCGCTGATCTGGTACGACCCGGGGCAGGGGTATATGGCGCGCGAGGTAGCGGAGCTTGCGGGGTTGCGCACGATCGAGGTTGGCATTACAGGGGAGGCGATTGATGAGCGCGATGAGCCGGCGCTGTTTGGCGAAGCGAGGCGCATTACGGATATTCGCAGCGCGATCGCCACGACGGACGCGAAGGTGGTGTGGCTGACGTCTGCGGGTGTGCATGGGCGCGAGGCGAGCCCGCTTGAGGATCAGGAGTTGCTGCGCGCGGCGGCGGAGCGGGGTGTGCGCGTATGCACGCTCGAGCCTGCGCCGGAGTCTGCAGTTGATCTTGGCCAGCGCAACTGCATGTGGGCGCGGACGACGCCGATGTTGGTTGAAGCGCCGGTGTTTGCGGAGCTGCGCGAGTGCTTGCCCGAGATCGGGCCGATTCGGGCGGTGCATGTGTCGGGGCGGAGCACAACGGCGTGTGGTTCGCTTGGGGCGCGACTGTTCGATGCCATGGCGACGGTGCATGCGTTGCTCGGGGCTGCGGATCGGATCGATGCGTCGATCGTTTCGCCTGGCGCGACGCGCGGGGTGTATCGCCCGCCATCGACGGCGCTTCGGGCAGCGCAAGGTGACCTGAGCGCACACCTGCGGTTTTCCAATGGCAAGTCGGCCACGGTGAACGTGACGAATCACGCGGGCGCGTGGCAACGGGGTGTCACCGTGCTGGGCGATTTGGCGTGCGCGCGCGTGACGGACCATCGTGTGGACCTGGTGTTTGCGGACGGGCATGTTGAAGATCGCCATGAGGGGGCGGTGCGATCGGCCGAGTCGAGCGACAGCGGCGTGGTGCGCATTGCGGACCAGCTTCGGCGGGCGATTGATCCGAGATCGCCCGAACTGCCGCCGATGGATGCGAAGGCGATTCTTGCGATGTGCGAGGCGGCGATCCTGAGTGCGCGCACGGGCGAAGCAGAGCATCCGTCGACGTTGTTGTTGATGGCGGGCGTGAAGCGGCGGTAGATCCGGATTTGCAGGAGCCCCTCACCCGTCTCGTCCAACACGTTGGACGAGCCACCCTCTCCCGGAGGGAGAGGGAGCAAGTCGCAGGTCATTTCCATGCCAGCGAGCGAGTGCCGAAGTCGAGGCCCATGGCCCGCTTGGCCATGTGAAGCGTTTCTTCCGCGACGAGATTCGCCTTGGCAGTGCCTGCGCGGATGACCTCGATCACGCGTTCGTCGCCATCCTTGTTTTCGAGCGCTGCCCTGCGCTCGCGCATGGGATCGAGCAGTTCGTTGACGGCGTCGATGACCGCGGCTTTTACGTGACCATCGCCCAGGTTGTCACCGCGGCGGTAGCGTTCTTTCAGTTCGTCGACCTGCGCCTCATCTTTGATGAAGGCTTCGGCATAGCCAAAGACAGGGTTGATCTCGACATTGCCGGGCTCGTTTGGCTCGCGACTCTGGCCCGGGTACATCGCGCCGATCTTCTTCTTCACCTGCTTGGGTGTGTCGCTGAGGTAGATCGCGTTGTTGAGGCTCTTGGACATCTTGTTGGACCCATCGGTGCCGACGAGTCGCCCGATGCGTCCGACGAGTGCGCTGGGGACGGGGAACACGCCGCCTGCTTTGGCATAGTCTTCGTCTTCCGTTCTCGGATCGACGTTGCAATAGAACTGGTCAAAGCGGCGCGCGGCCTCGCGGCACATCTCGATGTGTGCGACTTGATCCACGCCGACGGGCACGAGTTCCGGGCGGAATGCAAGGATGTCTGCGCACTGCCCCACTGCGTACATCGGAAAGCCGAAGCTGTAGGTATCGCCAAGGCCTTTGGCGTCAATCTCGGTCTTGAGTGTGGGATTGCGCATGACGCGGTTGAAGGGCAAGAGCATGGCGAAGAACCAGGTGAGTTCCGCGATTGCGGGCACCTCGGTCTGGAGCACGATGGTCGAGCGATCGGGATCGATGCCAACGGCGAGCCAGTCCTTGACGATTTCGATGGTGTCCTGGCGGATGTCGGCCGGCTTGTCGGCGCGGGTGGTGAAGGCGTGCATGTTGGCCAGCAGGAAGTAGCAGTCGTATTCGTCTTGTAGGCGCAGGCGATTCTCAAGGCTGCCGACGTAGTGGCCAAGGTGAAGGCGCCCGGTAGGCGTGTCGCCCGTCAGGATTCGCGGTCGGTGTGTTTGTGCTGCATCGCTCATCGGGCGGGCAGTGTAGCGAAGGTCGGCGCGGCATCAGGCTGCAGCGGGTTTGGACGAGGACTTCTGCGCAAATCGGACGAGCACTTCGACCAGTTTGTCCCGATCGATTGGTTTGGTGAGGAACTCATCACATCCGGCGTCCAGGCAACGCTGTCGATCGCCATCCATGGCATGTGCGGTCAAGGCGATGACCGGTGTATCCAAGCCGCGGTCGCGAATTTGGCGCGTCGCGCTGTAGCCATCGAGCACGGGCATCTGCATGTCCATGAGCACGAGGTCGTATGCGGCGGGCTCTTCTTGCAGGCGTTGCACGGCGAGTGCGCCGTTGTTCACGATCGTGACATTCGCGCCTTCGCGCTCGAGCACGAATGCGATCAGGCGTTGGTTATCTCGGCCGTCCTCGGCAACGAGGATGTTGCGGCCATGCAGCACGTCGGTCTCCAGGCCGCCCTCGACGACGTCCATTCGAGGTTCTTCGCTCTTGCCCAAGGCGCCGCTCGCAACGGGGAGTGACAATCGAAAGACTGAGCCCACACCAGGCGCGCTGCTTGCGGTCAGTTCGCCCCCCATTGCTTCAGAGAGTGCCAGCGAAATTGCGAGGCCAAGGCCGATCCCGCCGCGCTCTCGTGTGCGGGATGTCTTTGCTTGCTCGAAGGGCATGAAGACGCGTTTGAGGAATTTGTCGTTCATGCCAACGCCCGTGTCGCGCACTTCGACCATCAGCCTGCCCGTGGGCTCGGCATAGGACACCAGCACATCCACTGCGCCCTCTTTGGTATACCTGATTGCGTTGCTGACAAGGTTGATCAGAATCTGCATCAGTCGAGTGCTATCGGTCCGCAAGACCAGCGGCACATTGCGCGCGACATCGATGCGTAGCTCGATATCTTTTTCTTTGGCCCGCCACTCAAACATCGATCGCAGATCATCAAAGATGTTGTTCATGCGCACGTTGTTCCAATGCAGGTCAATGCGTCCGGATTCAAGTCTTGAGAGGTCCAGCACATCACTTAGGATTCCAAGCAGTTGTTCGCTGTTGCGCTTGATCGTTCGGAGGGCTTCTTGACGCTGTGCGCCGGACAATTCGTCATGCGTCAGGAGGTCTGTGAAGCCGATGATCGCGGTCATGGGTGTGCGGATTTCGTGGCCCAGGTTTGCGAAGAATCGTGTGCGCGCACGACAGGCGGCCTCGGCACGTGCCTTGGAAACGCGAAGATCAAGTTCTGTCATCGTCGAAGCCGCCAAGGCGTTGAGCATTTCGCGATCGCGTTCGCTGAATCGTCTTGGATGGGGTGATCGCAAACAAAGGACGCCAATGTTGGCGCCTTGCGCTGTACACAGCGGCGCCCCTGCATAGAAGCGAATGCTTTCGCCCATGACAGCAGGATTGTCTGCGAATCGATCGTCCTGCAGTGCATCTTCAACAACGAAGACGTCGTTGGCCAGGATTGCGTGCCCACAGAACGAGTTGGTTCGGTCCCCGTGCGTGGAAGCCGTGCCGCATGCGCTCTTGAACCACTCACGGTCGCTGTCGACCAAACTGATGACTGCGGTCGGCACATTGAAGATTTGTGTTGCGAAGCGCGTGATGCGATCGAACGATTCTTCCGGCGGCGTGTCAAGCACTTCGTATGCGCGCAGTGCGGCCAAGCGCTCGGCCTCGTTCTCAGGCATCGGGGCTGACATCATGGGCAGCGACCTCCTTTGTCCACATCGACCGCGCACGCTGCGAACTTGCCGAGCCCAGACACGAATGCAGAACTATCCTTGCAAGACCACCTAAGTCAGGGAGTAAGCAAGTTGCAGAATATTGAAGAGGCCATGCATGACGATCGGAACGCCAAGGCGCCCCGAGCGTTCAAATGCAGCGCCCAAGAAGGCCGATAAGCAGGTCAATACGGGTAGCGCGTACCACGCAACTTCGCCCATGTGGATCAGTGTGAACACGATGCTGGTCATTCCCACGGCGATCCATGCGCCGCTTGCGGTGGCGCCTGCTGCTGCGCGGATTGACGATTGGATGAAGCCGCGGAAGATGATCTCTTCAACGATGGGCGCTCCGACGGAGACGAGGACGATGACACCCAAGCGCCATGTGCTGTCGTTTTCGCGCTGCAAGGCGGCGAGTGTTTCGTGGGCGGTTGCGTCCGGGGGTGTTCCTTGAAGGGCCGAGACCAAGGCGCGGAGGACGACCCCGAGTGTGAGCAGGATCGGCATCGCCAGGGCCAGCCACCCAAACGCGATGAGCGGGTCTCGCCTGGCCACCAGCAGGCCGGTCTGGGCTCGCACGGCGGGCCAGCGCAGAACGATGACCACGAGCATCAGCGCGGCGGCGGCATACATGCCAAGCAGGGCGAAGGTGGTGTCGCGGAGGGAAGGCGAGGCGTCAGCGGGCGTGGCGCCGATCGTCGCCAGGACGACAGCACCCCCGATGTGGGCGGCGACCCATATCCCGAGGCCCGCCAACAGCAGGTGCGCTGGGGAGAGGCGATCGGGGGCCTTTGGTGTGGTGAGCTCGGGGCGAGGCGGAAGACGCCACAATCGCCATCGCGTGATGATGAGGCAGGCGACAAGGGCCCCAAGTACAGCCAGAAGCAGGCCAACCCACGCCCCGGAGGTGGGCGTGGCGAGGGCGTCCTGGGCTGGGGCGGCGGCAAGGGAGTGGAGCGCCGCAGGGGCTCTGCCTACAACACACGCTCCGGGGGGTGACCTGTCGATAGAAGCCAGGGCCGGCGATTCCCCCATGAGCAATGTGAAGGCCCCCGCGACGACCATGAGCCACGATGTGCCCAGCTTTCTCCGCCGGATCGTTGACCACAAGCAGGAGGAGGTCCGCGCCGCGCGGGTGGCCCGCCCGATGGAGGCGCTGCGGGAGCTGATCTCGGAGTTGGGGCCGCCGCGGAACTTTTTTGGCGCTCTGACACGGGTGGCAAAGGGGGCGAGCCCGCTGACCGACAGCGCGATCATTGCGGAGGTCAAGCGGAAGAGCCCCTCGGCGGGGTGGATCCGCCCTGAGTACGCCCGGGATGACTTCGATCCGGTGGCCATCGCCCGACAGTATCACGCAGCGGGAGCGCGCGCGATCAGCTGCCTGACCGACCAGCAGTTCTTCGCGGGTCAGTTGGAGTACATCCACGCGATCCGTGATGCGGTGCCGCTGCCCGTGCTGCGCAAGGACTTCATCATCGACCCGTATCAGGTGTGGGAGAGCCGAGCGTTTGGCGCGGACGCGATTCTGCTGATTGCGGAGTGCTTGCGCGAGAGCGAGATCGTCGACCTGATGATTCTGGCGCATGAATTACAGCTCACGGTGCTGCTCGAAGTTCATTCGATGGACAACCTGCTGCGCGTGCGCCCGCATGTTGGCTTTCCGAAGGCGAGCTACACGCTTTTGGGAATCAACAATCGAGATTTGAACCAGATGACGACCGACCTCAATCACACGCTGCGGCTGGTTGATCTGGTGGACGATCGGCGGGTGCTGGTGTCCGAGTCCGGCATTCGCACGGCGGAGGACTTGCGTCGGTTGCGCGCCTCAGGCGTGCGCATTGCGCTCATCGGTGAACACCTGATGCGCCAGGAGAGTCCGGGCGACGCGTTGCGTGCGCTGCTCAATGGGGCACCGAACTAGCGTGGTGCATCACTTGTGGCGGGCGATGTAGTCGCGCACGATCTGTTCATAAGCGCCTGAGCGCAGCCCAACAGTCTTGCCCTCCGCAAGCGCATCCTCTACGGTGAGGCCGCCATCTATAGCACGATATGCAAACCAGATTGCGCCTGTTCGATTTGCGGAAGCGCAGTGCATGAGGATGGGGCGCTGGGCGGTTCGGAGCAGTTCGATGGTTTCGTTGATCTTTGCATCGGTGAGCTCATCGGTACCGTTGAACGCGGGATTGGCGTAGTCCATGCCAAGGCCTGTGACGCAGGCCTGTTCATCAAACCCGTCCATCTCGGCAATGGGACGTTGATTGATCACGGACTTGACGCCGAGCTGTTTGGCTTGCTCGAAGTCCGCGGGCGTTGGCTGGCTTGCCAGCAAGATGTCCTCGCAGCCATGGAGCCGCTTGATTGCGCCGCAGGCATACGGCTCCAGTTGCTTGGTCGTCACGGTGTAATGCTCCTGATGGATGTGTGTCGACGTGGCCTGGCATGCTGCAAGCGCGCACGTTGTCGCTGCAATTGCGATTACTCCGAGAACTGTGCGCGCGTCCATCGCCGCAACTCCATGTGCGAAATGGCTTTGAGGTCTACCTCTTCTTGCCATTGCGCGACGGCTTGGATGGGCTGGTGCGCTTCGCCTTTGATCCCCCAGCGCGCAATGCGGCTTGCGCTGCGGCGAGTCGCGCCACGGGCACGCGGAACGGGGAGCAGCTGACGTACTCAAGACCGACGGCGTGGAAGAAGCAGATCGAATCGGGATCGCCACCGTGCTCGCCACAAACGCCAAGCTTGATGGCTTTGCGTGTGGCGCGGCCTCGCTCTACTGCGGTGCGGACCAATGCGCCGACGCCATTGGCGTCGAGGGTCTCGAAGGGATCGACATTGAGCAGCCCGCGGCGGAGGTAGGTTGGCAGGAAGCTCGAGATGTCATCGCGCGAGAAGCCATAGGCCATCTGCGTCATGTCGTTGGTGCCAAAGCTGAAGAAGTCGGCGTTTTCTGCGATTGCGTCGGCGCGCATGGCAGCTCTTGGCGTTTCGATCATGGTGCCGATGAGGATTGGGAGTGCACCCTTGAAACCGCGATCCTTCTTGACCTGTTCGATGGTCTGCTCGACGGTGCGGCGCAGCATCTCGAGTTCTGCGGCGAGGCTTACCAGTGGGATCATGATCTCCGGAATTGCCTTGATCTTCTTCAAGGTGCACTCGATGGCGGCCTCGACGATTGCGCGTACTTGCATAACGAGGATTTCGGGGTGGCTCACGCTGAGTCTGCAGCCGCGATGGCCCAGCATGGGATTGGCCTCGTGGAGATCACTGACGCGCTGGCGCACGGCAGCGACGCTCACACCCAGGACCTGCGCCATCTCGCGCTGGGCGTCATCGTCGTTGGGCAAGAATTCGTGCAACGGTGGATCCAGCAGGCGAATGGTCACGGGCAGGCCTTGCATGGCCTTGAAGAGACCGATGAAGTCCTTGCGCTGATAGGGCAGCAGTTCAGCGAGGGCGGCTTCGCGTTGTTCGCGCGTCTCGGCCATGATCATTCGGCGCATCGCGATGATGCGATCGCCCTCGAAGAACATGTGTTCAGTGCGGCACAAGCCGATGCCTTCGGCGCCGAAGTCGCGTGCGCGTGTGGCATCTGCGGGGGTGTCGGCATTGGCCCGCACTTTCAGCGTGCGGTGCTTGTCGGCCCAGGTCATGACACGTTCGAAGTCCGCGGTCATCTTGGGTGGTGGCGCACTCAACTCGCCCGCCAGGACCTCACCGGTGGAGCCATCGATGGAAATGACGGTGTTGTGGTTCAGGGTCTTGCCGGCAATCTTGACTTGGCGCTTCGCGGCATCGATTTGCAGCGAGCTTGCGCCGACGATGCAGCACTTGCCCCAACCACGTGCGACGACGGCGGCATGTGAGGTCATGCCACCGGTCGAGGTCAGGATGCCCACCGCGGAGTGCATGCCTTCGACATCTTCCGGGCTCGTTTCCTTGCGCACGAGAATGACTTTCTCGCCATTGTTTGCGCGCTCGACGGCTTCGTCCGCGGTGAATGCGAGTTTGCCGACGGCTGCGCCAGGTGAGGCGGGCAGGCCCTTGGCGAGCACGGTTGCGCCCTTCTTTGACTTGGCGTCGAAGCTCGGGACGAGCAACTGGGTCAGGTCGGCGGCGGGGAGGCTCAGGATTGCCTCGGTTTCGGTCAAGAGTTTCTCGCGCACCATATCGCAGGCGATCTTGACCGCTGACGCACCAGTGCGCTTGCCGTGGCGCGTTTGCAGGATGTAGAGGCGACCTTGCTCAATCGTGAACTCAATGTCTTGCATATCGCGGTAGTGCGTTTCGAGCTGCGTGCGCACAGCGAGCAACTCTTTGTAGACGCCCGCGTTCCATTGGTTCATCTCGTCAATCGGGCGCGGCGTGCGGATGCCCGCGACGACGTCTTCACCCTGTGCGTTGACCAGGAACTCTCCATAGAACTCATTGGTTCCGGTGGAGGGATCACGCGTGAATGCAACACCCGTGGCGCAGTCTTCGCCCATGTTGCCAAAGACCATTGACTGGACGTTGACTGCGGTGCCCTCGAGATCGGTGATGCGATTGATGCGCCGATAGGTGTTGGCGCGCTCGCTGTTCCAGCTCTCAAAGACCGCTCGGATGCCTGCTTCCAGCTGGGCATAGGGGTCTTGCGGGAATGGCGAGCCGACGTGCTTGCGATAGACCGCCTTGTATGCGTCGCACAGCTCCTCCAGGCCTTCTGCAGACACTGCGGTGTCTTCCGTGACCTTGAGCTTCTTTTTGATGCGATCGAACTCGGCCTCAAAGTGATGGTGATCGACGCCCATGACGACATCACCAAACATGTTGATCAGTCGACGGTAGGCATCGAAGGCGAAGCGCCGATTGCCGGTTTCCTTTGCGAGGGCTTCAACCGACACGTCACTGAGACCGCAGTTGAGGATGGTGTCCATCATGCCCGGCATGCTGACGGCGGCGCCGGAACGAATAGACACGAGCAGGGGCTTCTTGTCGCCACCAAAGACACGGCTGCGGTCGCGTTCGAGTCGCTTGATGCCGGCGTGCACCGCATCCATGAGTCCCGCGGGCAACGTGCCTCCGGCGCGCTGATAGGCGGCGCAGGTTTGGGTGGTGATGGTGAAGCCGGGCGGGACGGGCAAGCCGATCGAATTCATCTCGGCGAGGTTTGCGCCCTTGCCGCCGAGCAAGCCGCGCATTGCGCCGGCGCCCTCGGTCTTCTTGCTGTCGAACACATAGACCATTTTGGTCTTTGATGTCTTGGGCTTGGCGGTGGTCTTCTTCTTGACGGCGCGCGTGGTGGTCGTCGAAGTTCTGCGAGAAGACTTATTTGAACCGCTGCTGCTCTTGCGCTGCTGCTTGGCCACGCCATGACTCCCTGGTCAGATTGTGCGAGAAGAACCGTGTCGATGAAAACGGGCGCGAGCAAACGCGCCGAGCCCAACAGTGTAGCTGTTTTGTCGCGTCGGGCGGCCGCGGCGCTCGCGAAATCCTCCCCGAATAGGATGCAGCGATGGGGCAGGCCTTGCCAGACATTGCGCGAATCAGCACCCCATCATGGGTTGATGTGTTGCGCGCTTGGCCCAAGGGGAATCCCCTGGCATGCGCGACGTGGGGCGCAGATGGGCGCTGGGTCGTTCTGGGCCCGCCGACGCGCGTGGAAGCCCATCAATGGGATGCGGCCACGGACCCCTTGCGAGCACTGGACGGGGTGGTTGGACCGCTTCTGGGGCCCTGTGCGGACGACCGGGATTGGCCTGGGGCAGGCTGGGCGGTCCTGTTGCCGTATGAGCTTGGGGCGGCGTGCGAGCCTCGAGGCTTTGCGGGCGCCCCTCGGCCACATGGCCCCGCTTGGGTGCTGCTTCGCTTGGACCGCGGCATTGCGATCGATCGGCGCACGGGTGCGGTCCATCCGTTTGGTGGCGGGATTGATCTTGAGGGGGGGGAGGCGGCGGCGAGCGCGAGGTGGGACGTCGGGGCATTCCACGCGCAGGGGCCAGCGGAGCAGTACATGCGCGCGGTGGCCCAGGCCCGCGGCTACACCCATGCCGGCGACATCTTCCAAGCCAATGTGGCGCACCGGCTGGTGGCCACGATGACGGGCTCTGCGCGTGCCCTGGCAGCGGAGCTCTTCGAGAAGCTCGACCCGAGTTTTCCGTGCTATCTGGAGCTGCCTGAGCAAGAGACGACGGTTGTTTCCGTGAGCCCGGAGTTGTTTCTCCACGCGGCACCGGACACCGATGGCGCGTGGCGCGTGGTCACACGGCCCATCAAGGGCACGCGAGCCGGCGCGCACAGTGAAGGTCTTGCACGATCGCGCAAGGATGCTGCAGAGCTGGCGATGATCGTGGACCTCATGCGGAATGACTTAGGGCGCGTGGCGCGAGGTGGATCTGTGAAGGTGGATGATGCGCGCTCGATTGAGGTTCATCACGCGGGGCACATCGCGCACACTGTCGCGACGGTGAGCGCGGCGCTCCGAGACGGTGTCTCCTTGGGTGATTTGTTGCGCGCGACGATGCCGCCCGGCTCGGTGACGGGCGCACCGAAAGTGCGTGCGCTGCAGATCATTGAGGAGCTCGAGCGCCCGATGTTTGGCGGTCCGCGCGGGGCGTATTGCGGCGGGCTGGGGTACTTGGCGGACGGCGGTGGGCTCACGCTCAATGTGGGCATTCGCACGTTGACGATCGAGCAAGACCGAATCTCGCTGCCTGTTGGGGCGGGGATTGTGGCGGATTCAAAGCCGCGGGCGGAATGGGACGAAACGCTTGCGAAGGCGGCACCGATCGTTGCGGCACTGGGGTCTGCGCTCTCACTCTGATGCGTTTCGCCCGCCTGCGCCGCCGCAAACGCCCCGTCGACGGCGTGGCTCGGGCTCATTGAGCGCATCATAAAAGAAGTTGACGAATTTCTTTGCCGCGGGCGTTAACTGCTCGGCGCGAAGCGCATCGACTGCGTGGGCCATGGATCGGGCGCCGCGCGTGCGGTAGAGCGCACGGTATGCACGCTTGATGTCGCGGCGATCGTCATCGGTCAAGTTCGGGTTGCGGCGCAGCCCAACCGCATTTAGTCCAGCAACCCCATTGACCTGATTGCTCATGATGACATAGGGCGGCACATGCTGCGATGCCGCGCCGCCAGCTTGGAACATCGTGCCATCGCCCACGCGGACGAACTGGTGAATCCCGACCCAGCTCGAGAGGACGTTGCGGTCGCCAATCGTGGCGTGGCCCGCGAGGCAACTGCTGTTGCCGATCGTGTTGTTGTCACCCACCTGTGCGTTGTGTCCGGCGTGGGATTGGCACATGAAGTAGTTGTTGTTGCCGATGCGCGTGGGCGGGCCCGGGTGGGTCGCGCGGTGCAACGTGACGGCTTCGCGGAAGATGTTGTTGTCGCCAATGATCAATTCGCCCGGGTGCTCGGCGTTGAAGGCGCGGTCTTGGGGGTCGCCACCCAGCACGGCGTAGGGATGGATGTCGTTGTCCTTCCCGATCGACGTGTTCTGCACGATGATTGCGCGCATACGAATGCGCGTGCCGGCGCCGATCGAGCAGTGCGGCCCGATGATGACATCTTCCTCGATGATCGCGCCGGGCGCGATCTTGGAGGTCGGGTGGATGGAAGCGCTTGGGTGGATATCCGCTTGGTGCTGCGCGTTGGTGACAGTCACAAAATTGCCCCTTTTGGCGGCACGGAAGGCCGCAGGCGAAGGGGCATTATACGCAGGCGTTCACCGGGATTCGGCGCGTGTCTGCTGGTCGATGCGTTGGGCGTGGTCGGGCTCCTTGGGAGCGTGAGCGCCCTTGCCAGCCTGTCCACGGAAGAGGCGATCGAGCGGCGTTGTGCGCGCGGGCACGAGCACGAGCGCTGTGAGGTCGTCGATCTGGTGGAGTGAGCCGCTCTGTGCGTTGAGCTTGCCCGCCAACTCATCCATGGCGGCGCGGAGGTTGTCTGCGCGCCAGGTCTCGGCGGTCTGCCTGAAGAAGTGCATGTAGCGATTGGAGGGCACACGGCGCGCGTAGTCGTCTGCGCCGTCACCCGGGAAGGCGGTCTCGAAACCATCGGAGTAGATGATCAGCATGTCGTCGGGCTGCAGGACGAACTCTGCTTCGTCAAAGGTGGCTTCCGGGAAGACGCCCAGCAAACCGCCGGAGGTCTCGATGGCGCGTGTGCCGTCGGGCCCGAGCACGACGGGCGCGGGGTGGCCCGCACCGGCGATGGTGACGGTGCGATCGCGCGTGTCGACGATGCCATAGGCGGCGGTGGCAAACCGCGGCACATCGCCATGGCGCAGGATCATTTCGTTGTTCAAGTTCTCGAGGACAGCGCCGGGCGGGAGGATGGTGCGGCCTTCAGGGCCGGGCACTGTCGTGGTGAGACTGCGCAGGAGCACCATGGTCATGAGCGCCGCGGGCACGCCATGCCCGACGGCATCGGCGACGAAGAAGCCGAGGTGGTGGTCATCGAGTTTCTGCACGTCGTAGATATCGCCTGAGACATAGCCTGCTGGGCGGTAGTAGAGCTGGATGTCGACGGTGTCGGCCTGTGGGAGTTTGCGAGGGAGGAACTCGCGCTGGACGGAGGCGGCGAGTTGGAGTTCTTCGTGGATTTTGTCAATTTCGCCGCGCAGTCCACCTTGGAACCGCCGAGCGACGCGCAGCTCGGAG